>CBHWBD010000087.1:0-19512 GCA_966111775.1 uncultured Comamonadaceae bacterium | reverse complement strand
CGCTGGGTCGACACCCAGCTTGCGGTCTGCTGTCGTGCCTGCGGCCTTTCTGGCCACAACGCGACCCGTTGCCGTAGCGTCAACAGGCCCTAGGGGCAGGTGGCGCACCCTGCCGCCACCAGCCACGGGTCCTTGTCCTCGCCGCCGAAGATCTCGAGCAGGAAATCGAGGAAGGCCCGGGTGCGCGCCGGCACGTATTTGCGCGTCGGCATGCCGGCCCACAACGTCGTGCTGAACAGGCTCCACTGCGGCATGACCCGCTCCAGGGCCTGCTCCAGCAGCGCGTCTTCCACCATGAAGCTGGGCAAACCGGCCACGCCCAGGCCATGCAGGGCGGCGGCGTAGTTGGTGTCCATGTGCGTCGTGGACAGCGCGGCGCGCGAGGGCACGATGGGCAGGGTGATTTCCTCGCTGCCGTCGCCGCGCTGCAGCGTCAGGCCGCGCATCAGCGTCGGCGTGGGTGGCAGCAGCGCGTCGTGCAGCTTGAGTTCGCTGGGATGCTGGGGACGGCCGCGCTGGTCGAGGTATTCCGGCGAGGCGCACATGATGAATTCGCTGCGCGCCAGGCGCCGGGCGATGAAGTCGCCATCCAGCGGCGCACGCGAGACCAGGATGGTCAGGTCGTAGGCGTCGTCCACCGTTTCGACCGGTCCGGGCGAGGTGATCTCCAGCGTCACCAGCGGGTATTCGCGATGGAACTTGGGCAGGTGCTTGGCCAGCTGGTGCACGGCGATGGCCGGCGGGCACAGGATGCGCAGCAGGCCGCGCACTTCCTGGGTGGCCGAAGCCGCCAGGGCCGCCGCCTCGTCCACATCGGCCAGGATGCGCCGAGCCCGCTCGAGATAGGCCTCGCCGATCTCGGTCAGCGACAGCCGCCGCGTCGTGCGGTTGAGCAGCCGCGTGCCGAGGTGCTCCTCCAGCTCGGCCACCAGCCGCGTGACCACGGCCGGCGCCAGGTCCAGCGCCCGCGCCGCGGCGGCGAAGCTGCCCTCGTCAATGACGCGGACAAAAACCTTGATCGCTCTTAATTGGTCCATGCGCTAGCGCAATAGGGCTTGGGTTTTGTGCGTGGCAAAAGAGTGCCTTCCCAAGCAAACCCCGCCGATCCGGCTTTGCCGGTCGGCGCGGGTTGCCCCCTTGAGGGGGCGCGCGAAGCGCGTAGGGGGTGGGTCACGGATGAGCGGCCATGACCTGGGCGACCGCGGCCGTCAGCCGCTTGCCATAGGGCACGTGCAGGAATTCATTGGGGCCGTGGGCATTGCTCTTGGGGCCCAGCACGCCGCAGACCATCATCTGCGCCTTGGGGAAGCCCTTCTGCAGCATGCTCATCAGCGGGATGGTGCCACCCTGGCCGATATAGCCGACCGGCGCGCCGAAATGCGCCTGGCTGGCGTCGTTGAGGGCCTGGCTGAGCCACGGCGACAGCTCGGGCGTGTTCCAGCCGGTCGCGCCATAAGCGCCGGCCCGGCCATCGGGCGTGAAAGTGACCTTGGCGTTGTAGGGCGCGTTGTCTTCCAGCAGCTTCTTCAGCTCCAGCGCGGCGGCATTGCCGTCGATCAGCGGCGGCAGGCGCAGGCTGAGCTTGAAGGCCGTGTAGGGGCGCAGCACATTGCCGGCGTTCTTGAGCTCGGGGAAGCCGTCGGCGCCCACGACCGACAGCGTCGGCCGCCAGGTGCGGTTCAGCAGCACCTCGACCGGGTCGGTCGTCACGGGCAGCACCGGGCCGCCGTCCGCGCCGCAGGCCCAGGGCATGCGCTTGTAGACCTCTTCCTTCAGGATGGCCGCCGTCAGCTGCGCCTGCTCCAGGCGCGCGCCGGGGATCTCGCAGTGGAAGCTCTCGGGCAGCAGGCGGCCGGTCTTGCTGTCTTCCAGGCGGTCCAGCACCTGACGCAGGATGCGGAAGGACGAAGGCACGACGCCCGAAGCGTCGCCGCTGTGGATGCCTTCGGTCAGCACCTCGACCTTGAGCACGCCCGACACCATGCCGCGCAGCGAGGTCGTCAGCCAGAGCTGGTCGTAGTTGCCGGCGCCCGAGTCCAGGCAGACCACCAGGGACACATTGCCCAGGCGGGGCTTGAGCACATCGAGGTAGGCCGGCAGGTCGAAAGAGCCGGATTCCTCGCAGGTCTCGATGAGGCCGACACAGCGCGGCCGCGGGATGCCCTGCTTGTCCAGGGCCATGATGGCCGTGAGGGACGCATAGACCGCATAACCGTCGTCGGCGCCGCCGCGGCCATAGAGCAGGCCGTTCTCGTACTTGGGCGTCCAGGGGCCGAGGTCGCTGCGCCAGCCACTGAATTCGGGCTGCTTGTCCAGGTGGCCGTAGACGACGACGGTGTCCTCGCAACCGGCCTTGGTGGCCGGCACCTCGAAGAAGATGACCGGGGTGCGGCCGGGGATGCGGATGACCTCCAGCTTCAGGCCGGCGACCTTCTTGCTTTCCACCCAGGCGGCGGCCTGGGTCAGCACCTTGTCGATATAGCCATGGGCCGCCCAGTCGGCGTCGAACATCGGGCTCTTGGCGGGGATGGCGATGTAGTCGGTCAGTGCGGGGACGATTTCCTCGTCCCAGACGCTTGCGGCGAAGGCACCCAGGGCGGTCGCCTCGTCGGCTTGCAGGGGCAGTTGGGGGTCACGTGCGTTCATGGCGTACTCCTGGCGCTTGTGGCGCGACCCGTCAGTTTAGGCTTGTGGGCAAGGCATCACGCGCTTACGTAGAACTACGGGCGACGGGCGTCACGGGGAGCGCTTAGGCTCCTCCGAATGCGCCTGTTGCTGATTGTTCTGCTTGCGCTGCTCACCGGCTGCGCCTCCGGCCCCAAGTTCACGGTGGACGATGGCCGCAAGGTCGACGAGACCCTGCTGGCCGGCATGCGTGCCTATGGCGCCGGTGAGCGCCTGATCCGCCCGGCCATCGCCCGCAGCGCCGCGCTGAAGGACAGGGAGTGTGACAAGCAGTGGGAGCTGCCCTTCGCCGTGGCCACCAGCGCCGGCTGGAGCAGCGACGACCGCGTCGCCTGGGCGCGCGCCCTGCAGGTGGACGAGCGGCTGACCGTCATCGCCATCACCCAGGACTCGCCCCTGCCCATGGGCACACGCATCAACCACGTGGCCGGCCAGAGCAGCGACGACGGCGAGAAGCTGCTGGAGTGGCTGGCCGAGGCGCGCGACAACGGCAAGCCCTTCCAGGTCGGCACCGCCGCCGGCAAGCCGGTGCAGATCCGGCCCTTCGAGGTCTGTCGCGGCTACACCCGCTTTGCGCCGCCCAACACGCCCGAGCTGCAGGACTACCACTGGCTGCTCAGCCTGCACCCGCTGGAGGTGACCCAGGCCGAGCTCACGCCCGACGAGGCGCTGTGGCTGGTGCTGTGGACCCAGGGCCTGTCCGAAGAGGGCGGGGCCCGCATGAAGACCTACCACTACGCCATCAAGATCGCCGGCACCCTCTATAACCTGGCCACCCTGGCCTCGGGCGTGAAGGCGGCGGCCATGGCGGCGGACGCGGCCATCAGCGCGGCCAAGAACGCGGCGGCCAACGTGGCCAGCGAGGTCCTCAAGCAGCAGCTCATCGAGCAGGGCAAGGCCCTGGCCGCGCAGAAGATCCGCGACGGCCTCGTCGACGCCGCCCAGCAGCTGACGCGCCAGCAGGTCGTCAACGTGATGCAGGCTGCCGCCGCCAACCGCGGCTCGCTGTCGGGCATCTCGCGCATCGCCGCCACCGCCTTCGAGCGCGCCGACGCCTGGGCCTTCGCGCGCATGGCCGCCCTGGGCGCGCCACCGCTGGCGGGCTTCACCCTGCACCAGAAGCTCGTCGAGCGCAGCCTGGCCATGAACGCCTTCGTGTTCGACGCCGACCGCCTCAGCGCGCTGAACAAGGTTGCCGCCGCGAGGGGCTTCGAGGGCGAGATCACCGCCATCCTGGGCGGCTTCCGGCCCGAGGCCCTGCGCGCGGAGATCGGTGCCATGCCGCTGGCCTCGGCCAAGACCAGCTTCAGCTTCGACAGCCCCGACGACCCCGGTTCCAACCGCTTCTCGCGCGGCCTCGTCGACGCCATGCTGGAGTTGCCCGCCGAGTCGGGCGCTAAAAAATGAAGCGCGCGACGACCCTGTTGCTGCTGCTGACGGCAGCCTGGGCCCAGGCCCAGACGCCCCCCGAAACCGCCGCCTCGGCGCCAGAGCCCGCTGCGTCCGAGCCCGTGCCTGCGCCGCCCCCGCCACCGCCCAGTTGCGCCCAGCTGACCAGCCGCGCCCTGTCCTCCGACCTGCGCGCCGCCACGGCCCAGTCGCAGAACCAGCCGCTGCAGGCCCTGGTCAAGCTCTACGACGAGGCGGTGGCCGAATGGGGGGCGGCGATTGCCACCTGTGACGGCCGCGCCCGCGAGCGTGCCCAGCGCAACCTGGCCGACAGCCAGAAAAGCCGCGACGCGCTGGCCGAGAAGCTGCAGGCCGGCAGCCAGTGCGAGACCGCCCACCGGGAGGCCGCCGCCCTGCAGGAACTGGCCCGCGCGGCCTTCGGCGAGCGCCGCTTCCCCGATGCCGCCAGCCTCTACCGCAAGGCCGAGGGCATGTGGGAGCTGGCCGCCGAACAGTGCAGCGGCAGCCAGCAGCAGACCGCCCAACGTCGCCGCGAGCAGAGCGAGATCGACGGTCACAACGCCGAGTTCTGCGCCCCGCCCTTCGAGCAGGCTCGCGAGTTCTCCACCAAGCTGCGCAACAGTGGCGCCGCCCTGCCCCTGGCCGAGCGCCAGACCCAGAGCCAGATCGGCGAGACGCTGTGGCGCGACACCGCGCGGGCCTGCAAGGGCAGCGCCCAGGAGCTGGCGCTGAACAATGCCCAGGCCCTGGCCCGTGAGCGCGGCACGCCCTGGGTGTCCACGCCCCTGCCCGGCGCGCCGGCGCCGGCGCCCGTCGTTGCGGCGGCGCCCAAGCCGGGCGCGGCGACCGCAGCGGCCGCGGCCCCCACGGCCAAGCCCGCCGCCGCCGCGCCGGTGCCCGCCACCGTGCCGCTGCGCCAGGCAGCCGCCACGCCGATCACGCCCATCGCCACCGCGGCGGCGCCCGCGCCCGAGCCCAAGCTTTTCGATCGCACGGCAGGCGACACGCACTATGTCGGCCAGTTCGTGCGCGAGAACGACGACACCGTCAGCGGCACGGGCCGCGTCGAGTGGAAGAACGGCGACGTCTACGAGGGCCCGCTGACGCACAGCCGGCGCGAGGGCATAGGCGAGATCCGCTGGGCCGGTGGCCAGCGCTACAAGGGCGAGTGGTCGGCCGACCGCCCTGCCGGCCGCGGCGTGATGAGCTTCGCCAACGGCAACCACTACGAGGGCCTGGTGATGGACGGTCAGCCCGAGGGCGAGGGCAAGCTGACCTATGCCTCGGGCGACGTCTACAGCGGCCAGCTGCGCCAGGGCCTGCCGCACGGCAAGGGCAGCTATGTCTGGATGAGCGGCCAGCGCTACGAGGGTGACTGGGTCGACGACAAGCCCCAGGGCGTGGGCAAGATGCGCTTCGCCAACGGCAACCAGTACGAAGGCCAGATGGCCGCCGGCCTGCCCCAGGGCGGGGGCCGCATGGTGTTTCCCAACGGCGACGTCTACGAAGGCCAGTTCGAGGCCGGCAAGGCCCATGGCCAGGGCAAATACGCCTGGAAGAGCGGCGAGCGTTACGAAGGCGCCTGGTCACGAGGCCTGAAGCACGGCGACGGCGTCTTCTTCTGGCCCACCGGCGACCGCTGGGAAGGGGTGTTCAAGGAGGACGAACGCACGGACGACGGCGCCATGATCCGCAAGGGCAACTAGGGCCTACTAGGGCCGCCTGTTTGACCCAGGGCAACAACAGGTTGGCATCCACAGCCCCAGGCAAGCCGGCTCCGTTACGCTCGCCGCATCCGTTTTTGTTTCTGGAGATCGAAGATGAAGACCCTGCTCACCGCCCTCGTCACGGCCCTCGCCATTGCCGCCCCCGCCGCCGAGGCGCGCGTGCCCACGCATCACAAGACCAGCCAGGTCAGCAGCGGCGTGCATGCCAAGACGGCGGCCAAGAAGACCAAGGCCAAGCACAAGAAGGCCGCCAAGAAGGGCCACAAGAAAGCCGGCTGATCCCGCCTGAACCCGGCGCGCCCCCGCCGCGCGCCGGAAATCTCTCTCGAGCCTGTCCGCTTCCGGCGGCGGGCTGCGTCCGATCCAGCATCCACCTCAAGAGGTTGCCATGCTGCTCCATCGGGCGTTCTTCTTCCTGCTGCTGCTCATCCTCGGCGGCGCCGGCCTAGCGCCGCAGGCTCAGGCCCAGGCCCAGGAATCGATCACGGCGCATGTCGACGCCAGCAACACCGGCCAGGGCGTCGTCCAGGTCCACCTCGTGCTGCCTGCCCGGCCCGGGCGGCTGCGCCTGCTGCATCCACTGTGGCTGCCCGGCTACCACGGGCCGGTCGGGCGCGTCAGCCAGATCGCCGGCCTCAGCATCACCCAGGATGGTCGCCCGCTGGCCTGGCAACGCGCGCCCGACCAACCACAAGCCTTCGACGTCAACGTGCCCGCCGGCGCTGCCACGGTGGACGTGCGCTACCAATGGCTGGGCGACGGCGCCAACAACTGGCTGCATGGCCGCGACTGCGTCGGCCTGAACTGGCCCGCCCTGCTGCTCTACCCGGCCGGGCGGCCCATGGCCGAGTCCCGCGTGCGCACCCGCCTGCGCCTGCCCGAGGGCTGGGGCTGGGGCAGCGCGCTGCGCGCCAGCGCTGAAAGCCCCGAGCCGGGCTGGATCGCCTTCGAGCCCGAGGCCCTGGACACGCTGATGGACTCGCCGGTCTATGCCGGCGCCTTCCATCGCCGCATCGAGCTCGATCCGCCGGGCACGCCGCAACCGGTGGCCCTGCATCTGT
This sequence comes from uncultured Comamonadaceae bacterium, assembly GCA_966111775.1. Classification (GTDB taxonomy): domain Bacteria; phylum Pseudomonadota; class Gammaproteobacteria; order Burkholderiales; family Burkholderiaceae_C; genus Pelomonas. The sequence continues at coordinate 12,629 of CBHWBD010000087.1, read as the reverse complement.
TCGGCGACGAGCCCGCCCGCATCGCCATCAGCGACACGCAGATCGAGGCCCTGCGCCAGCTGGTGCGCCAGGCCGACGCGCTGTTCGGCGCGCGTCCCTGGCGCCACTACGACATGCTGCTGGCCAACGCCGAGGCCTCGCCCATCGACGGCGTCGAGCATCACGAGTCCAGCGAGATGCAGCTGCCCGGCAACTTCCTGGACGACTGGGCCGCCGCCGAACGCGTGCGCAGTCTCGTCGCCCACGAGTTCGTGCACGCCTGGAACGGCAAGCTGCTGCGCCCTGCCGGCCTGCTGCGCGACAACCTCAACACGCCGACGACCAACGAACTGCTGTGGGTCTACGAAGGCCAGACCCAGTACTGGGGCTCGGTGCTGGCCGCGCGCAGCGGCATGATCACCGTCCCCCAGGTGCAGCGCATCTTCGCCCACACCGCGGCCTGGTATGCCCAGCAGCCGCGCCGCCGCTGGCGCCCGCTGCAGGACACGGTGCATGACCCCGCCCTGCCCCTGCCCGAGGACCTGCCCTGGCCGGACTGGTCCGGCCGCACGGACTACTACGCCGAGTCCGCCCTGCGCCTGTGGCTGGACATCGACGCGCTGATCCGCGAACGCAGCGAGGGCCGGCGCTCGCTGGACGATTTCGCGCGCGCCTTCTTCGCCGCCCGCCCCGGCGAGCGCCAGCCCCGCCCCTATGGTTTCGACGACGTCGTCGCCGTGCTGAACAAGGTCCTGCCGCTGGACTGGCGGGCCCTGCTGCGCGAGCGCCTGGACGGCCTGCGTCGCGCCGACACCGCCGACACCACGGGCCTGGAGCGCACCGGCTGGCGCCTGGCCTATGCCGACCAGCGCAGCCCCCTCGACCTTGCCTCGCTCAACCCCAAGAAGCCGGTCTTCTCCATGCTGTATTCGGTCGGCGCCGTCGTCGCCAGCGATGGCAAGCTGCAGCAGGTCGCCTGGGACTCGCCGGCCTTCCGCCAGGGCCTGGTGCAGGGCGACCAGCTGCTGGCCGTGCAGCGCCGCGCCTACACCCCCGAGCGCGCCGAGGCCGCGCTGAAGGACGCTCGCGACAGCGGCACGGCGATGGAGTGGTGGGTCAAGCGCGGCGACGACTACCGCCTGCTCAGCTTCAGCGAACGCAGCGGCCCGCGCTACCCGCGGCTGGAACGCGTCGACGGCATGCCGGACCGGCTGGCCGAGATCCTCAAGCCGCGCTGATCCGTCCCCTTTCCAACCCGCGGGTCCTCCCCGCTCCTCAGGAGAAGTTCGCCATGCGTCCACGCCTGTTTCGCAGCCTCGTCGGGCTGCTTGCGCCGCTGCTCATCTGCACGGCCGGCCTTGCAGACATCCGCAAGCTGGACGGCCCCGGTGTCAGCATCAGCTGGGACAGCGGCCAGATGCCGGACGGTGCCTGGTCGGTCGGCATGGGCGGCATCAGCTGGCCCTTGCCCTCCATCGGCGACGACGGCCAGTGGACATTCACCGGCGGTACCGGCCAGGGCGAACCCATGGTCCTGAGCCTGCATCCGCCTGCCGGCAAGAGTGCCTTGGGTCCCATCACGGTTCACCTCGACTTCGGCCCGCCGCAACTGCTCCAGCTGTCGGGCCAGACCTATCTGCGCGCCAGCCTGGGTGCCGGCGCCACCTACATCCGCAGCGGCAGCCTGTTGACCGCGCCAGCCGACTCACAACTGACCGTTTCGTCGGGCCAGCACCGCCTGGATGTCACCGACGGCAGCAGCCAGCACGCCAGCGCCTCTTCGGGTCCTCTGCAGGCCACCCCCGCGGGCCTGGCGAATGAGCTGCAGGTGGGCGCGCCCGGCGGGGCCTGGGTCTTGACGCCCCAGGGCGGCCTGGATCTGACCCTTTCGGAAGCAGTGATCGGCAGCTATCACCTGACGACTTCTCCCGACCCTCTGTGCGAGAGCCTGGCCTGCATGGTCGGCCAACGCGCCAGCGCCTCCCTGCTCGGCATCAGCATCGTCATCCCGGTGAGCTACGACTTCTACGTCGCCAGCAGCGTGCCCGAGCCCCAGACCTGGACGCTGCTGCTCGCGGGCGGCTTGCTCGCGGGCCTGCGCCTGCAACGCCGCCGCGGCCATCCTTGAGGAGAGACTTCCATGCAGCGAATCCACCTGCTCACTGCCCTGCTTCTCGCGCTGTGCGCAAGCACCGGCCAGGCCCAGCCCGACGATCAGGAAGCACAGCTGGCCCAGTCCGACGCCAAGTCCCCGGTGCCGGATGTCGTCTTCGGCCCGCGCGGCCTGGCCCAGGCCTATGCGCGCCGCGACAGCCTCGTGTCCGCCGCGGCTGGCGACAGCCGCCTCGTCTTCGTCACCCAGCCGCTGAGCGCCATGGTGGCCGTGCTGGACCGTTTCAGCGGCCAGCAGCTGGGCCAGTTGCCGGCGCCTCCCGGCGGCTGGCTGCTGCCCTTCTCGCTGCGCGTGCCGCACGAGGGCCATGTCGTGGTGCTGGACTCCGGCGGCTTCCCCAGCCCGACGACGCCCGCGGTGCCGCGCGTCTACGACTACAGCGTGAGCTACAACCCGCACACGCTGAAGCTGCAGGCCACGCTGACGCGCATCGTGCGCTTCGACGGCTTCCCGCTGGTCTTCGCCGAGGACGTGGAGGTGGCCTCGAACGGCCACTACATCGTGTCGGAATCCATCGTCGGCGCGCTGTGGGTCATCAAGCCCGACGGCTCGATTGCGCCCGGCCTCTTCCCGTCCGACGGCCAGCCCATAGCAACGCTGGCCCCCTGCGCCTTCACGCCGACGACGGTCGGCGGCCTGCCCTTCACGACGGCCGGCAACTTCGCGCCCGGCGTCGTCGGCCTGGCCGAGCGCGGCGGCCAGCTGTATTTCTCCACCACCTGCCACGGCGGTGTCTACCGTGTGCCCATGGCCTCGCTGACCGACACAACGCGCAGCCCGGCCGCGCGGGCCCAGGACATCCGGCCCGTGTCGCTGCGCGCACCGGGCCTGACGTCCGAGACGCTGCACGGCCTGGCCTTCGACCGTTTCCAGCCGGGCGACCCGGCCCTCTACGCGGCCGACTCCCTGCAACTGCGCATCGTGCGCATCGACGTCCGCGACGGTTCGCGCCAGGTCATCGCAGGCGACGCGACGCTGTTCAACTTCCCGTCCAAGCTGCAGTTCCTGCCGCCGGTGAACGGGTTGTCGCCGCTGCTCGTCGCGTCCGACCAGGAGCACCGCCTGAGCGCCATCAACGCGGCGCTGCAGGCCGACCAGGTGCAGCCGCCCTGGCTCGTCACCAAGGTCCTGCCCTGGCCAGGGCCGCGGCACTGACGGCCCGGGGCCTCAGCGCAGCCGGCGCTCCAGCTCGGCCAGCGGCAACCGGTACCAGGGGCTGACACCGGGCTGGTCCCTGAAGGCCTGGCGGGCTTCGTCGCGCCACACACGCGCCTGGGCCCGCTCTCCGACCTGGAGAGCGCACAGGGCTGCCACGCTGCGCACGCGGGCCAGGCCAGGGTCGAGGGGCGACGACCGCTCGGCCTGGCGGTCGATCCTGGTGTTGAGGAGCGTCAGGCCCAGCCGGGGCTGTCCGGCCGCACAGTGGGCTTCGCCCGGCAAGGCGGCGAGCGCGGCATCCGTGTCGACCTCGCCGCGCTGGGGCTGAGCGGGCAGGCCTCCCGACACCCCCAGCGCGGCCAGGCCCGCGAGCGTACCCGCCGCGTCGCCCTGGGCCAGGCGCAGGCGCAGTCGGGTCAGCGGCAGGACACGGTTGTAGAAGCCGGGATCGAGGGCGCCGCCGATCAGCGGCTTGAGCTGCGTCGGGGCCTTGTCGAGGACGGCTTGTGCGCCGGCCACGTCGCCCGCCATCTGCTTGTTGAGGGCGGCCATCTGCCAGTCCAGCGAGGCGTAGGCCGCCGTGCCGGCCTGGAAGCCTTCACGCAAACTGAGAACTTCGGCCCAGTGGGCATCGGCCTCGGCGTGACGGCCGGTTCGCATGGCCGCACGGGCCTGATATTCGGCAAGGAGATAGGCCTCGCGGACGGCCAGGTTGGACTGGCGCAGCACCGGCACCGCCTGGTTGAGCAAGGGCACACCCTGGTTCAGGTCGCCATGGGCACACAGGGCGCTGGCCCGCGCGAGCTGGGTCTGGGCCCGGACCTTGGGCACCACCTTGTCGCCCCAGTGGTCGATCAAGGCCAGGAAGCCTGTCATCGCCTGGTCGATTTCAGCAAAGGACCGGCCTTGGTGGTAGGCCACACGTTCCCAGAAGTGAGCGGCGAAGGAGGCCAGGTGCAGGCGCGCCGCGTCGCCGCCGCGATCCAGCGCCGTGATGGCGATCTGGTAGTTGCGGAAGGCCTCGTCGATGCGATCCCGCCCGACCAGTCCGACGGCCATGCCGATGCGCTGAAAGATCGCCGTGGGCGAGGATTCGCCCTGCACCAGCTGGGCCATGCGCGCCGCCTCATCGCGCACCCGCAGGCCTTCCTCGTAGGCGCCGCTGCCGATCAAGGCATTGGCGCGCAGGTTGAGGAAGTGCACGCCGGCCATGCTGGGCGCCGCCAGGTAGGGGGCACTCTCGGCCTCCAACTCGCCACGCAAGGCTCGCGACACCTCCTCCTGGCCGGCCGTGGAGTGGAAATTCGCGAGCAGGGTGCGGCCCAGGAAACCCTGGCGGCTGTGGGCATCGATCAGCGCCAGTGCCTGCCGGGCGAGCTGGATGGCGTCCAGCGGGCGGGATTGGATGTCACGCGCCTGGGCGGCGTTGAGCAAGGCCTCCGCCTGCACCTCGCGCGGAGCCCCGATGCGGCGCAGCGCCGCGATCTGGCGCTCGGCGAACTCGTAGGCCTGCTCGCCCACCCGCAGATCGACATACAGCCGCGCAACGGCGCCGAGCAACTCGGCCTGCAGCGCCGGCTGGTCGGCAAAACGGCTTTCGATGAGCTGGGCCGGTGTATCGACGAACTGCTCGGGCACCACATCGGGCACCGCGGACAGCTTGACGGCACTGCGCGCACCGGCATTGAGCCTGAACATCTCCGCCACGAACTGGGTCACCACGCGCGCCCGTTCGGCCTCCTGCCGCGCCTGGCGGTGTTGCAGCAGCGCGGCCGAGCCGCCGCCCACCAGGGCGACCACCGCCGTCGCCAGCGCTCCCGAGGCGAGCTTGTTGCGCCACACCAGCTTGCGCAGCCGCGTGAGCGCGCCGTCAGGTCGCGCCCGCACGCTCTTGCCGGCGAGATGACGCTCCAGGTCGTCGGCGAAGGCTTCGGCGCTGGAATAGCGGGCCTCGGGGTCGAGCGCCAGGGCCTTGGCGAGGACGGCGTCGATCTCGCCGCGCAGGCTGCGGCGGCGAACGGGATCTTGGGCCGCGGTGCTGGCCAGCGGCGCTTCGCCATCGACCGGGGGCAAGCCGTCGGTCAACAGCTCGAAGAGGATCAGGCCCAGGGCATAGACATCGGTGGCCACGGTGATGGGACGGCCGGCGCGCTGCTCCGGCGCGGCATAGCGCGGCGTGTGGGCATGGGTGGCATCGACGGTGAGCCCCGGTTCGGTGGCGTCCAGCAGCTTGGCGATGCCGAAGTCGAGCAGATGGGCCTGGCCGTCAGCGTCCACCAGGATGTTGGCCGGCTTGAGGTCGCGATGGACGATGAGGCGGCCATGCGCATAGGCCACGGCGCGTGCCACCTGGGCCGCCAGCTGCATGCGCTGGCGCAGATCGGCATCGTGGGCCTGGCACCAGCTGTCGATGGCCTGGCCCTGGATATAGGCCATGGCGATGAAGGGTCGGCCCCGTTCGTCGCTGCCGGCGTCGTAGAGACGCGCGATGTGGGGATGATCCAGCTGCGCAGCGATCACGCCTTCACGCTTGAGCCGCATCGACAGCGTCGAGCCCCAGGCCAGGTGAGGCAGCTTGAGCGCCACCTGGCGCTCGAAAGCACCGTCCACGCGCTCGGCGAGCCAGACTTCGCCCATGCCGCCGCGCCCGAGTTCGCGCAGCAGGCGGTAGGGGCCGACGCGCTCGCCGGCGTGCGCGGCGTCGGGCTGGAGCGCCTCGAGGTTGGGCAGTCGATAAGCCGTGGACTCGCCCTGCGCGCGCTGCTGGCGCTCGAGCATGCCGCGCAGCTGCGGCAGCACGCCGCGCTCGGCCTCCGACCGCGCGGCCAGCCACGATTCCAGCTCGGCGCCCGAGTGGCGCTGCGCCTCGTCGAAGAGACGGCTGAGCAGGGATATTTCGGCGGCGTTGAGCATCGAGACCGGAGTCTGAGGTCAAGGCTGGGTGCCGCGCATCCCCAGGGTTGCGCAGGCGGCCGCAAGACCTTGCGAGACGGCAGGCTCATGGCTTGAAGAGCGCTGCGTGTCCAGACGGCACCGGGCGCCCGATGCGGACATCGGGCCACAGGCTCAACCCCCTACTCGCGCTCGAACTTGAACACCGCCACGCTGGCCATCAGATTGGGCATCGACCTCACCACGCCGCCGTCCTGCAGGCCGAAGCTGTCCAGGATCTTGAGGCGGTTCTTGCGCGCCAGCACGCCAAAGTCGGCGAAGGTGCCGACGCGGATGTTGGGCGTGTCGTACCACTCGTAGGGCAGGGCCCGCGTCACCGGCATGCGGCCGAACAGCACCTGCAGGCGGTTGGGCCAGTGGGCGAAGTTGGGGAAGCTGACGATGCCCAGCTTGCCGACGCGTGCCGTCTCCTTGAGCATCTGTTCGGCATTGCGCAGATGCTGCAGCGTCTCGAGCTGCAGCACGACGTCGAAGCTCTGGTCCTCGAAGATGGACAGGCCCTCTTCGAGGTTGCGCTGGATGACGTTGACGCCGCGTTTCACGCAGGCCAGCAGGTTGGCGTCATCCAGTTCCACACCGTAGCCCGTGCAGCCCTTGTGCTTGATGAGGTGCTCCAGCAGCTCGCCGGTGCCGCAGCCCAGGTCGAGCACGCGCGAGCCGGGCGGCACCAGGGCCGCGATGGCGGGGTCGAAGCTCATACGGCCACTCCCTTGATCTGCAAGGGCCGCGCGGCCGGGCACAAGCTGCCGGCAATGCGCTCGAAATAGGCCCCCAGCACGCCGTGGTAGCGCGGGTCGTCGAGCAGGAAGGCGTCGTGGCCATGCGGCGCATCGATCTCGGCATAGGACACGTCCAGCCGGTTGTCGAGCAGGGCCTTGACGATCTCGCGCGAACGCGCCGGCGAGAAGCGCCAGTCGGTCGTGAAGCTGGCAATCAGAAACTTGGCGCGCGCGGAAGCGAAGGCCCGCGTCAGGTCGCCGCCATGCTCGGAGGCCGGATCGAAATAGTCCAGGGCCCGCGTGATCAGCAGATAGGTGTTGGCGTCGAAGTAGTCGCTGAACTTGTCGCCCTGGTAGCGCAGATAGCTCTCGATCTGGAACTCGATCTCCTGGGTGCTGTAGCCCAGTTCGCCGCCCTTGAGCTCGCGGCCGAACTTCTCCGCCATCACGTCGTCGCTCAGATACGTGATGTGGCCGATCATGCGGGCCACGCGCAGGCCGCGCTTGGGCACCACGCCATGGGCATAGAAGTGGCCGCCGTGGAAGTCGGGATCGGTGACGATGGCGCGGCGCGCCACCTCGTTGAAGGCGATGTTCTGCGCCGACAGGTTGGGCGCCGTCGCGATGGCGATGCAATGGGCCACGCGCTCGGGATAGCGCAGCGCCCAGTCCAGGGCCTGCATGCCGCCGAGCGATCCCCCCAGCACGGCCGCCAGCTTCAGGATGCCGAAGCGCTCGACGACACGGGCCTGGGCGTCCACCCAGTCCTGCACCGTGACGACCGGGAAGTCCGCGCCCCAGGCCCGACCGGTGGCCGGGTTGACATGCATGGGCCCGGTGGAGCCGAAGCAGGAGCCGAGGTTGTTGACGCCGATGACGAAGAACTTGTCGGTGTCCAGGGCCTTGCCCGGGCCGATGAGGTTGTCCCACCAGCCCTCGCTCTTGGCCTGGCCGGCCAGGGTGCCGGCGACATGGTGGCTGGCGTTCAGCGCATGGCAGACCAGCACCGCATTGCTGCGCTCGGCATTCAGCTCGCCATAGGTCTCGACCATCAGGTCGTAAGGCCCGAAGCTGGTGCCGCTGCGCAGCGGCAGCGGCTCGTCGAAGTGGAAACTCTGCGGCGATACGTCGCCGACGCTACGGCCTGTCATGGCCCTCTCCAGAAAAACAAAACCGGCGCCACTGTTGCGGACGCCGGTTGATCTCGGAGCCCTGTTTAGCGGCATTTATTGAGCGCCCGCAATCCGGAACAAATCGGCGCTGTGCAAAGAGTATAGCGATTGGCCACTTAAAACTAGGGATTGCCCGGCCTTCATTTCGAGGTGGTGGGAGGCAACCCACAGGCAGACACTCGGTTCGGGTCCGTCTGCATGCGGCGTCCACGCCGAGACAGGCGCTCCAACAAGAGCAACCAACCCGTCGGGGGACATTCCGCATGAAGATCAAGTCGCAAATCGCGGCCGCTGTGGTGGCGATCGCCTTTCCTCTGGTGGCCGGCGCCATGCCGGTCCTGTGGCAGTTCAGCGGGCATATCGATGCCGTGTCGGGGACCGTGGGCGCGCCCATTGCAGCGGGCGACGCCTTCACCATTGATGTGGGTTTCGACACCAGCGCCAACTTTCTCGGCCAGAACGGTGGGCGCTACCGCTACAACCCGGCCTCGATCACCTTCAGCATCATGATCGGCGGCCTGGGTCCCTTCACCTCGGGCTTCAACCCGGCGGCCGGCGGCAGCCTCTTCGTTCGCAACGACGCGGTGCCGCCCGATGCGTCGGCGCCGCCCCTGGTCGACGGCCTGACCTTCGGCCTGAGCGACTTCAACGACGCGGGCGGCATGTCGGTCCTCAACGTCATCATGCGCAGTGGCGATCTCGGCATCTTCAGCAGCGGCGCCCTGCCCGGCAGCCCCGATGCGCGGCTGCTGGCCGGCTATCTGCACGCCTTCCAGTTCTGTTCCAGCAGCGCCAATGATCCCGGGAGCTGCGACATCGCCCAGGTCGACGGCACGCTCGAAGGCGTGCGGCTGCTGCCCGAGCCGGCCAGCCTGGCGCTGCTGGGGACGGGCTTCGCCGCACTGGCCGTAAGCCGACGGCGCCGCGCCTGAGTCGGCGCCGCTGTTGCGGACGCCGGTTGATCTCGGCGCCCTGTGCAGCGGCATTGACTGATGCGCCCGCAATCCGGAACAAATCGGCGCCTGTGAGCGGCAGGTTTAGCCGACGCTCCGATGGCGCGCCAGTTCGCGGTGCCTGTAAGCCTCGAAGAGGCGCAGCGCCTGTTGCTCGGCGGCCTGCAACTGCTCGGGCGTCAACGAGGGGTCGGCCCCCCGACCGCCCAACAGTTGTCTCATGGCAAGCACGGGCTTGAGGAAGCCCGCCATCGCCTCGTCCTTCACCCAGCTCTCCTCGATGTGATCCGTTGCCCGCAAGTAGGAATGCCTGGCCTCGGCACTCACAGCCAGCGGCAGCTTCTCGCTGGCCAGCGCATACATGGCAACCATCGATCCGGCATCCGCTTCCTCACGGATGCGCTGACGCAAGACCTGCAGTTGAGCCGGGTCGGTCTTGTCGCCTTGTGTTTCCACCAGCCATTCCAGATAGCGCTGCGCGGCTCCCTCGACAGCCCCATCCAGCGCCTTCTGCAGCAGCGCAGGCCGCATGGCGCGTGTCTGCGCATCCAGGCCCTGGCAGTGGCGCTGCTCCTGCTGCGAGATCTCGATGAGTCGTCGTTCGTCCAGACCGAACAGCCCCAGCATCTTCTTCACGACCACGTCCTGGAACGACTGCTGGCTCTGGGCCTCTAAAAGCTCGGTGACGCGCCGGTCGACCTTCAGGCAACGGTCGATCAATTCCGCCGCCGTCAGTGCGGCTGTCGGCGTGTCTTGCGCCAGTGCATCCTGCACCTCCCTGGCAAGGTCACGTCCTCTGTACGTCGCCGGAATCGTCAGGGGCAGGGGGGCCTTGCCACCCGTGTCGCTCGAGGCTGGGTGCGTGTCGGCTGGGCTGGCGGCCTCCACGACAGGGGCCGCTCGCCCCGGTGACTCGGCGGCACGATCCGGCGTCGGCGCGTCCGCTGGCCCTTCCACCGCAACCCACGCCACGATCAGCGCCAGGACGGCCAACGCCAGTCCGCCGGCTCGGCGCCTCAGCTTCCAACCCGCCATGCATCCGCTTCCCGGACTGCCCGTGATGCAGGCAGTCTAGGCGGACCGCCCAGCCAGGTCGTTAGTGAGAATTGCCATCCAGCCTGAACTGCGCGACCGCCCCGGTCAGCAGCTGCAACTGCTGCTTGAGGCTGTCGGCCGCAGCGGCGGACTGCTCGACCAACGCGGCGTTCTGCTGCGTCATGTCGTCGAGCTGGCTGACGGCGCCATTGATCTGGCCGATGCGGGCGCTCTGGTCGGCCGCGCCGGCGGCGACCTCGCCGATCATGTCGCTGACCTTCTGCACGTTGTCGACGATCTCCTGCATCGTCGCGCCGGCGTGCTGCACCAGCCGTGTCCCGGTCTCGGTGCGCTCGACGCTGGCGGTGATCAGCGACTTGATCTCGCGCGCCGCCTCCGCGCTGCGCTGTGCCAGCATGCGCACCTCGCTGGCGACGACGGCGAAGCCACGGCCCTGCTCGCCCGCGCGCGCCGCCTCGACGGCGGCATTCAGGGCCAGGATGTTGGTCTGGAAGGCGATGCTGTCGATCAGCCCGACGATGTCGCCGATGCGGCGCGAGCTGGCATTGATCTCGTCCATGGTGGCAACGACCTCGGAGACCTCCTGGCCCCCGCGCTGCGCCACCTCGGCGGCTCCGGCAGCCAGCTCACGCGCCTTGCCCGCCGCATCGGCGCCGTGGCGAACGCCCTGGGTCAGCTCGTCCATGGAGTTGGTCGTGCGCTGCAGGCTGGTGGCCGTGCGCTCGGTGCGCTGGCTGAGGTCGTGATTGCCCGCGGCCACCTCGTCGCTGGCCGTCTCGATGCTGAACGCCGAGGTCTTGACCTGGCTGACCAGCCCCCGCAGGCTGGCCTGCATCGCATCCAGGGCACGCAGCAGGTCGGTGGCCTCGTCGCGGCCCGCGATGCGGATGTCGTTGTTCAGGTCACCGCCCGCGATGGACTGCGCCACCGTGCAGGCATAGCGCATCGGCGTGGTGATGGTGGAAGAGTTGACCAGCGTCAGCGGCACCACCAGCACCAGCACCAAGGCCAGCACGCCCAGGGCGCGCCAGCCGGTGCGCTGCACCTCGGTGGCGACCTCGGCCTGTGCCGCATGGGTCCGCCGCTCCTGGGCACCCACCAGCGCCTGCGTACGCTGCTCGATCACGAGCAGCGCCTCCCGCGGGCGATCCGGCAGGCCCTCCTGCTGCCGAACTTCGGCCAAGGCCTGGCCGATGGCGGTGAGCTGCTGCAGCTCGCGCGCCGTCTGAGCCGAGGCCTCGGCGTTGAGCGCCGTCAGCTGGCGGCCCCCCAGCAGGCCGACCAGGCCGAGGGCGGCAAACATCAGCAGCACCATCGCAATGGCACCGCGCATGCGAGTTCGGATGGTGAAGCTGCGCATCCAGATCGCGAGGTCCATGGTTTCTCTCCTTACCAAGCGGTCATGCTAGGGCGCCGACGTGGACGGCGACCTGCGCTTGATCAAGCTTGCCGTTTACTGAACACTTGACCAATAATCACCGGCATGCCCCGCCCCAGCCAGGATCAGGATCAGGCCCTGCTCGCCGCCGGCGCCGCGCTCTATCCGGAGCTCGGCTGCGCCGGCCTGTCGGTGCGCCGCGTGGCCGATGCGGCCGGCGTCAACCCGGCCATGGTGCATTACCACTTCGGCAGCAAGGACGCCTTCCTGCGCGCGCTGCTGCAGCGGCATTACGAGGACATGTTCGGCGCGCTGTCGCTGAACAGCCAGGGCGAGGCCGACGTGATGGAGCGCCTGGCCGCAGCGCTGATGGGCGTGGCGCGCTTCGTGCGTGAGCACCGGCCGCTGATCGCGCGCGTCTGGGCCGATGCCCAGGCCGGCCAGGCGGTGGCGCAGGACTTCCTGCGCGCCAACGCGCCGCGCCACCTGGGCGTGCTGCTTGCCCTGCTGCAGGAGGCCCAGGCGCTGGACCGACTGCCGCCGCGACCGCTGCTGACGCGCTTCTCCTTCCTGATGGGTGCCGTCATCGCGCCACTCATCCTCGTCGGTGGCATGAAGTCCATAGCCGCCGTGCCAGTTGCGCTGCTGGCGGCGGTCGATGAAGAAGTGCTGTCCGACGCGGCGCTGCAACGACGTATCGAATGGGCGCTGCTCGGCCTGGCCAGCGGCGTCTGAGGAGTCGACCATGAAACGAACCGTGCTGCTGCTCATCCCCGCCCTGCTCGCCGGCTGCAGCGACAAGCCGCCCGAAGGCTGGACGGGCTACGCCGAGGCCGAGCTGGTCTATATCGCGCCGCCGGTGGCTGGCCGGCTCACCGACCTGGCCGTGCGCTCGGGCGAGGCCGTCGCGGCCGGCCAGGCGCTGTTCGCGCTGGATGCGACGCCGGAGATCGCGGCGGATGCGGAGGCCAGCGCGCGGGCCCAGAGCGCCCGCGCCCAGGCCCAGGACGCCGACAAGGGTCGGCGCCTGCCGGAGCTGGCCGTCACCCGGGCCCAGCTCGACCAGGCCCGCGCCGCCGAGCGCCTGGC
>CBHWBD010000086.1:0-19529 GCA_966111775.1 uncultured Comamonadaceae bacterium | reverse complement strand
GCCAGCATCTTGCGCAGGAACAGGAAGTCCACCGCGAAGCGGCTCGGGATGGCGATGCGCTTGCCCGTCAGGTCCTTGAACTTCTTGTAGGGCGAGTCGGTGCGCACCATGATGACGGCACCCGAGCGGTGGCCCAGCGACACGATCTTGACCGGGATCTTCTTGTCGGCCAGGTCCATGACCAGGGGCGCCAGCATGTAGGCAGCCTGGATGCCGCCCGTCATCAGCGATTCCTTGATCTCAGGCCAGCCGTTGTACTTGCTGTACTCGAACTGGAAGGCCGAGCTGCCGCCGGCCTTGTTGGTGGCGGCGCGCGCCGAGCAGGCCACGGGCAGGGTCAGATTGCAGGTGACGGGCAGGCCGCCGACGATGAGCGGGCCTGAGGCGGCCACGGCGGGCAGGCCCAGCACGGGCATGGCCGAAGCGACCGCGCCGCGCAGCAGTTGGCGTCGGCCCAGGCCGGTCGGAAGGGATTCGGGCATTTCGGGGGTCATGACAGCGCTTGCAGCAATGTGCCTGCCTGGCACGGGCTGTCCATCCGGGGTGACCGAATTGTGCCTACGTACCTACCTGTGCCCTATTTGTAGAAATGAAAAGCCGCCAGGCCTTGCGGCGGCTGGCGGCGTCTTTGCCGGGGCGGCCGGGCTTTACGGATACAGACCGCGCTCTTCGCGCGCCTGCAGCACCCGCGTGCAGGCGACCGTGAAGGCGGCGGTGCGCAACGGGATCTTGTGCTGCTCGCCCGTCTCCCAGATGTGCTTGAAGGCGCCGATCATGATCTTGTCCAGGCGGACGTTGATCTCATCCTCGGTCCAGAAGAAGGACGAGAAGTCCTGCACCCACTCGAAATAGGACACGGTCACGCCGCCGGCGTTGGCGATCACGTCGGGTACGACGGTGATGCCACGGTCGGCCAGCACGGCCTCGCCATCGGGCGTGGTCGGGCCATTGGCGCCTTCCAGCACCAGGCGGGTCTGGATGCGCTGGGCGCGCTCGGCCGTGATCTGGCCTTCCAGGGCTGCGGGAATCAGCACATCGCTCTTGATGTCCCAGAAGTCCTCGTTGGCGATCATGTCGCCACCCTTGAAGCCGGCCACGCCACGGGTCTGGGCCACATGGTCGAGCAGGCTCTGCATGTCGAAGCCGTTGTGGTTGACCAGGGTGCCGGTGTGGTCCTGCACGCAGACGATCTTGGCGCCATTGGCGGCGAACAGCTTGGCGGCGATGGAGCCGACGTTGCCGAAGCCCTGCACGGCGACGCGGGCGCCTTCCATGTCGATGTTGAGGCGGCGCATGGCTTCACGGCCGACGACGAAGACGCCGCGGCCGGTGGCGGCCACGCGGCCCAGCGAGCCTCCCAGGGGGATGGGCTTGCCGGTGACGACGCCGGTCGCCGTGGCGCCGACGTTCATCGAGTAGGTGTCCATCATCCAGGCCATGATCTGGCCATTGGTGTTGACGTCGGGAGCCGGGATGTCCTGGTTGGGGCCGATGATGATGCCGATCTCGCTGGTGTACCGGCGCGTAACCTTTTCCAGTTCCTTCATCGACAGCAGGCTGGGGTCGAGGCGGATGCCGCCCTTGGCGCCGCCGTAGGGCAGGTTGACGGCGGCGTTCTTGATCGTCATCCAGCCCGACAGGGCCATCACTTCTTCCAGCGTCACGTCGGGGTGGTAGCGCACGCCGCCCTTGCCCGGGCCGCGCGTCAGGCTGTGCTGGACGCGGTAGCCCTCATAGTGGGCGATGGTGCCGTTGTCCAGCTCGATGGGGATGTCGACGATGAGGGCGCGCTTGGGGCGGCGCAGGGTCTCGACCCAGCGGCTCAGGGAGCCCAAATAGGGTTCGACGGCGTCGATCTGCGACAGATAGGTCCCCCACGGACTGTTGCGAGTGGGCGAGACAAACGACAGGTTGGGCATGAAATGCTCCGTAACTTTTGAGTGGGGCGAACGGTATCGCGAAGGCCACCTCCCTCGCCACGACTTGTCTAGCCAAGTGCTCATGCGCTTATGCAAGCAATGCATGGCATCGGTTTCCCGTGCCTGAAATCACGGCCCAGACCACGGACGGGCAACAAAAAACCCGGCCGGAGCCGGGTTGCTTGCAGCGTGCGATGGCCTTACTGAGCCAGCGCGCGCCTGAAATCGGCGTCGTCGAACAGCTTGCCGACCAGCGTCTTGTAGAGGGCGGTGTACTGGTTCATGGCAGCCGGGATGGCGACGGCGCCGACAAAGGACGATTCCCACGAGGCCTCGGCGACGACCTCCTTGTCGAACACCGTCTTGCCGTCGCGCTTGACCTGGATCTTGGCCGCCAGGCGGCCCTTGCCGGTGCCAATGGCGGCGTCGACCATGCTGTCGGTGAGCTGGCCCTCGATGACGGCCTTGGACTTCGGGTCCAGCAGGCCCGCTGCACTCAGCTCAGCGGTGATCTCGTCGCGCAGTTGGCCGGAGAAGCTGCCGTTGGTGGGGCTGAGCGAGGAGCCGCGCAGGCCGCTCAGCGAGGTGTCCATGGCTGCGGGCTTGCCGGCGGCCAGCGTGAAGCTGCCGACCTGGGTGGGGGTGATCTTGGCGGCGCGCAGCTTTTCCGCGTTGGCTGCGCTGGGTGCCGGCGCGGGCATCTTCACGGACGCGCAGCCGGTCATGGCAGCGAGGGCGGCAATCAGCGCCAGGCGGCGCAGGAGCGTCTTGGAAAGGAACAGGGTGTTCATGATGTCGGATCTCGGCTTCACTTGAAGTTGGCGTCTTGGGACAGGTCGTTCAGCACGTTGCTGACGATGTCAGTCGTCATCTGATAGACGGCCTGCTTGGCATCAGGCATCTTGGTGGCATTGCCCGGCGTGGCGGCGGCGCCCATGGTGGTGTGGATCGCATGGCGGGCCTGCTTGGTGATGGCTGCCGTGTCGTTGCCTGATCGGTATGAAGCGGTGCAGACATAGCCATCCGATACCTGGGAACCGGCCAGGCCGAAGGTCAGGCCGGTGACGAAGCCCTTGGAGAACGCGTTGTCCGTCAGCGGCACGTTGTTCAGGGTGATGCTCAGCAGGGCGCCGTTGGCCACCGCGTTGGAGCCGACCTCGCTGAACATGCCACTGGACTTGACCTGGGCGATCACGCGATCACGCAGGAAGGCCGTCGCCTGGGCGTTGGCCACGCCCTTGGTCTGGAAGTCGAACAGCACCTGGACCGGGGCCGGGCTGGCCGGCCTCTTGAACTGGGTGGCGGGCACTTCCTTGGTCGTGCCGTCCAGATAGACGCTGGCACAGCCCCCCAACAGGGCCGAAGTGGCCAGGAACAGGCCAAGCGCGGCACGCCGCGCCCAATCTTGCAAAGTAAACATGAGATCTCCCTTGTGTTGACTGGCGCGCCGGGCGGCGCGCCTCTTCTTCTGCACGGCCTTGCCCGACTGCTTGTTTCAGCAAGGGCAACGACGGCGCGCGGACTATAGGGAGCAGCCTCGACGCCCCATGTCGGCAATATCCCGAAAAACCGTGCCGAGGTGCCGAATACCATCGGGTCGTGACCTCCCTCGACCTCGCCCTGCTCTATCTCGTGGCCGCCGTCTTCGGGGTGGTCATCTGCCGCTCCCTGAAGCTGCCGCCCATGCTGGGCTATCTGGCGGTCGGTGTGCTGATCGGGCCGAACGCCCTGGCCTTCGCCCACGATTCGGCCAGCATCCAGTACCTGGCCGAGTTCGGCGTCGTCTTCCTGATGTTCGCCATCGGGCTGGAATTCAACCTGCCCAAGCTGAGGGCGCTGAAGACGGCCGTCTTCGGCATCGGCATGGCCCAGGTGGTGCTGACCATTGCCGGCGCCGTCGTCGGCAACACCCTGCTGATTGCCGGCTTCGCCCTGTTGGGCCTGGCCTGGCAGATGAGCTGGGAAGGCGCCCTGGTGCTGGGCTCGGCCATGGCCATGAGTTCGACGGCCATCGTCGTCAAGCTGATGGCCGAGCGGCTGGAGCTGGAGAGTCCGCACGGCAAGCTGGTCATGGGCGTGCTGCTGTTCCAGGACCTGGCCGTCGTGCCCCTGCTGGTGCTGATCCCGGCGCTGAACAGCAGCGGCAGCGAAATGATGAGCGCCCTGGCCTGGGCCGGACTGAAGGCGGCCGCCCTGCTGACCCTGCTGCTCTACGGCGGCCAGAAGGTCATGCGCTGGTGGCTGACCCTAGTGGCCCGGCGCAAGAGCGACGAGCTCTTCATGCTCAACCTGCTGCTCGTCACGCTGGGCCTGGCCTGGCTGACCGAACACTTCGGCCTCAGCCTGGCCCTGGGCGCCTTCGTCGCCGGCATGTTGATCTCGGAGACCGAATACCGCCACCAGGTGGAGACCGACATCCGGCCCTTCCACGACGTGCTGCTCGGGCTCTTCTTCATCACCATCGGCATGAAGCTGGACTGGCGGCCGCTGGTGGACAGCTGGTGGCTGGTCATCCTGCTGACCCTGGGTCCCGTCGTCGCCAAGTTCGCGCTGATCGCCGGCCTGGCCCGGTTGTTCAAGTCGCCACCCGGCGTGGCGCTGCGCACCGGCCTCTACCTCGCCCAGGCCGGCGAGTTCGGCTTCGTGCTGCTGACCCTGGGCGCCCAGCAGGGCCTGGTCGCGCCGCAATGGGTCAGCCCGGTGCTGGCCAGCATGGTGCTGTCCATGCTGATCACGCCCATCCTGGTCATGTACAGCAACCGCATCGTCATGAAGCTGTCCAGCAGCGACTGGCTGATGCAGTCGGTGCAGCTGACCACCATCGCCAAGAAGAGCATCAAGGCCGAGGCCCACGTCATCATCTGCGGCTACGGCCGCTCGGGCCAGAACCTGGCCCGCCTGCTCGAGGGCGAGCACATCCCCTATATGGCGCTGGACCTCGACCCCGACCGCGTGCGCCAGGCGGCGGCGGCCGGCCAGAGCGTCGTCTTCGGCGACGCGGCCAAGGTGCAGAGCCTGATGGCGGCCGGCCTGGCGCGCGCCAGCGCCGTCGTCGTCAGCTATCACGACACGCCATCGGCGCTGAAGATTCTTCACCTCGCGCGTGAGCACGCGCCCAAGGTGCCCGTCATCGTGCGCACCATCGACGACACCGATCTCGAGAAGCTCAAGACCGCCGGCGCCACCGAGGTCGTGCCCGAGGCCATCGAAGGCTCGCTGATGCTGGCCTCGCATGCGCTGGCCCTGGTCGGCGTGCCGATGCGTCGCGTCATCCGCATCACTCGCGATGCGCGTGACAAGCGCTACGGCCTGCTGCGCGGCTACTTCCACGGCGCCGACGACGACACCGTCGACGAACTCGACCAGGCCCGCCTGTCGTCGGTGACCCTGCCCACGGCCAGCCCGCATGCCGGCAAGCTGCTCGACGACCTGGCCTTGCATGCCCTCGGTGTGGCCGTGGTGTCGCTGCGGCGCGCCAGCGGCAAGGGCCTGCTCGTCGAGGGCGCCACGCTGGCGGGCGGCGACACCCTGGTCCTCAGCGGCAGCCCGCAGGCCCTGGCCCTGGCCGAAGAGAAGCTGCTCGCCGGCTGAGGTGAGGGCGGCCGAGGCTGCCACCGTCTCGTCGGTGACAGCGGGTCGAGGCGGCGGCGCCACGGGCTTCTTCCTGATGCCTCGGTGACAAGCGCGCGCCGCCGGCTGAGCCAAACTGGCGGCACACGAACACGGAGCCGCGCCATGAACTTCGACTACAGCCCCAAGGTTGAACAGATGCGCGAGCGCCTGCTCGCCTTCTTCGACGAGCACATCTACCCCAACGAGCGCCGCTATCTGGAAGAGGTCGAGGCCAACCGCCGCGCCGGCAACGTCTGGCAGGCGACCCAGGTCATCGAGGAACTCAAGCCCAAGGCCCGCGCAGCCGGCCTGTGGAACCTCTTCCTGCCCAAGTCCAGCCGGGCGCCCGAGGGCCTGTCCAATCTGGAATATGCGCCGCTGTGCGAGATCATGGGCCGCGTGTTCTGGGCCCCCGAGGTCTTCAACTGCTCGGCGCCCGACACCGGCAACATGGAGACGCTGGAGCGCTACGCCAGCGAGTCGCTGAAGGACAAGTGGCTGGAGCCGCTGCTGCGCGGCGAGATCCGCTCGGCCTTCCTGATGACGGAGCCGGCCGTGGCCTCCAGCGACGCGACCAACATCGAATGCCGCATCGAGCGCGATGGCGACGACTACGTCATCAACGGTCGCAAGTGGTGGAGCTCCGGCGCCGGCGACCCGCGCTGCGCCGTCTATATCGTCATGGGCAAGACCAATCCCGACGCCGGCCGGCATGAGCAGCAGTCCATGATCGTCGTGCCGGCCAACGCGCCCGGCATCACCGTCGTGCGGCCGCTGTCGGTGTTCGGCTATGACGATGCGCCCCACGGCCACATGGAAGTCGAGCTGAAGAATGTGCGCGTGCCGGCCAGCAACATCCTGCTGGGCGAGGGCCGCGGTTTCGAGATCGCCCAGGGCCGCCTCGGCCCGGGCCGCATCCACCACTGCATGCGCTCCATCGGCGCCGCCGAGCGCGCCCTGCAGCTGCTGTGCGAACGTGCCATCGCCCGCACCGCCTTCGGCAAGACCCTCGCCCAGCAGACCGTCACCCAGGAACGCATCGCCGAGGCGCGCTGCATGATCGAGCAGGCGCGCCTCTTGACGCTGAAGGCCGCCTACATGATGGACACGGTGGGCAACAAGGTCGCCAAGGCCGAGATCGCCATGATCAAGATCGTCGCCCCCAACATGGCCCTGCAGGTCATCGACTGGGCCATCCAGGTCTTTGGCGGCATGGGTGTGTCCCAGGACACGCCGCTGGCCATGATGTGGGCCCACCAGCGCACGTTGCGTCTGGCCGACGGTCCGGACGAGGTGCACCGCAACTCGCTGGCCAAGCTGGAACTGGCCAGCCACATGAAGCTGCCGGCCGACAAGGTGCACATGCCGGTCACGCGCGGCGCCTGAACATTGCGCGCCAGAAGCCCGGCAGCAAGGCTTCGCGGCTAGAGTCCGGCTCCAACGAAGGAGTACGGCCTCGGCCATGGAAGTCCATCCGCAGTTCGACCATCACGTCCGCTACCTGGAGTCGCAGGCCCTGCCGTTCGCCACCGGCTGGGTCGAGGCCATGCTGCAGGCGATGCGCGACCCGGTCGAGGCCGGCCTGGGCGGGCTGGACCGCAAGCATCTGTCCGGCCTACTGCGGGCGACCGAGCCGCTGCGCATGCACATCGGCGAATGCCTGGCCGGCCATCTGATGCACGGTGTCCAGGGCGCCGAAGCGCGTGCTCTCGGGCGCGGCGGCGCCGCGTCGGCGCTGAGCGGCTTCGACATCGACGAACTGACCCTGGTCGACGAAGCCCAGGCCGAGAAGGACATCGAGATCTCCCGTGTCGTGCAGCTCGCCGACCTCAAGCTCGAATGGGAGCTGCGCGAGCTGCAGGGCCTGGCCGCCTTGATGCTGCCCGAAGTGCCCTGGGGCGAGGACCCAACCGCCTGCGGGCCGGCGGTGTTCGCGCGTGCCATCTGCCAGACCATCTACGAGCAGGTGCTGGAGCCCGAGCAGCAGGCGCTGTGGATGCGTATTGCCGGGCCGACGCTGGTGGCGCAATTGCGGCCCTTCCTGGCGGTCGTGACCCAGCAGCTCAAGGCAGCCGGCCTGCAGGCGCCGCGTTACCGCACCATCCTGGCCCCCAACTCCAGCGCCGTCCTCAAGGACGCACCGGCCGCGGCCGGCGGTGCGGCGATGCCGGCCATCCCGCCCGAGCAACTGCAGGCCCTGCTGCGCAGCATGCCGCTGTTGCAGGGGGGCCTGCCCGGCGGCGGCACGCGTGCCGCCATGCCGACCCTGCCGCGCGCTGCGGGCGAGGCCGAATTCCAGCTGCAGCCCATGGGCGAGAGCGCTGCCGAGGCCGCGAGCGTGAGCCATGCGCTGCTCGGCCGCTTGTTCGAGCGCCTGCTGGCCGATCCGCAGGTGGCGCCCGCGTTGCGCGGCTCCATCGCGCGGCTGGAGGCGCCGGTGCGCGAGCTCGCTGCCAGCGACCCCGGCGTGCTCAGCTCGGAGCAGCACCCGGCCTGGGCCCTGATCAACAGGATCGCGGGGCATTCGAGTTCCCTGCCCGCCCACGATGCCGGGCGCGGCGAGGCCTTCCAGCGCTTCGTCGACCCGCTCGTCGCCCGGCTGACCCAGGGTGTGCCGGACAAGCCCGAAGCCTATGCCGAGGCGCTGCAGCAGGTGCAGACCTTCATCGACGACGAACAGCAGCAGCGGATCGAACGTACGCGGCCCGCCATGGACGCGCTCGGCCAGAAGGAGGCCGAGCATCGCGTGCTGCCGCTGCTGCGCGAGCAAGTCGAGATGCAGCTCGGCAAGGCCCAGGAGGTCAGCCCCACCGTGCAGACCTTCCTGCGCGGCCCGTGGATCGAGGTGCTGGCCAAGACCATGGCCACCGAAGGCGCCGAGTCGCCCGAGGCCCAGGCCCTGGTCGACACCGTGGACGAACTGCTGGCCAGCCTGCAGCGGCCCGAGACGGCGGCCGCACGGGCCGACCTGAGGCGGCGCCTGCCCACGCTGATCGGCCGCGTGCAGCAGGGCATGGCACTCATCGACCTGCCCCAGCAGCACCGCAACCGCGTGCTGGCCGAGCTGATGCAGACCCACCGCCGCCATCTGGCCGAGCGCAGCGAGGAAGCGGCACCACCGCCGCCCGAAGCGGCCCCGCAGGCGGTGGCTTCAGCGGTGCCGGTCCCGCCCGTGCCCGAGCCAGCCCCCGAATCCGAGGCAGGTGCACTGCGCGACTGGCAAGGCCACGACACCCATATCGGCGCGCTGCCGACGGTGCCGATGCAGCTCGACGGCTCCGCCGACGGCGACCCGGCCAGCGACTGGATAGACGCGCTTCGCCCCGGCCAGCGCTGCAAGCTCAACCTCCAGGGCGTGTGGGCCACGTCCCAGCTGGCCTGGGTGAGCGACAACGGCGCTTTCTTCATGTTCACCAGCAACCTGGCCGGCGGCATGCACTCCATGACCCGGCGGGGTCTCAGGCGATTGCGCAGCGAAGGCCTCGCCACCGACGTGGCCGAGGCCAGCCTCGTGCAGCGCGCGCTGGGCGGCCTGCTGCAGGAGCTGGGCGCCGCGCCGCGCTAGGCGGGTGTCGGGTCGGCCTGGTTTGCGCGCCGGCAACCCAGCACGCCGGTGACGCGGCGCAGGACTTCCGGTGCCCAGCCCATGCCCATATGGCTGGCCTGCACCTCGATGTCTCGCGCCAGAGGAAAGCGCTGCCCGTGGGTGCAGGCTTCCCAGGCGACGACGCCGTCGCGCCGGCTGTAGAGCGACACGGTGGGCACGGGCGGCGGCTCGGCCAGGCGCGCGCGCAGCACTGCCTCGTTGGGCGCTTGCTTGCCGTTGAGCAGGCGGAACAGCCAGCCGACATTGGTGTCGTCCACGCAGCCGTTGAAGGGCGTGCCGATGGTGATGACGTGATGGACGCGGTCATGCCAGCGCTTGGCCAGTTCGCGGGCATAGAAACCGCCCAGGCTCCAGCCGACGAAGCTGACCTCGCGCGCCGGCGCGACGCGCTCGTGCAGCGACTCGGCCAGCTTCTCCAGCCAGGCATCGACGTCGCCGCGCGGGCCGGTGTTGGTGCCCTGGCCCCAGTCCAGGGCCCGGAACCCGGCACGTTCCAGATGCCGGCGCAGCGGCCACAGCGTCAGGCCATCGGTCCCGAGGCCGGGGAAGAGCACGACGGTGTGGCCCTTGCCGACCTGCGTTGGCGCCTTGCCCCATTGCATCAGGGCCTGCCACGCTTCCAGCGTCGCCCGCGCCGGCTCGGACGCCAGCAGCGACAGCGCCGGCCTCCGGCTGGGCGTGATAACGGGCTTGGGGGTCAGGATCACGGTCGGTGTGGTGGTGGTCATGGCCGTGGGGCGTGAGCCGGTGATCAGTCGATGGTCCCGATGCTGGCGTGCCGCTTCTTGCCGTGGTGCCAGCGCGGCGCCACAGCCGCTGTAGGACGGCACTGGCCCGGCGGCGGCGGCACTCCAGGCACACTTGCCCGCCATGAACGCTTTCCTCAAGCCCTACGCCGCCGCCCTGCTCGTCATGGGGGTGCTGGACGCGCTCTGGCTGGGCTGGCTGGCCCGCGACTTCTATCGACAGGAGATCGGCGCCCAGATGGCCGACCCCATCCGCTGGGCGCCGGCGCTGGCCTTCTACTTCGCCTATCCCGCGGCCCTGGTGGCCCTGGCCCTCTTTCCAGCCGGCCAGCCCCTGGGCCTGCAGATCGCGCGCGCCGCCCTCGTCGGCCTGGTGGCCTATGGGGTCTACGACCTGACCAACCTCGCGACGCTGCGCCACTGGCCCCTGAAGCTCGCCCTGGTGGACGCGGGTTGGGGTGTCTTCGCCAGCACGCTGGCCGGTGCCGCCGCGGCCTGGGTCGCCCAGCGTTTCGGCTGAGCTGGCGCCCCCCTCGTCCGAGGGGGGGGCCGATAAGTGGCCCGGTGCTCGGCCGCCCTGCGTTCGCGAAAGCGCATCAGAGGGGCCGAGAAGGCCTGCAAAATCGCGCGCATGGCAAAGCCCGCCCCCAAGCTCAACCCCGAAGAAGTCAAGCGCGTCATCGCCACCGCTTTCGAAGACACGCCGCCCTACAACAAGGTGCTGCTGACCCATGGCATCGGCCATGGCGAGCTGGTGGCCCTGCTCAAGCGCGAGCTGACGCCGGCGGCGTTCAAGCTCTGGACGGCCCGCGGCAAATCGTCCAAGGGTCCGACCAAACGCGCCACCTGGCCCCACGGCCGCTGACATGACGATGCAGCGCCGCTCCATCCTTGCCCTGCTGGCCTCCCTGGCCACGCTGGCCGCCTGCAGCGACCCGGACGCCCGCATCCGCAACCGCATCGATACCGGCTGGCACCGCGACGACCTCGAAGCCCTGATGCTGCATTGGCACAGTCAGGCGGTGCGGCCCGACGGCAGTTTCCAGCTGGCCTTCGACCGGTCCTGGAAGCCGCAGCCGCAGCCCGAGCTGGAGCTGACCGGCCAGGCCCGCCTCGTCTACGCCTTTGCGGCGGCCCACGAATTCATTCCGGATGCGGGTTATCTCAAGGTGGCGCGGCACGGCGCCGACTACCTGCTGCAGCGCTTCCGCGATCCCGCCAACGGCGGCTTCTTCCACACCGTGGGACCCGACGGCCAGCCCAAGGCCGCCGTCAAGCGGGCCTATGGCCACGCCTTCACGCTGCTGGCCCTGTCCGAGGTCTACCGCATCGGCGGCGACGTGCGCTACCGCGACGCGGCCCTGCAGGCCTGGCGCGAGATCGAGCTCGGCTTCTTCGATCCGGCAGGCGGCCTCTACAACGAGTGCGAACGCGACTTCAAGCCCCTGCCCGGCTTGCGCACGCAGAACCCGCTGATGCACATGTTCGAGGCGCTGCTCGCGCTGCGCGACGCCACCGGCGACAAGCTGGCCGAGACCGGTGCCCGCCGCGTCGGTGACTTCGTCGTCAACCAGTTGATGCAGGGCCAGGCCGAGGGCAGCGCCCACATCCCCGAGTGGTACGACGAGAGCTGGAAGCCGCTGGCAACCAAGGCGGCGGGAGGCTATATCGACTTCGGCCACCAGTTCGAGTGGAGCCATCTGCTGACAACGGGTGCGGTGGTCTCGCCCATCTATGCCCAGGTGGCCGAGCGCGTGCTGTCCTATGCCCTGTCCTCGGGCTATGACGACAACGAGGGCGGTTGCGGCCTCAAGGCCTTTCCCGACGGCGGCAAGGCCGACACGAGCAAGGGCTGGTGGCAGCAGGCCGAGTGCCTGCACGGCGTGATGGTCGCGGCCAAGGAGACGGCGCGCAACGACCTGTGGCGGCGCTACGAGCAGACCCAGGAGCTGATCAAGAAGCAGCTCGTCGATGCCGAATACGGTGGCTGGCGCGCCGCCGAGGTGCTGCCCTGCAAGAGCGGCGGCTGCAAGGACGTGCAGCCCGATCCGTATCACATGGTGAGGCTGCACCAGGCAGCCTTGAAGCTGGCCAGCGGCTGAGCGAGGGCCTCACTCGTAGAGCAGGGCGCCTGGCGCGGCGCTGCCGTCGGCGGCATCACCGCCCAGGATGAGGACGCGACCGTCCGGCAGGGCCGAGACCGTGTGCCAGGCGCGACCGGCCGGCATGGCCGCGAGGGGCTGGGCCGCGCCATCCGGGGCGTAGGCGCCGGCCGAAGGGCTGGCCGCATCCACTGGCGTCTGGCCGCCGAACAGGCGCACCCGGCCATCCGGCATCAACAGGCTGCGCACCAGGCTGCGCGGCTGCTCGAGCCGGCCCACTTCGGTCAGCCTCTGGGCGGCCGGGTCGAAAGCCAGCACCGTGTCCAGCGGCTCGAAGGCGTCGTCGCCGCGCACCTCGCCGCCCAGCACGAGGACACGCCCGTTGGCGAGCGCGTGGGCCGAATGCATCGAGCGGCGCTCTTCGTTCAGGGGCGAGGCGACGCGGTCGAAGCGCTCGGTGCGCGGGTCGAAGATCTCGGCCAGGCGCTGCGCGGGGCCGACATGGTCGCCGCCGACGATGAGGACACGGCCATCGGCCAGCCGTGTCGCGCTCGCGAACTCGCGGGCATTCGCCATGCGGTCGGCGACGAGTCGAAAGCGCCGCGTCGCCGGGTCCCAGAGCTCGACGCTGTCGCTCTGGTAGCCACCGACGACAAGGACGCGACCATCGTCCAGCGCCACGGCCGCGTGGCGGATGCGCAGGCGTGCCGGCCAGCCCGCGGCTTCGGCGGCGCCGCTGGCAGGGTCGATCAGCTCGGCGAAACCGCCGCTGCTGAGGCCGACGGTGCCGCCGAGCACGAGGATGCGGCCGTCCGACAGGCGCGTCGCCGTGTGCAGGGTGCGGCCGGTGTACAGACTGCCGATGCGGCTGAAGCGGCGCGTCACCGGGTCGTAGCGGTCGATGGCTTCGGAGCTCGTCGACAGGCCGCGCGAGCCGCCGATGACGAGCACGCTGCCGTCCGCCACCGTGACGGCTGCGTGGTATTGCAGCGGCGAAGGGGAGCCATCGAGGGCGACATAGCGGTTGCGGTAGGCCGGCTGGACTTCCAGCTCGCGGCGCGCGCTCGTCTGCCCCGCGGCCTCGACGATCAGCGTGTAGCGCCGCGCCGCAGCCAGCATCGGCGTGCGCACCGGAACCCCGCTTTGCACCTGGCCGATGTCGGGCTCGATGCGCCCCTGTCCGCCGCTGAAGACGGCCGTGATCTGCACCGTCTCGCCGACGCGAGCCTCGCCCGCCTCCAGGCGTTGCACCGCGGGCTCGCCCGTCATCGGTGCCGAGCCGTCGCCGCCTCCGCCGCAGCCCGCCAGGCCCAAGCCCAGCCCGGCCATCAGCACGGCGCGTCGGGTGTTTTGCTGTTCCATGTCGCTCTCCCTGCAAACGCCGCCATTGCGCGGCAAGGCCGGCATGCTGGGGCGCCGTGGCGCGGCCGTGAATTGCCGAATTGGTGATACCTTTTCGGCATGACGCAGCCCGGCCACCGCAGCATCGACATTCGCCAGCTGCGCTATTTCCTCGTGCTGGCCGAGGAGCTGAATTTCCGCCGCGCCGCCGAGCGCCTGCATCTGACGCAGCCGCCGCTGTCGCGCCAGATCGCCGCGCTGGAGGCGGCTCTCGGCGTGACCTTGCTGGACCGCGATGGCCCGGCGACGCGGCTGACGGCGGACGGCCGGCGCGCCCAGGCCGCCTTCGCGGCGGCCGTCCAGGCCTTCGATGCCGCCCTGGCGCAAGCGGCCGGCGGCGCCGACATCGACAGGCCCTTGCGTCTGGGCCTGCCCTGGTGGGTGGACCTGAGCAGCTTCCAGGCCATGGACAGTGCCTGGCGCGAGGCTTCCGGCCGGGCGGCGCTGGAGCCGGTGCTGGAGATCGGGCCCAAGCTGCTCGATGCCCTTCGGCAGGGGGCGCTGGACGCGGCACTGATCGCGATGCCGCATGAACTGCACGGCCTGCGCCATGTGCCGGTGGCCCGGTTGCGCCATGTCGCCCTGGTGCCCAGCGCCAGCCCGCTGGCGCGCAAGCGGGCGCTGCGTCTGCGCGACCTCGAGGCCCTGCCGGCCTTCCTGCGCTTTCCCAAGCGCCAGAACCCGGCGCTGTGGATGCACTACCAGCGCCAGTACGAGGCCGCGGGCTTCCGCCCTGCCGCCGAGGCCGAGGCACCGGGCACGACGGCCACGTTGGCGCAGATCGCCGCCGGCCGTGGCGGCACGCTGATGCCGGCCGCCATGGCCCGCCAGCGCTATGCCGGCGTCGCCTGCCGTCGCCTGCTCGACGAGGTCAGCGTCGACATCCATCTCGTCTTCGCGGATGCGCTCGAGTCGGGCTGGGTCGAGGCGCTCACGGCCCAGCGCCGCCTGTTCGAAGCCGCCCTGGGCTAGGCCGTTGTTCGGCTTCCACAACGCGCGCGGCAAGCGGCCCATCCTCCTCGCCGACAGGGCCTGAGCGCCCCTGGGAAGCCTCGGGCTAACCCGGACATCCGATGTGAAAACCAGCATCGAGAAGTCCAAAAATGTGATTAGTCGCGAATCGGTCGGCCCCCTAGCATGAATTCCAGACCCGAGCCACAGGCCCGCCAGAGGCCCAGAGCGGCTGCCAGGGTTGGATCAGCCTACCCATAACGAATCCCGGAGACACGATGAAGAACCAAGGCCTGGCGCCGCTGCGTGAGCGCGCCCCAATCGCAAGCCGTCCGAGCTTTGCCCTCAGCCTGACCGCCGCCGCCGCGCTGGCCGTCCTGTCCGGCAGCGCCCTGGCCCAGGAAGCCGCCAAGTCCGAGTCGCTGGAAACGGTGACCGTCACTGGTGTTCGGGCCTCGCTCACCAAGAGCCTGGCGAACAAGCGCACCAACGACCAGGTCGTGGAATCGGTCGTGGCCGAAGACATCGGCAAGCTGCCCGACAACAACGTCGTCGAGGCGCTGCAGCGCGTGACCGGTATCCAGGTCACCAACCGCGCCGGCGGCGAAGTGGGCACCATTTCCATTCGCGGCCTGCCCGACATTGCCACCACCTGGAACGGCCGCAACATCTTCACTGCCTCCGGCACGCAGGTGGCGCTGCAGGACATCCCGTCGACCCTGGTGCGCCAGATCGACGTCTACAAGACGCGCGACGCCAGCCAGCTGGAGAACGGCATCGCCGGCCAGATCGACGTCAAGTCGCTGCGCCCCTTCGATTTCAAGGGCTCCAAGTTCTCGCTCTTGGCGCGTGAAACCTATCTCGACCCCGCGAAGAAGGCGAACCCGCAGCTGAGCGCGATGGCCAGCAACCGCTGGAAGACCGACGCCGGTGACTTCGGTGCGCTGGTCAATCTGTCGATGGTCAAGACTGACTACCGCAACGAGAGCGTGACGCCCGGGGCCATGGTGCCCTTCGTCAGCCCCAATGCCGCTGAAGACCCGGCGGGCTACACCCCGTTGCAGCGCGTCTTCGACAACAACATCTGGACGCCCGGCACCTATACCGGCTTGCCCCAACAGGCCGGCTCGACGCTGAACTTCAACGGCACGGCACGTCCTTACTACCTTGCGCGCGACGCCGTTTTCCAGAGCGATGTTCAAGGCGAGCGCAAGCGCCCGGCCGCCAACCTCGCCCTGCAGTGGCAACCGAACGCCGATTCCGTCTACACGTTCGAGACGATGTACAACGGCTATCGCGACAAGTCCTTCAACAGGCTGCTGTTCAGCTTCGTGGACTGGTGGGGCAATCTCGGCAGCAACCCCGCAGGGACGATCACGACATTCCCGGGTACGAACGTCATCAAGACGCGCGTCGTGAATGATGTCTATGGCTTCAACAGCGGCGACTACACCACTTCGGCTACCGATTCCCGTATCTATGCCTTGAACGGCAAGTGGAATTTCGGTGACCGGCTGAAGCTGGACGGCGATGTGTCCTACCAGACCAGCAAGTACCACTCGGAATTCACCGCCACCCGCATCGACCGCGTTGCGCCGCAGATCACCGTCGACTTCAATTCGGGCGGCGGCAACATGGCGTTCAAGTTCAACAACAACGCCGACCTGGTGGACCCCGCCAAGTGGAACGTGGCGCAGTTCTACGACAACGCCAACCGCAACGAGGGCAGCGCCGCAACCGCCAGCCTGAACGGCTCCTACGACGCCGACTGGGGCCCGCTGAAGACGCTGAATTTCGGTGCGCGCTTCGACAGCCGCAAGGCCTCCGAAGCCAACCGCACGCAATCGGCCTTCCTGGGCCGCAACCTGGCCTCGCTGGGCTCTGACTACTATCACATCAACTCGAATTTCGGCAGCGACATCTCCGACGTGCCCCGCTCCTGGATCGAGCCGAATGCCTACTTCATTCGCGACAACATCGATGCCTGGCGTAAGCTCTACAACTCGGTCGATGCGAACTTCCTGACGACTGACAAGCTGAGCCTGCAGAAGACCTTCGACGTCAAGGAAGACACTGCCAACCTCTTCCTGATGGCGGACACCGAGAGCCAATTGTTCGGCCGTCCCCTGCGCGCCAACTTCGGCGTGCGCTATGTGCAGGTCGACACCAGCATGACCGCCTACAGCGTCAACGCCACCACCAAGGTGGTGACGCCGACCAACGGCGAGAAGACGGCCCGGAAGTTCCTGCCCAGCGTGACGCTGCGCTACGAGCCGGCCAAGGATGTGCTGGTGCGCTTCAACTACGGTGAAACGCTGCGCCGTCCGAACTTCGGCGATCTCAACCCCATCATCCAGCCGAGCGACGATGTGTCCAAGGTGGGCTACGGCGGCGGTAGCGGCGGCAACCCCGGCCTGGAGCCGACCCGCTCCAAGAACCTCGACCTGACGGGCGAGTGGTATTTCCAGAAGGACAGCGCGCTGTACGGCACCCTGTTCCAACGCAAGATCGAAGGCTTGGTCGTGCCGCTGCGCCGCCGCATCCACCTGGATGCAGCCAACGACCCGTTCCGCAACTCCACCTCGGGTCTCAGCCACGCCAACGGCTATGACTACGTCATCAGCTCGCCGGTCAATGCGTCCAACGGCAAGATCAGCGGCCTTGAACTGGGCACGATCTACTTCCCCAAGGGCCTGCCGGGCCTGCTGGACGGCCTGGGCTTCCAAGGCAGTGTGACGCGCCTGACCTCGTCGCAGAACGTGCCGATCGCCAACAACGCCGGCGAGATCACCTCGCAGCTCGAGGGCCCGTTCTTCGGCGTGTCCAAGCTGTCGTGGAACGCCACCCTGGCTTACGAAAAGGGTCCGGTCGGCGCACGCCTGTCCTATGTGCGCCGGTCCGCCTTCCTGGCCGCCAACGAAGCCGCGCTGTTCGCCAACCCGATCGGCATCTGGCGCCAGCCGGAAAAGAGCGTGGACTTCCAGCTGACCTACAACATCAACGATCAGATGGCGCTGGACATCAGCGGCGTCAACCTGACCAACGAGATGCAGCAGCAGTACTACCACTTCGGCAACGCCGGCAATCCGGAGCTGACCAATTTCGGCACGGTCCAGATCGGCCGCGCGTTCTCGGTCGGTTTCCGCTGGAAGCTTTAAGACGAGCCTGTGCTCGCAGGGCGTTGCAGGGGCCTCCCCGGCAACGCCCTTTTTCTATCTGGCAGTGACCCATGTCCGACCTGATTGAGCCGCTGATCCGCCAGCGCGCCGACCCCCATATCTCCCGCCACGCCGACGGTTTCTATTACTTCACCGCCTCGGTGCCGCAGTACGACCGCATCGAGATCCGCCGTGCCCTCACCGTCGAGGGCCTGGTGGACGCGCCGGTCTTCGACGTCTGGCACAAGCCCGACACGGGGCCATATTCGGAACTGGTCTGGGCGCCCGAGCTGCATTTCAACGACGGCGCCTGGTATGTCTACTTTGCCGCGGCGCCCACCCGTGCGCTGGACGGCCTGGGCATGTTCCAGCACCGCATGTATGCGATCCGGAACACCGCCAAGGACCCGCTTGGCGGTGAATGGGAATTCCTCGGTCAGGTGGAGACGGGCATGGACAGCTTCTGCCTGGACGCCACGACCTTCACGCACAAAGGCCGGCTCTACTACCTTTGGGCGCAGAAGGACCCGGCGATCCCGGGCAACTCCAACCTCTACATCGCGGCTATGCAAACGCCCTGGCAGCTGCACAGCGCGCCGGTGCTGCTGAGCCGCCCCGAGTACGACTGGGAATGCCGCGGCTTCCTCGTCAACGAGGGGCCGTCGGTGTTGATCCGCCAGGGCCGCGTCTTCATCAGCTACTCGGCCAGCGCCACTGACGAGAACTACGCCATGGGCCTGCTGTGGGCGGACGAGAACGCCGACCTGCTGGAGCCGGCGAGCTGGCGCAAGTCCGTCCAGCCGGTCATGCGCAGCGCCGCCGAGGACAGCGTCTTCGGCCCCGGCCACAACAGCTTCACCGTGACGGACGACCCCGACGAGGTGCTGCTGGTCTATCACGCCCGCACCTATACCGAGATCGAAGGTGACCCGCTGTGGAACCCGGATCGGCACACGTTTGTGAAGCCGCTGCGCTGGTCGGCGGATGGCATGCCGGTCTTCGGCAAGCCCTCCCGACTCGATTGATGCCGGTTTCGGTATCGGTACAGCGAGTTAATTGATTGGATTGCGTATCGCCTCGCTCCTAGCATCGTTTCCAGACGGCAAACCTGCGTGCCGGCAGAACGACACCGAGACAAGACATGACGACTGACGACAAGAAGAGCAAGGTCAAGCTGCGCTCCGCCGAGTGGTTCGGTACCCAGGACAAGAACGGTTTCATGTACCGCTCCTGGATGAAGAACCAGGGCATCCCCGACCACGAGTTCCAGGGCAAGCCCATCATCGGCATCTGCAACACCTGGAGCGAGCTGACGCCCTGCAACGCCCACTTCCGCAAGCTGGCCGAGCACGTCAAGCGCGGCATCATCGAAGCGGGTGGCTGGCCGGTGGAGTTCCCGGTGTTCTCCAACGGCGAGAGCAATCTGCGCCCCACCGCCATGCTGACGCGCAACCTCGCCAGCATGGACGTCGAGGAGAGCATCCGCGGCAATCCGATGGACGCCGTCGTGCTGCTGGTGGGCTGCGACAAGACCACGCCCGCCCTGCTGATGGGCGCCGCCAGCGTCGACGTGCCGGCCATCGTCGTCACCGGCGGCCCGATGCTCAACGGCAAGCTCAAGGGCAAGAACATCGGGTCGGGCACGGCCGTGTGGCAGCTGCACGAGCAGGTCAAGGCCGGTGAACTCAGCATGCACGACTTCATGGCCGCCGAGGCTGGCCACTCGCGTTCGGCCGGCACCTGCAACACCATGGGCACGGCTTCCACCATGGCCTGCATGGCCGAGGCCCTGGGCACCTCGCTGCCGCACAACGCCGCCATCCCTGCCGTCGATGCACGCCGTTATGTGCTGGCCCATCTGTCCGGCATGCGCATCGTCGAGATGGTCTGGGAAGAGCTGACCCTGTCCAAGGTGCTGACCAAGCAGGCCTTCGAGAACGCCATCCGCGTCAACGCCGCCATCGGCGGTTCGACCAATGCCGTCATCCACCTGAAGGCCATCGCCGGCCGCATCGGCGTGGACCTGGAGCTGG
>CBHWBD010000085.1:0-19638 GCA_966111775.1 uncultured Comamonadaceae bacterium | reverse complement strand
ACGATCAGCGGGTTCATGAAGTTGTTCCATGAACTGATGAAGGTGATGAGGCCCAGCGTGCCGAGGGCCGGCTTCATCAACGGCAGGGCGATGCGCCAGTAGATGCCGAGCTCGCTGGCGCCATCGATGCGCGCGGCGCTGAGCAGTTCCTTGGGCACCGTGGAGGCGGCGAACTGGCGCATCAGGAAGATGCCGAAGGCGCTGGCGGCGCCCGGGACGTAGAGGGCGCGGTGGGTGTCGATCCAGCCCAGGGCGTCCATGACCATGAAGCTGGGGATCATGTTCATGAAGGCCGGCACCATCATCGTGCCCATGACCAGGGCGAACAGGACCTTCTTGAAGCGGAACTCCAGCATCGCGAAGGCATAGCCGGCCATGGAGCAGAACAGCAGGGTCAGCGCCGTGGACATCAGGCCGACGTAGAGGCTCCAGCCGACGTTCTTCCAGAACGGCAGCCGCGTCGTCAGCACCGCGATGTTGTTCAGCAGCTCACCGCTGAACCACAGCGGCGGCGGCACGTTGAAGATGTCGGTGCGCGACTGGGTCGCGAACACGAACATGAAATAGAAGGGCGCCAGCATGATCAGCGCACCGGCGCCGACGATGAGGTAGGCCGCGTATTTCGGCATCGCTCCTCTCATGCCTCGGCCCTCCGCTCGGCGAAGGCCTTGTTGGTCAGCCAGGTCAGCAGGGCGATGACGCCGAACATGATCCAGGCCAGAGCACTCGCGCCGCCGAAGTCGCTGAAGTCGAAGGCCTCGCGATAGAGGTACATGGCCACCGTCATGGCCTGCTGGTCGGCGCCGCCCTTGCCGTTGGTCAGGATGAAGGGCTCCTCGAAGAGCTGCAGGCCGCCGATCAGGGACAGCGTGACGCCGAACAGGATCATGGGCTTGAGCCCCGGCAGGGTGATGCGCAGGAACTGCTGCCAGGCGCCGGCACCATCGAGCTTGGCGGCCTGGTAGAGGTCGTGCGGGATGGTCTGCAGCGCGGCCAGGTAGAGCACCACGTTGAAGCCCACATAGCGCCAGAACACGATGATGGCCACGGCCGGCTTGACCGCGTCGGGCGAGCGCATCCAGTTGATGTGCTCCATGCCGAACAGGGCCTCCAGGGCCTGGTTGACCATGCCGTAGTCGGTCGAGAACAGCGAGCCGAACAGCATCGCGATGGCGACGGTGGACGTGATGTAGGGCAGGAAATAGGCGCCCGAGAACAGGCCGCGCCAGCGCCCGAAGGACTGGTGCAGGAAGACGGCCAGCGGCAGCGCCACCAGGTGCTGGGGCACGCCGGACGCGAAAGCCAGCCACAGCGTGTTGCGCAGGGCCTTCCAGAACCAGCCGTCGGTCAGCGCAAAGACGAAGTTGTCGAGGCCGACAAACTTCATGGAGTCGATGCCGCTGGTCGGCTCCCAGGACTGGAAGGACAGCCAGGCCGAGAACACAAGCGGGAACAGGCCGAAGACGGCAAACAGGATCAGGAAGGGGCTGACCAGGATGTAGGGCGCCCAGCTGGCCGGGATGCGGAAGCGCATGTCAGTCGCCCCTCCCGCGGCTGCAGCTCTCGCCGACACTCAGCTCAAGGTCGCGCTGCAAGGGAACACAGCCACAGAGGCACAGAGACACAGAGAGACCTTCATCCCGCTGCCTCTGTGCCTCTGTGCCTCTGTGGCTTTGTTTGGTTTTCATTAGCGATTCGCGCGATGCACGAGCAGGGCCTGGGCGTCTTCCAGGGCCTGGGGGATGGGCTTGCCGTACTCGAGCACGTTGTCGAGTTCGGCGTTGATGACCTCGTCGGCGAACTTGTGCTGCCTGTGCATCTTGACGACGGGGATGCGGCGCGCGGCCTCGCGCCACAGAACGCGCGCGTGCTGGCCGCCGAGGAAGGGCACGGGCTGGTCGAAGAAGGCGTCCTGCTGCGCATCCAGCAGGGCGGGGAAGGCGTCCTGGGACTTGAAGGCCTCGAGCTGGCGTGCACGGTCCAGCGTCAGCTCCTGCACCAACTGCCAGGCGAGCTGCTTCTTCTCGGGCGACGAGCGGCGCGGGATGGCGTAGTAGGTGCCGCCGTAGGAGCAGAAGGTGTTCTCGGGCAGTTGCGCGATGCGCCATTTGCCGGCCGTGTTGGGCGCCACCCAGTTGGCCATCTGCCCGGCCATCCAGCCGCCCGACAGTTCGGTGGCGAGGCGCCCGCGCTTGAGCATCTCGGCCCAGTCGTTGAACCAGACCTCGACGCGGGCATCCAGCTTCTGGCGGCGCACCTTCTGGGCCAGTTCGAAGGCGCGCACGAAGCGCGGCGAGGTGATCTGGGCGCGGCCCTGGTTGTCGAAGAACTGGCCCTCGCCCGCCGGCGTGCCGCCGCGCACGATGATGTCCTTGAGCAGGCGCACGTCGCCGATCAGGTAGGCGCCGGTCTTGGCCTTGAGCTGCAGGCCGGCGTCGACATAGGCCTCCCAGGAACTCGTCAGGTCGCCTTCCTTCAGGCCGGCCTGGGCCAGCAGGTCGGTGCGATAGAAGAGCGAGCCGGGGCCGATGTCGGTCGGTAGGGCCACGATGGCGCCCTGCCGGTTGCGGGCCGTCTCGATGGCGAAGGGCACGAAGCGGTCCTTGAAGCGCTCGGCGCCGAAGGCCGGGGCCGACAGATCCTCCAGGCCCGAGCCCAGCGAGAAGCGGCCGAGATAACTCGTCTCCAGCGCGATGACGTCGGGCAGGTGGCCGGACGTTGAAAGCGCTGTCGTCATTGCCGTGTGGTGATCGTCGTACTGCCGGCTGATGACCTCGGTGCGGATCTCGGGGTGGCGCTGGCTCCAGCCCTTCAGCACGTCCTTGGCAATGACGTCCACCAAGGGGAAGGCGGCCACGGTGAGCGGCGGCTGTTCCTTGGCATGCCCCAGGCCGGCAACGCCGCCGAAGGCGGCCGCGAGCAGGTGGCGACGGTGGAGGGGATGGGTGTCGAACATGGTATGAAAGCGCTTTCAAGATTGTGCGACAAGCCGGCTTCGACCCCAGCAGCACAAACCCTAGGGCAACTCCAGACGAAGGCTCGTCCTCCCTAGAAACCCCCGATGGCAACGTTTTGTCACCCGATCCCCGGGTTTTCACCGCTGACTGCGAAATCACTGGTGGCAAAGTGGTATTCAAGAGGTGGTAGCAGTCACAAACTGGATGCATACCAGTTGGAACCAGCTCCAAAGAGCCTGCACGGAGAGGCAGGCCAGCCGCCGGAGAGCCCCCGTTGGGACTCTCCTTTTCAACGAGCTCTTGCACAGACCAGGACGTCTCTCATGAAGCAGCCCTCATCCAGCATCCCGATGCACCAACTGCGTCGCCTTGCCGCCATCACCGCCACCGCCTTTGCGCTGGGCGCCAGCGCCACCGCGGCCCTGGCCCAGACCTATCCCGCCTGGGCCCCCGACGTCTACTACACGGCCGGCACGGTCGTGACCTACCAGGGCCACAACTACCGCGCCCTGGTCAACCAGACGGACTACGCCAGCACCGGCTGGAACCCGACCAATGCCTCGCTGTGGACCGACCTGGGCGCCGCCTCCGGCCCGGCGCCTTCGCCCGCGCCGACCCCGGCGCCCACGCCCGCCCCCACACCGGCTCCGTCTCCCGCACCCAGCCCCGCCCCGGCACCGAGCGGCACTTGCGCGCCCGTGTGGGTTGCGGCCACCGCCTACAACGGCGGCGCCATCGCCAGCAAGGGCACGACCAACTACAAGGCCAACTGGTGGACCCAGGGCAATGACCCGGCCACCAACAACGGCCCGGTCGGCTCCGGCCAGCCCTGGACCTCGCAAGGCGCCTGCACGACCGGCCCGGCCCCGAGCCCCAGCCCGTCCCCCAGCCCCTCGCCTTCGCCGAGCCCGTCTCCGTCGCCCAGCCCGGCCCCCTCGCCCGCACCGGCGCCCGGCCTGAGCGACCCGAACGCCAAGTCCGCCAACCAGAACGGCCGTGCCTACACGACCTACTACCCGAGCTGGAGCGACAACTGGTTCGATGCCACCGGCAAGTCGATGAACGAGGTCTTCACGCTCAGCAACTTCGCGCGCATCCCGGCCAACTACACCCATGTGGTGGCGGCCTTCGCCCAGCCCAACTTCACGTGGGGCGGCATGGCGGCCAACAACTGGTCGGGCACCGGCATCAACTTCAACGGCCGGCCCTCGGACATCAAGGCCGCCATCGACGTGCTGCACGCCCGCAACATGAAGGTCATCCTGGCCGTGGGCGGTGCCACCTACAACAGCTGGGGCACGCTGTCGGCCGAAGGCAATGCGGGCAGCGGCCCGACCATCACGGCCCTGTCCAACCTCATGAAGGACGTGGGCTTCGACGGCCTGGACGTCGACTACGAAGTCGACGGCATCACCACCGACCAGTACGCGGGCGCCGTCAAGGCCATGCGCAAGGCGGTGGACCTGGCCGGCGGCGGGCGCATCCTGACCGTGGCCGCCTGGTCGTCCGGTTCGGACTGCACCGGCGCGACGGCCAGCGACCCGCAGTGCTCGGGCTTGGGCATCAGCTACTGGGGCGGCAAGGCCGGCGGCGAACGCCTGCTCGT
Organism: uncultured Comamonadaceae bacterium; assembly: GCA_966111775.1. GTDB lineage: Bacteria > Pseudomonadota > Gammaproteobacteria > Burkholderiales > Burkholderiaceae_C > Pelomonas. Next base: position 15,075 of record CBHWBD010000085.1, on the reverse strand, counting down.
CAACGCCTACCCGGCGCTGAAGACGGCGTTCAACATCGTCAACATCATGAGCTACGACGCCCGCTACGAGCACTACGACGGTGTGACGGCGTGGAAGTCCTACCGCCAGCTCTTCCCGAGCAGCACCATCGTGTCCATCGGCTTCGAGACCGCGCCGGAAGGCTGGTCGGGTGGCCAACTGGTGGTGAACAACGCCGACGCGCAGTGCACGGGTTCCGTCATCCTGCAGAACAGCTACGGCACCAACATCAACCAGCCCTACTCGGTGGAGCGCTATCTGAACGCGGTGACGACCAGCACGCTGGCCAACAAGAACCCGCGTGACGGCGCCATGCTGTGGCAGGCCCTGAAGACGGCGAGCGGCAGCTGCGGCAGCGCGCCGCTGGCTTCGCCGGGTGCCATCGGCAAGAAGGCCGCCAGCATGCTCAACCTGGTCGATGACCCGGCGCTGCAGAACGCGCCCTGGAAGTAAGCGGCTCGCCTTGAGCTGAACCGCCGCCGCGCCGGATCACCGGGCGGCGGCCTTTCTTTCATCTTCTCGGAGAACCCCATGATCTCGCGCCCGCCCCTGCCGCGCGCGGCCAAGCCCTGGCTGCTCGCCGGCGCCCTGGCCCTCAGCACGGCCGCCTTCGCCCAGACCCATCCCGCCTGGAAGGCCGACACCTACTACACGGCCGGCACGGTCGTGAGCTACAACGGCCACAACTACAAAGCCCTGGTCAACCAGACCGACTACGCCAGCACGGGCTGGAACCCGACCAACGCCTCGCTGTGGACCGACCTCGGCGCCGCTTCCGGCCCGGCCCCGGCTCCTACGCCAGCTCCGACGCCGGCGCCCACGCCGGCCCCCACACCAGCGCCGACACCCGCACCAACGCCAGCGCCAGCGCCAGCACCGAGCGGCAACTGCGCGCCCGTCTGGGTCGCCGCCACCGCCTATAACGGCGGCGCCATCGCCAGCAAGGGCACTGTGAACTACAAGGCCAATTGGTGGACCCAGGGCAATGACCCGGCCACCAACAACGGCCCGACCGGCAGCGGCCAGCCCTGGACTTCGCAAGGCGCCTGCAGCGGCTCGCCCAGCCCGGCGCCGTCTCCGGCACCAGCCCCTGCACCGACTCCGGCCCCCACGCCGGCACCGACGCCCGCTCCCTCGCCTTCTCCCTCACCTTCTCCGTCGCCGAGCCCGGCCCCCGCGCCCGCCGGCAAGCACCAGCTCATCGGCTACTGGCACAACTTCACCAACCCGTCGGGTCCGACCTTCCCGATCAGCGATGTGCCGGCGGCCTATGACGTCATCGTCGTGGCCTTCGCCGACGACGGCGGCAACGGCAACATCAGCTTCAACCTGGACGGTGGATCCGGTGGCGAAGCACGCTTCATCGCCGACATCGCCGCGGCCCATGCCAAGGGCAAGAAGGTGGTGCTCTCCTTCGGCGGCCAGAACGGCACGGTGACGCTGAACAACGCGACCAACATCACCAACTTCGTCAACAGCGTCGAAGCCATCATGCGCAAGTACGGCTTCGACGGCATCGACCTCGACCTGGAGAGCGGTGCCGGCGTGTCCTGGGGTGCTGCGGTGCAGACCAATCTGGTCACGGCCGTGAAGCAGCTCAAGGCCCGCATCGGCAGCAGCTTCTACCTGTCGATGGCACCGGAGCACCCGTATGTGCAGGGCGGCTATGTCGCCAGCAGCGGCATCTGGGGCGCCTACCTGCCCATCATCGACGGGCTGCGCGACGAGCTGACGGTGCTGCATGTCCAGTACTACAACAACGGCGCCGTCTACACGCCCTACTCGACGCAAGGCCTGGCCGAGGGCAGCGAGGACATGCTGGTCGGCGCCAGCCGCATGCTGATCGAAGGCTTCACGACCAACAACGGCACCGGCACCTATGTCTTCCGCGGCATCCGTCCCGACCAGGTCGCCTTCGGCCTGCCCTCGGGCCCGTCCTCGGCCAACTCGGGCCTGGCCAGCGTCGCCACCATCACGGCGGCCTTGAACTGCCTGACCCAGCTGACCCAGTGCGGCGCCATCAAGCCGCCGGTGGCCTATCCGACGTTGAAGGGCGTCATGACCTGGTCCATCAACTGGGACAAGAAGGACGGGCAGTCGTTCTCGAACGGCGTGCGCAACGCGCTGAACACCTTGCCCTGATGGCGTGATCCCCGGCGTTTCGCGGGCCGAGCGCCGGGCCGCTCCCTAGCCGGCCCGCCTAAGGCGATGTGCGTGCGGCCCGATGCCGCACGCATCGCCGTCCCCTCGGGGGACCGGCCAGACGCGCCCGCGTTCAGCGGCGCGTGGCTGGACGAGGGGCAAACCCTCCTCGGGTCCACCCGTCCCTGAGTTCTGGCACACAGCCGTGTTGCCGTCCTGGCCTTCGTCCGCTTAATCTTGAAAGCGCTTTCAGCCAGTGCGGTAAATCGGCGGTGAGCCCCTCAATCCTGGAGACCTCCATGAGACTTCGCCACATCGCCGCACTGGTCCTGTTTGGCCTGGCCGGTTCCGCCTTCGCCCAGACCAAGGTCGTCGGCTACATCCCCTCCTACAAGGGCCTGCGCGCCGTCGCCGACCGCACGGACCTGACCAAGCTGACCCACATCAACCTCGCCTTCGCCAACCCGGCGCCGGGCGGCAGCTTCCTGAATGGCGGCAACCCGGCCTGCATGGAAGCGGCCACCGGCGCCGACATCAGCTATGTGGTGCAGAAGGCCCATGCGGCCGGCGCCAAGGTGCTGGTCTCGCTGGCCGGCGGCGTGATCCCGAACTGCGCCGGCAACTGGCAGACCCTGCTGCAGCCCGGCAGCCGCGCCACCGTCGTCAACAACCTGGCGCAGTTCGTCAATACCTTCGGCCTGGACGGCGTGGACGTCGACATCGAAGGCGCCCTGCTGACGGCCATCGACAACGCCGGCAACTACACGCCCTTCATCCAGGCGCTGCGCAGCGCGATGCCGGGCAAGCTGGTCACGGCGGCCACGGCCACCTACGAGGGCGGCATGATCCCGACCTCGTCGCTGGCCTCCTTCGACTTCGTCACGCTGATGGCCTACGACGCGGTGGGCCCGGGCTGGGGCACGGTGGGCACCGAGCACTCGACCTATGCGATGGCGCAAAGCCACATCGCCACCTGGCAGTCGCGCGGTCTCCCCAAGAGCAAGCTGGTGCTGGGCCTGCCCTTCTACGGCTACGGCTTCAACGGCTATGCGGCCAACTATGCCTTCGCCGACATCGTCAACCAGTTCGGCGCCGCCGCGGCGCAGAGCGACCTGATCGGCACGGCCTGCGCGAGCTGCGCCTACATCACCTACAACGGCATTCCCACCATCAAGGCCAAGACGCGGCTGGCCCTGCAGCAGGGCGCGGGCGTGATGATCTGGGAGCTGTCGCAGGACGGCACCGGCGCCAACAGCCTGCTGGCCGCCGTGCGCGCCGAGATCGGCAACACGACCCCCACCGGCGTTGCCACGGTCTACCAGGACTGCAACTACGGCGGCTATGCGGTGGGCCTGAACGAGGGCCGCTACACGCTGTCGCAACTGCAGGCCCTGGGCGTGCGCAATGACGACCTGTCGTCGCTGAAGGTGAACCCGGGCTACCAGGTCACCCTCTACGAAAACGACAACTTCGGTGGCCGCAGCGTGACCAAGTCCGGCAACGCCGGCTGCCTGGTGGACGACGCCTTCAACGACCTGGCGACTTCCGTCGTCGTCGCCAAGACCTCGTCGGCCTGGTCGCTGCAGATCGAGGCCGAGAACTTCAGCAACCAGAGCGGCATCCAGACCGAGGCCTGCAGCGAAGGCGGCCAGAACGTCGGCTGGATCGACGCCGGCGACTGGATGGCCTACGCCAACATCAATTTCCCCAGCAGCGGCACCTACCGCGTCGAGTACCGCGTCGCCAGCGTCGGCGGCGCCAAGCTGTCGCTGGACCTCAACGCCGGCGCCATCCAGCTCGGCCAGGTCAACGTCCCCGCCACCGGCGGCTGGCAGACCTGGACCACGGTCTCCCACACCGTGACGATCAACGCAGGCACCTATGCCGTCGGCGTCTACGCGCCGGCCGGTGGCTGGAATCTGAACTGGATCAAGTTCACAAAACTCTGAGCCACGTACTCGGAGCATTTCCCTCCCCACGACACAGGAGACAACATGAGATCGTTGAGATTCATTGCCGCCGCCTTGCTGGCCGCGGCCAGCAGCCTGGCCCATGCCCAGTGGCAGCTCGTCTGGAGTGACGAGTTCAACGGCAGCATCGGCCCGAGCTGGGTCTTCGAGACCGGCGCCGGCGGCTGGGGCAACAACGAGTTGCAGTACTACCGCCGCGAGAACGCCACCATCGAGAACGGCGCCCTGGTCATCACGGCCAAGCGCGAGGACTTCGGCGGCGCGGCCTACACCTCGGCCCGCATGAAGACGCAAGGGCTGAAGACCTTCAAGTTCGGCCGCATCGAGGCCCGCATGAAGCTGCCCGCCTTCCTCGGCGCCTGGCCGGCGTTCTGGATGCTGGGCGCCAACCTGCCGCAAGTCGGCTGGCCGGCCTCCGGCGAGATCGACATCATGGAGCACGTCAACGACGAGCAGAAGGTCTACGGCACCATCCACTGGCAGGACAACAACGGCCAGTACGCCTCCTACAGCGGCAACCTCGGCACCACCGTGACCGACTGGCATGTCTATGCCGTCGAGTGGGACACCAATGCCATCCGCTGGTACGTGGACGGCACCAAGTACCACGAGGCCAATATCGCCAACGGCGTCAACGGCACCGATGAATTCCAGAAGGACTTCTTCCTGCTGCTGAACTTCGCCGTCGGCGGCAACTGGCCGGGCTTCAACGTCAACACCGCCGCCCTGCCCGCCAAGATGTACGTGGACTATGTGCGCGTCTACGCCCCGGCCGCCGGCGGCGTGGCCACGGTCTACCAGGACTGCAACTACGCTGGCTACTCGGCCGCCCTGCCCGAAGGCAGCTACACCCTTGCCCAGCTGCAGGCCCGCGGCGTGCGCGACAACGACCTGTCGTCGCTGCGCGTGAATGCCGGCTACCAGGTGCAGCTGTTCGACGGCGACAACTTCACCGGCGCCAGCGTGACCCGCACCGCCGACACCGGCTGTCTGGTCGATCAGGGCTTCAATGACCGCGCCACCTCCGCCATCGTGTCCAAGGTCGCCCCGGCCTGGTCGCGGCAGATCGAAGCCGAGTCCTACAGCGCCATGGCCGGTGTGCAGACGGAAGCCTGCTCGGAAGGCGGTCAGAACGTCGGCTGGATCGATACCAGCGACTGGATGGCCTACAACAGCATCAACTTCCCGACCAGCGGCAGCTACCGCGTCGAGTACCGCGTCGCCAGCACGGGCGGCGGCACGCTGTCGCTGGACCTGAATGCCGGCAGCATCCAGCTCGGTTCGCTGGGCGTGCCCAACACCGGCGGCTGGCAGAACTGGACCACCATCTCGCACACCGTGAACATCAATGCCGGCACCTACAACGTCGGTGTGTTCGCGCAGCAGGGCGGGTGGAATCTGAACTGGATCAAGTTCACAAAATTGTGAGCCCCTCGCCCAGTCTCGCGCGCTGAACGCGGCGAGTCTGGTCGGTCCCCCTGGGGGACGGTGATGCTCGCGGCATTGAGCCGCGAGCACATCACCAGAGCGGGCCGGCTAGGGAGCGGCCCGGCGCTCGGCCCGCGTCCGTGCACGACGGCCGCGGCGACAAGAACAACAGCCAGCCAAGTCCCACGCGCGGCCGCGCCTACACTCGCGGCTTCGCCTCGCCATTGCCGATGAACGCCAAGCCCCCCGCCAAGAAAGCGCCTTCAAGCCGACCGGACGGCGTGGTCACGCTGGAACAGGTCGCCGAACTGGCCGGCGTGTCGCCGAGCACGGTGTCGCGCATCCTGAACGGCACCGCCGCCGTCAGCCAGGCCAAGAAGGATGCCGTGCAGGCCGCCATCCAGGAGCTGGGCTTCCGGCCCAACCCGGTGGCACGCGGCCTGGCGGGTGGGCGCACGCTCAGCGTCGGCGTCGTCACCCAGATCATCTCCAGCCCCTTCTACGGCGAAGCCCTGCTGGGCATCGAGCGCGAGCTCGAGCGCGCCGGCTATGTGCCCCTCTTCGTGTCCGGCAACTGGCATGAGGACGACGAGCGCAAGGCCATCGAGACCCTGCTGTCGCGCCGCGTCGACGGCGTCATCGTGCTGGCGGGCCGCATCTCGGATGCCGAGCTGACCAAGGTGTCCGACAACCTGCCCGTCATCGTCGTCGGTCGCAAGCTGGCCGGCAAGCAGCTCTTCAGCTTCAGCTTCGACAACCGCGCCGGTGCCCGCCTGGCCACCCAGCACCTGATCGAGCAAGGGCACCGCCGCATCGCCTTCATCGCCGGCGACCTGATGCACGACGACGCGGTCGAGCGCCAGAACGGCTATTTCGACGCCCTGGCCGCGGCCGGCATCCCGGTCGACCAGAACCTCATCGTGCAGAGCGACTACACCGAGGCCGGCGGCATGCTGTCGGTCACGCGGCTGCTGGAGCGCGATGCTCATTTCACGGCCCTGTTCGCCTCCAACGACCAGATGGCCATCGGCGCCTGCCTGGGCCTGCACCGGCGCAATCTGCGCGTGCCGGACGACGTCTCCCTGGTCGGCTTCGACGACCTCATCATGGCGCGCTACTCCATGCCGCCGCTGACCACCGTGCGCCAGTCGGTCTACGAGATCGGCGTCGAGGCCGCGACCGCCATGCTGGACATGCTGCGCGGGGGCCAGCCCAAGGCCCAGCTGCCCGAGCCCGAGCTCGTCGTGCGCGAGAGCACGCGCAGGATGCAACGTTAGCCCCTCGTCCAGTCTTGCCTAGCTGAACGCTGGCAGTCCAGTCGGTCTTGCAGACCGCGCAGCCGACAGAGCGGCTGCTCTTCGGCAGGCACGCCAAGTCCACAGGACTTGCCGTGTCCGGCCTCAGCCCCCGAGGGGAGCGAGAGCCGCGGCTCCAAGCTCGCCTGCGCGAGCTTGGACGGCTTGAGCGCCACACGCGTCTCGCGTGTGGCGGCGATGTTTGCGGCATCGAGCCGCAATCACATCGCCCAAGCGGGCCGGCTAGGTGAACTGAAGTCGGACACAAACAGTCCCTGCGGACTGTTTGTGCCTACGCAAGGCCGCGGGCCTCTGGCCCACGGCAGGCCCAGCGCTCGGCCCGAAATCCAAACAGCCAAATCAGTCGGGCGTAGCCGCGACTGTTGTTCGGCCCGGGTAAACCATGTGGCCGATCACCGTGGCGCGACGCATCATTATTTGAAAGCGCTTTCATTGCTTTCGCCAAGTCGCAGCTTTTCAACCCAGAACTACCCCTAGACCGCCCCTTTTTGCAGGCCGCCTCCCATGGGAGCGGTCCCACAAGAGGGTATGGGGATAGCCCGACCCGAGTCTGGTCGCGCGTTGCACACGTGCACCAGACCGAGGGTGTTGCCTAGGTTGAAAGCGCTGCCATTCGCGTATTCTTGAAAGCGCTTTCAGCTCGTCATCGAGCGCCACTCGACAAGATCACAACTCTGGAGACAAGTGAATGAGACAGCCTCGTCCTGCCCTTCGCCTCACGACCCTGGCCGCGGCCAGCGGCCTGTTGTTCGCCGGCGCCGCTGCGCTGGCCCAAGGCGGCCCTGGCCAGGGCCCTGCCCAGCCTCCGGGCTCCGGCCCCACGCCGGCCACCTCGGTGCCCCAGGCGCTCGCCAGCACGACGCAGCTGGAAACGGTCATCGTGACCGGCATCCGCAAGTCCCTGGAGACCTCGGTCAACCTGAAGCGCTCGTCCTCCGGCTTGGTGGACGGCATCGTGGCCGAAGACATCGGCAAGTTCCCCGACACCAACCTGGCTGAGTCGCTGAGCCGCATCTCCGGCGTATCCATCGACCGCAGCAACGGCGAAGGCACCCGCATCACCGTGCGCGGCATGGGCCCCGACTTCAACCTGGTGCTGCTGAACGGCCGCCAGATGCCCGGCGCCAGCCTCGACGGCAGCGCCCCGAGCTCGCGCTCCTTCGACTTCTCCAACCTCGCTTCCGACGGCGTCGCGGCCCTGGAGGTTTACAAGACCAGCCGCGCCAGCAGCCCGACCGGCGGCATGGGCGCGACCATCAACATCCGCACGCCCCGTCCGCTGGACACCAAGGAAACCATCGCCCAGGTCGGCGTCAAGCTGGTCAGCGACCAGTCGGCCCGCCGCCTGCCCGGCGAGGAGCAGGGCAAGAACGCCACGCCCGAGCTGAGCGGCATCTACAGCACGCAGACCAATGACGGCACATTCGGCATCGCGCTGATGGGCACCTACCAGGTCCGCGATTCCGGCTACTCGCAGGCCAACGTCAGCAGCGGCTGGAAGTCCTTCGACGGCATCGTCGACAACGACTGGGGCGGCTCGCACGCTGCCTGGGGCGGCCTGCCGCCGGCCTCGTCGGGCGACATCAAGAACCGCCCGACCAAGGATTCCATCTACAGCGTGCCGCAGAACCTGAACTACTCGTTCACCGGCGTGCACCGCGAGCGCCTGAACGGCCAGCTCGTCATGCAGTTCAAGCCCACCAAGGACCTGGTCGGCACGCTGGACTTCGTCATGTCGGAGCAGAAGTTCCGCCAGCGCCGCAACGACATCTCCGCCTGGTTCAACTACGGTGGTCAATTCGGCGAATACCAGACCGGCTCGCCCTCCTCGCCCATCATCTACGGCGAGCACATGAGCAACCAGGACGTCGCCATGGGCGCGTCCCGCATCCAGACCAAGAACAAGAACCAGCAGCTCGGCCTGAACCTGAAGTGGAAGGCCACCGACGCGCTGAGCTTCGACCTGGACGCCCACCGCTCCACCGCCACCTCGGGCGCCGACGACCCGCTGGGCACCTCGGTGACGCTGGCAACGGCCTCCATGAACCGCGGCGACACCTCGGTCGACTTCAGCAACAAGTTCCCGGTGCTGATGATCAAGGGCGCCACGCTGGACCCCAAGCTGCAGGAACTGCAAGGCTCGGTGTTCGGCAACAGCTACCAGAAGAACGAAGTCAGCCAGCTGCAGACCAAGGGCAACTGGAAGATCAACGACGACAGCAGCCTGGACTTCGGCCTGTCGCTGACCGAAGTCAAGAACCGCTCGGCCTTCGCCAACGTGCAGCGCGACACCTGGGGCGCCAATGCCGCCGGCGGCCCCGCAGCCATGCCCGACGACATCTGGCACGCCGACTCCATCAGCAAGTACTTCAGCCGCATCCCGGGTTCCAACGACCCGCGCCTGTTCAACAACTTCTTCTACTTCAACTTCGAAGACCTGCGCGCGGCCGCCATCAAGGCCCTGGGTTCCGACGCGCTGCTGAAGGCCTCCTTCAACTTCACGGACGACTACCGGACGACGGAAAAGTCGCAAGCCATCTTCGGCCAGTACAACCTGACCTGGGACTGGGGCGTGCCGATGGAACTCGCCGGCGGCCTGCGCTACGAGCGCACCAAGGTGCATTCGCCGAGCGTCGAGTCCGTGCCGGGAAGCGTGGCCTGGGTGTCCGCCAACGAGATCCCCATCACCTTCAGCGGCACGACCAATGCCTCGCGTGATGGCAAGTACGGCTATGCCCTGCCCTCCATCGACTGGGCTGCCGACCTGACGCCGGACACCAAGCTGCGCGCCAGCTACGGCAAGACCATTGGTCGCCCGGGCTGGAACGCCATCCAGGGTGGCCGCAGCCTGAACGGTCTGGCCCGCATCGACGGCGGCACCGGCTCGGTGGGCAACCCCGACCTGAAGCCGCTGCAGTCCACCAACCTGGACTTCTCGGCGGAGTACTACTACGCCAAGAGCAGCTACCTGGCCGCCAGCTACTTCCGCAAGTCCATCAAGGACTACAACGAAGCGGTCATTGCGAACCAGACCATTCCCGGCGTGACGACGCCCATCGGCGGCGCCTACTACAACCAGGCCATCCAGGTGGGCCACTGCGCCGCCAGCGATTCCGGCTGCATCCGCGACTACATCTTCGCCAACTTCGCGGGCCAGCCGGGCGTGAACGCCGCCGCCAAGACCATCACCGCTCAGCCGGGCGACCCGCTGCTGGTGTTCCAGATGGGCACCTTCCTGAACAACCAGCGCACCAGCAAGCTCAACGGCTTCGAGTTGAACGCCCAGCACATCTTCGGCAACAGCGGCTTCGGTGTGTCGGCCAACTTCACCAAGGTGCGCTCCAACCTCACCTACGACAACAACAAGACGGGGGCGCAGACCAACGTGCTGGTCGGCCTGGGTGATTCGGGCAACCTGGTGGGCTTCTTCGAGAACGAGACCTTCACGACCCGCCTGGCCTACAACTGGCGCGGCAAGTTCCTGGCCGCCAACTTCGGCGGCACGGACGGCGCACAGCCGCTGTACGTGGAGCCCTATGGCCAGCTCGACCTGAGCCTGGGCTACAACTTCAACAGCCACCTGCGCTTCCAGTTCGAAGCCATCAACCTGACGGACGAGTACACGCGCACCCACCTGCGCAACGAGAACCAGATCGGCGCGGTCACCCAGCTGGGTCGCCGCATCATGATCGGCGCCCGGTACAAGTTCTAAGGAAAAGCCTCGGGGGGCCGGCTGCGGCCGGCCCTCAAGGAAAGTCGGGACTCCCCGGCGCTTCCTTGTGAGGCAAAGTCTGGTTCGGCGGCGCTCGCGCTCTGGGGCGCCGTCCTTGTTCGCCGTTTGGCGAGGCCGCGCGAGCGGCCCTTTTTGTTTGTGGGAACCAGATCGTGAACGACAGACTGCGTGAAGTGGTGGTGCTGGGCGGCGGCTCGGCGGGTTGGCTGGTGGCCGGCCTGCTGGCGGCCGAGCATGGTGAACTGAAGATCACCGTCATCGAGTCGAGCGACGTCCCGACCATCGGTGTCGGCGAGGGCACCTGGCCGTCCATGCGCGACACGTTGCGCCGCATCGGCCTGTCCGAGCCCGAGTTCATCCGCCGCTGCCAGGTCTCCTTCAAGCAGGGCTCGCGCTTCGACGGCTGGGCCCGCGGCGCGCCCGGCGATGCCGGCGACCGCTACTACCACCCCTTCATGCTGCCCGTCGGCTACGGCGACATGGACCTGGTCCAGCCCTGGCTCGCCACGCAAGCCGGGCGGCCCTTCGCCGACGTCGTCAGCCCCTCGGTGCAGGTCTGCGAAGCCGGCCGCGCGCCCAAGCAGGTGCAGACGCCCGATTTCGCGGCCGTCGCCAACTACGCCTATCACTTCGACGCCGGCCTGTTCGGCCAGCTGCTGCGCGAGCATGCCGTGCAGCGGCTCGGCGTCCATCACATCGTCGACCATGTCGACGCCGTCCTCCCCCATGAAAACGGCGACATCGCCGCCCTGCAGACGCGCGGGCACGGTGAACTGAAGGCCGACCTCTTCGTCGACTGCTCCGGCATGGCCGCCCGCCTCATCGGCCAGCACTTCGGCGTGGCGCTGAAGAGCGAGCGCGACGTCCTCTTCAACGACGCCGCCCTGCCCGTGCAGGTCCCCTACGCCAGGCCCGACGCACCGCTGGCCTCCGTCACCATCGCCACGGCCTGGGCCAAGGGCTGGATCTGGGACATCGGCCTGCCCTCGCGCCGCGGCGTCGGCTGCGTCTACTCGCGGGCCCACGCCAGCGACGACGAAGCCCACGCAGCGCTGCAGGCCTATCTGGACGCCACCGGCACGCCCGCCGAACGGCCCGAGCCGCGCTCCATCCGCTTCGACCCCGGCTACCGCGAGAAGTTCTGGGTGCGCAACTGCGTCGCCATCGGCCTGTCCTCGGGCTTCATCGAACCGCTGGAAGCCTCGGCCCTGGCCCTGGTCGAGCTGTCGGCCCAGCGCCTGTGCGACGAGCTGCCGATGACACGCGCGAGCATGGAAGCCGTCGCCCGCCGCTTCAACGACGACTTCAGCTACCGCTGGGCCCGCGTCATCGACTTCCTGAAGCTGCACTACGCGCTCAGCACCCGCGACGACAGCGGCTACTGGCGCGCCCACCGCGACCCGGCCACCTGGCCCGAGCGCCTGCGCGACCTGCTGCCGCAATGGCAGCTGCGCGCGCCGGCGCGACACGACTTCGGCCGCAACGACGAGGTCTTCCCCTCGGCCAGCTACCAATACGTGCTCTACGGCATGGGTTTTCGCCCTGACCTGCAGGCGCCGTCCCCCGCCAAACTACAGGCAGCCCAGGCCGCTTTCGACGAGGCCGCCCGCCAGGCCCGCCGCCTCGTGCCCGGCCTGCCCGGCCACCGTGCCCTGATCGACCATCTCCACAAGACCGAGACATGACCCGCCCCGCCCTGCTCGACAACGTCACCCACCGCAACCTGCGCGTCCGCACGGAACGCTCGGCCGCCCTCGGCGATGCCCGCCAATCGGCCCTGGCCCTGCCGGCGGAGTTCCGCCACCTGCAGGCCCACTACCCCATCGTCTTCCAGCATGTCGAAGGCGATGCGGGCTTCCAGCCCGTGGTGCTGCTCGGCCTCGAGGAAGACCAGAACCTCTACCTCCAGGGCGACAGCTGGGCCGCACCCATCCTGCCCATGGCCCTGCAGCGCGATCCTTTCATGATCGGCCGCGCCGGCGACGACAGCCTGCAGCTGCACATCGACATGGACAGCCCGCGCATCGTGCGGCCCGAGGAAGGCGAGATCGGCACCGCCCTCTTCATGCCCCAGGGCGGCTTCAGCGACTACCTCGACCATGTCGTGCGGCTGATGGAACATCTGCACGCCCAGGCCCAGCAGCTGCCGGCCTTCATCGATGCGCTGACCCGCCACCAGCTGCTGGAGCCCTTCGTCATCGACATCGAGACGCCGGGCGGCGAGCCGGGCCGGCTGTCGGGCCTGTTCACCATCCACGAGGAACGCCTGGCCGCCCTGCCCGGCACCGCCCTGGAGGCCCTGGCGCGCGAAGGCCATCTGCTGCCCATCTACATGCAGATCGCCTCGCTGCAGCAACTGCAGGGCCTGGTGGAGAAAGCCAGCCACCGCTGATCCGGCCATGCAAGCAGTACCCGCCTGGACCGGGGCCTTCGACCCCAACGACCTGCCCGCCGAGCTGCTGACCGGCGAGCGGCCCTATGTGGTGCGCGGCGGCTTCGCGCACTGGCCGGTGGTGCAGGCGGCGCGCCAGTCCGACGAGGCCCTGGCCCGCTATCTGATGGGCCTGTACAACGGCGTGCGCATCGGCCTCTTCCAGCTCGCCCCCGAGGCCCGCGGCCGCGTCTTCTATGCCGACGAGACCCTCACCGGCTTCAATTTCTCGCGCTTCAGCGCGACGCTGGACCAGGTCCTGAGCGGGCTGCTGGGCGTGGCCCACAACCCCGAACCGCCCGCCCTCTACGTCGGCTCGACGACGGTGGACGCCGTGCTGCCGGGCTTCCTGGACGCCAACGTCATGGGCCTGGGCCAGCGCGACGCCCTGGTCAGCCTGTGGCTGGGCAACCGCACCCGCATCGCCGCCCACTACGACCTGCCGGACAACCTCGCCGTCGTCGCCGCCGGCCGGCGCCGCTTCACGCTTTTTCCGCCGGAGCAGATCGCCAACCTCTACATGGGCCCGCTGGACCCGACGCCCGCCGGCCAGCCCGTCAGCCTGGTCGACTTCGAGAAGCCCGACTTCGAGCGCTTCCCGCGCTTCGCCCGCGCGCTGGACGCCGGTGAGGTGGCCGAGCTCGAACCCGGCGACGCCATCTTCATCCCCAGCATGTGGTTCCACCACATCGAAGGGCTGGAGCCGGTCAACCTGCTCATCAACGCCTGGTGGCGCCAGACGCCCGACTACGTCGACTCGCCGCTGGCCACGCTGCGCCTGGCCCTGATGACGCTGCGCGACCTGCCCGAGAAGGAGCGTCGCGTCTGGCAGCAGCACTTCCAGCATTTCGTCTTCGGCGCCGATGACACGACCTGGGCCCATATCCCCGAGGCCGCCCGCGGCCTCCTCGGCCCCATCGACGACACCCTGTCGCGCCAGGCCCGCGCGCAACTCCTGACTCAATTGAAGCGATGAACACCACCCACAAGCCTTTCAACCGCGTCGTCATCGCCGGCGGCGGCACTGCCGGCTGGATGATGGCCGCGCTGATGAGCAAGCTGCTCGGCAAGCGCCTGGACATCAAGCTGATCGAGTCCGAGGAAATCGGCACCGTCGGCGTCGGCGAAGCCACCATCCCGGCGCTGCACACCTTCCACAACCTGCTCGGCATCAACGAAGCCGAGTTCATGGCCGCCACCAACGCCACCTTCAAGCTCGGCATCAATTTCGAGGGCTGGAAGAACATCGGGCAGGACTACTTCCACTCCTTCGGCGCAACGGGCAACGACCACTGGAGCGCCGGCTTCCAGCACTTCTGGCTCAAGGGCCGCGCCGAAGGCCTGTCCAAGACCTACACCGACTACAACCCCGAGACGGTGGCGGCCCACGCCAACCGATTCGCCCATGTGCCGCGCAGTGGCCTGAACTACGCCTACCACCTGGACGCCGGCCGCTACGCCAAATACCTGCGTGCCATGAGCGAGACCTGCGGCGTGCAGCGCATCGAGGGCAAGATCGCCGCCGTGCTGATGGACGGCCCGCAGGGCAGGGACGGCGACATCACCGCCCTGCAGATGCAGGACGGCACGCGCATCGATGGCGACCTCTTCATCGACTGCACGGGCTTTCGCTCCATGCTGCTGGGCGAGGCCCTGGGCGTGGGCTATGAAGACTGGTCGCATTGGCTGCCCTGCGACCGTGCGGTGGCGGTGCAGACGGCCTCGGTCCGCGAGGCCTGGCCCTACACCCGCTCCATCTGCCACCCCTTCGGCTGGCAATGGCGCATCCCGCTGCAGAACCGCGTCGGCAACGGCCTGGTCTACAGCAGCAAGGAACTCAGTGACGCCGACGCACCCGAGGTGCTGAAGAAGAACGTCGAAGGCGAGTTGCTGATCCAGCCGCGCGTGCTCAAGTTCACGCCCGGCCAGCGCCACAAGGTCTGGCATCGCAACTGCATCGCCGTCGGCCTGTCCAGCGGCTTCATCGAGCCGCTGGAATCCACCAGCATCCACCTCATCCAGCGCTCGGCCATCCG
>CBHWBD010000084.1:0-20077 GCA_966111775.1 uncultured Comamonadaceae bacterium | reverse complement strand
CGACACTACCTCGGAGTTGTGGTCGATGACGACGAGTCGGGCACCATGCGGCAGCGGCGCGCCGCGCACCAGCTGGGTCAGCGGGTCCTGATTGGGGTCGAGCTGGAGCTCGAAGGAGTCCTGCCAGAGCTCCCGGTCCATGTCGCGCTCGCCGCTGTCGCGGCCGATGTGCTGCTCGAAGCGCTGGTCCAGCGACGCGGCGAACTCGGCCAGGCTGGGCACGTCGGCCAGCGGCCGGCCCACGTAGGCGGACAGCGGCAGGCGCAGGATGCGCGTCGCGCCGGGGTTGACGGTTTCCAGGCCGCCGTCGGCGTCGAAGACGAGAACGCCGGCGGTCAGGTTGTCGAGGATGGTCTGCAGATGGGTGCGGGCGGCATCGAGCTCGGCCACCGTGCGCGACACCTGGGCGCGGGCGTCGGCGAGCTGGCCGGTCATGTCGGCGAAGGAGCGCGTCAGGCCGCCCAGTTCGTCCCGCGAGGCCAGCACCGGGCGCACGGAGAGGTCGCCCTGGGCCACCTGGCGCACGCCGTCGGCCAGCATCAGCAGGGGGCGAGCGAGCTGGTTGCCCAGGGTGACGGCCAGCAGCAGGGCCGCGAAGGTGGCCAGGATGAGCACCAGGGTCAGCGTGCCCAGGTACATGCGGCGCAGGCCGACGCGCTCCAGCGAGCGCTGCTGGTATTCGCTGTTGGCCGTCTGCACGGCCAGGGCGTTGGCCAGCATGCTGGCCGGAATGCGCTGGATGACCATCAGGTAGCGCTCGCCCAGGCCCAGGCGCAGTTCGGTGCTGGGCAGCAGGGCCAGGGTGCGGATCTGGGCCCCGCCCTGCACCGCCGCGGCCTCGTCCTCCAGGCCCTCGAGCTGGCTGGCCACGCCGCCGCCGCGGGCCTGGCGCAGCATGGTGCCGCTGGGACGGTCGGGCGTCAGCTGGCGGGTGTCGCCGCCGCTCTCCAGCAGGATCTGGCCATTGCCGCCCACCAGGGCGACGGTGCGGGCGCCGAGCTTGTCGCGCACCCGCTCCAGGCCGATTAGCTGGGGCGTGCTGCTCTCGGCGAGCTGATCGGCGGCGTCGCGGGTCTTGGTGCCGAGGTCGGCCACCAGGGCGTCCAGCGTGCCGCGCCCGAGGTTGAGGCCGGCCTCCAGCGCGCTGGCCAGCTTGACGTCGAACCAGGTCTCGATGCTGCGGTTCACGAACTGGTAGGAAACGGCGTAGATCATCACGCCGGGCACGACGCCGACGAGGGCGAAGATGGCCGCCAGCTTGAACAGCAGGCGGCTGCCGAAGCGGCCGCTGCGCACTCGCAGCACCAGGCGCACGGCGGCGGTCAGGATGACCAGGGTCAGCACCGCGGCGACGCCCACGTTGACCCAGTAGAGCCAGTGGTAATGACGCTCGAAGAAGCCGCGCTCGGAGGTGGTGCCGACGGACAGCAGGAAGGCCAGCACACCGGCAACGCCGGTGAGGGTCACCAGCGTGATGACCCAGCCCCATCGAGCCACTTTGGTCATCTCAGTAGCTCCGGCGCCGAATTCGCGGGCCGAGCGCCGGGCCGCTCCCTAGCCGGCCCGTCATGGCGATGTGCTTGCCGGTCGAGCCGGCAAGCATCGCCGTCCCCGCGGGGGACCGGCCAAGTATTCCTTGGACGAGGGGCTTCACTTCAGGCTGAAGTCGGGCGCAAAGTTGCGCTTTTGCTCGATGTTGAGGGCAAAGCCCGACTGCAGGCCGATCTGCATGGGCCGCGGCAACTGGGTGACGTCGAGCTTGTAGCTGAACTCGAGGTAGTAGCTGCCGCTGTCCTCGATGTCCTTGGACTCGGCGATATGCCAGGCGCTCTGGCCACGCAGCACGGTCAGAGCTTCCTCCAGCGTCGCGAAGCTCTGGTGCAGGCCGCCGTTGGAGACGCGGTACTGCCGGGTCAGGGGCTGCCAGGCCAGGCGCCAGGTGCGTTCGGCGCGGGCGACGCGGGCGTCACGCCAGTACCAGCGGTTGCGCAGCACGGTGGCCTCGACGACGAAATACAGGGGGACACCCTTGTGCAGCGCGTCTTCGGCAGCGCGGCTGAGCTCGAAATGGGTCGTGAAGCTCAGGTCCAGCCCGTCGTCGGCATGCCGCGTGGAGAGCTGGGACAGCTCGATGCCCTCGGCCCGCGCCTGCCCCGGAAGCAGGGCGAGCAGCGCGGCAAAGAAGGCGGCAATGGCGATCCGGGCGAACAAATCAGGGCTTGGTCAGCAGGGCGTAGAAGAAGCCGTCCAGGGGCGGCGAGGGTTGTGAGGCATTCTCGGCGACGGGGAGCAGGTGACCCGTGAACCCGGCCACGGCGTGGGACTTCGCGTCAGCTTGGCGTTGCAAAAACGCGTCGAGCTGGGCCTGGCCCTCGGCGCGGAAGACGGAACAGGTGGCATAGACCAAGCGACCGCCCGGCGCCAGCAGCGGCCACAGCGCGTCCAGCAGCTCGGCCTGGATCCTGGCCAGGGCGGCGACGTCGTCGGGTCGGCGCAGCCAACGCACATCGGGGTGGCGGCGCACGATGCCCGAGGCGCTGCAGGGGGCATCGAGCAGGATGGCGTCGAAGGGCTGGCCGTCCCACCAGGTGGCGGTCTGGCGGGCGTCGGCGGCCTTCAGCGTCGCCGTCTGGCCCAGGCGGTTCAGGTTGTCCTGCACGCGCGTCAGGCGCTGGGCATCGGCATCCAGGGCCGTCAGCTGCAGATCGGGCTGCAGTTCCAGCAGATGGGCCGTCTTGCCACCCGGAGCGGAGCAGGCATCCAGCACGCGGGCGCCGGGTTTCAGGCCCGCACCGAGGGTCAGCGGCGCGGCGAGCTGGGCGGCGGCGTCCTGCACCGACACCAGGCCCTCGGCAAAGCCCGGCAGGGCCGACACGGGCACGGGCTTGTCCAGCACGACGGCCTGGGGCGTGGGCGCGCCGAGGGCCCGCGCGGCAATGCCGGCCGCAGCCAGGCGCTCGACATAGTCGGCCGCGCTGCTGCGCTGGGCGTGCACCCGCAGCGTCATCGGCGGCGGGCGGTTGTTGGCGGCCAGGATGGCCTGCCATTGCTGGGGCCAGTCCTGGCGCAGCTTTTCGACCCACCACGCCGGGTGGTTGAAGGCGCCCAGCGGGTCGCGCTCGGCCGCCGCCACCAGGGCCGCGCGCTCGCGCAGGAAGCGGCGCAGCACGGCGTTGACGAAGCCGACGCTGGCCGGGGCGCGGTTCTTGGCCGCGTTGACGGCCTGATCGACCAGGGTGTGGTCAGCGTAGGCAGGTTCGGGCTCCGGCCAGAGCAGGGCCAGGGCGACGAGCAGCAGCGAGTCGACGCGCGGCGGCGGAGCCTTGGGCGCGAGCTGCTTGCGGGCGGCTTCGGCGGCGCCCAGGCGGCGCAGGGCCGTGAAGGCCAAGGCTTGGGTGCCGGGGCGCAGGTCGGCCGGCACGCGGGCCAGCAGTTCGGTCAGGGACTTGCCCTCGCGCACGCCCTGCACGGCGTCGGCGGCCTGGGACAGCAGCCGGTGCAGGGGGGCCGACTGGGGCGCCGGGTGGGGGCTTTGGGACATGGCGCCAGTGTAGAAGTGCCCTTTGGCCGGAGAATCCGCGCCCATGAATGCACCTGCCGCCGACGCCCCCGTCTCCGAACGCATCCGCTACCGCCTCGTGTCGGCCGGTTGCCGCCACCACGCCAACGACAACATCGCCGCCTATATCGAAGCCGGCGAGCTGGACGCGCTGCAGGCCGAGGTGCAGGCCAGGATGCAGGACGTGCTGAAGAGCCTGGTCATCGACACCGACAGCGACCACAACACCCAGGACACCGCCAAGCGCGTGGCCAAGATGTTTGTGCGCGAGGTGTTCGGCGGCCGCTACGTGAAGGCGCCGCCGGTCACGGAGTTCCCCAACTTCAGCCGTCTCAACGAGCTGATGATCGTCGGCCCGATCACCGTGCGCAGCGCCTGCTCCCACCACCTCTGTCCCATCATGGGCAAGGTCTGGATCGGCCTGCTGCCCAACGAGCATTCCAATCTGATCGGCCTGTCCAAGTACGTGCGCCTGACGGACTGGATCATGAGCCGGCCGCAGATCCAGGAAGAGGCCGTCACCATGCTGGCCAACGAGCTGCAGGAGCGGGTGCAGCCCGACGGCCTGGCCCTGGTCATGGAGGCCGACCATTTCTGCATGCACTGGCGCGGCGTCAAGGACACCGATTCCAAGATGACCAACAGCGTCATGCGCGGCGCCTTCCTGAAGGACGCCAACCTTCGCCGCGAATTCCTTTCACTCATTGCCAGGGGCTGACCCATGCTGGTTCGACTCATGTACGCCAGCCGCGCCACCGCGGCGCCTGCCGACGGCGACCTCGCCGCCATCCTCAAGGCCTCGCGCGAGCACAACCCCGCGGAGGGCATCACCGGCCTGCTGTGCTTCACCGACGGCACCTTCGTGCAGGTGCTCGAGGGGGGGCGCAATGCCGTCAATGCACGCTACAAGCGCATCGTCGAGGACGCCCGCCACCGCGACGTCATCCTGCTGGGCTACGAAGAGATCGCCGAACGCGCCTTCGCCGGCTGGACCATGGGCCAGGTCAACCTGCACCGCCTGAACCCCGCGCTGCTGCTCAAGTACTCCGAGACCGGCAAGCTCGACCCGTACGCGATGACCGGTGCGGCGATGAGCGCGCTGTTCCGCGAGATGTGCGACTCGGGCGCCATCGCGGTCAGCTAAGGCTGGCCAGCTAAGGCAACAGCCCGGCCACGTCGTCCCAGGCCTCGGGCGCGATGCGCCCGGCATGGCGGGCGACGATGGTGCCCTTGGCGTCGATGACCAGGGTCAGCGGCACGGCGGCGGGCGCGGTCAGCGGCGCCACGAACTTCAGGTCACCCGCCCACAACGAAGGCATGCCCGGCCCACCCTTTTCGATCTGCTTGAGCGTCTGCAGATAGCTCAGCGCCGCCGCGCGGTCGCGGTCGGTGCTGATCAGCACCAGCTCGAAGGGCTTGCCGCGCCAGCCCATGGCGTTGGCGCGCAACTCCGGCATCTTCTGTATGCAGGGGGCGCAGTCGGTGTTCCAGAAGAACAGCATGACGACCTTGCCGCGCAGGGCGTCCAGGCTGAAAGGCTGACCGTCCAGGGTGTTGCCGTCCAGCCTGGCAGGCTGGGCGTTGGCGGCAAGGCAGAGAAACCACAGGAGGGCGGTGAGCAGAGGGCGCATGCGGCGCAGTCGCGCCGCCCCGGCTTGGCCTTACAGCTTCATGCCCAGCCAGATGACAGTCTCCGTGGACGCAGCCACGACGGGCTCCAGAAAGCGCACCCAGAAACCGCCGCTCAACCGGGCAGCCAGATCGTCGTGATGCTGCTGCTCGTCGGTCACGATGGCCTCGATGGCCCGCACAGCTGCGGGGTCCGAGGTTTGCAGCTGCGCGATCTGGGTCTTCAAGTGGCCGAGCACGACGCGCTCGACGGCCACGGTCGTTGCAGCGATGGCGGTGCGGCCAAACAGGCCCGTCACGAAGCCCAGCACATAGCCTCCCAGGGCGCACAGCACATAGCTGCGGCAGCGTGGTCGACCGCGGCGCTGCAGCTCGGCCGCAAAGAGGGCTCGATGCCTTTCCTCGTGCGACCGGAATTCGCGCAGTTCGGCGACAAGGCCCGGCGCCGTCAGCCTCGCGACCAGGATCTGCCCGGCGTAGATGTGCACTGCGCCGTTCTCACCGGCATGGTTGACCTTGAGGATGCGGGCGCCGAGATCGGTATCCGTCGACTCGGCAGCCAGCGCGTCCATGGCGTCTCAGAGCGAGCGGGCTTCGCTGAACCCATAAAGATTCGCCAGCACCCGCGTCGGGAACTGGTGCAGGGCCTCGTTGTACTGGGACACGGCCTGGTTGAAGACCTGGCGGGCAAAGGCGCGCTGGCGTTCCAGCAGCTTGAGCTCGCTGACCAGGGCGTCGATCTCGGTCTCGCTGCGCAGCTCGGCCTGGTGGTCGAGCAGGGACAGCAGGCGCGTCAGCGCTGCCGCATGCAGGGCGCTGGCGACGGCCAGGGTGCCGACGGGGTCGGGCGCCCAGGGCTTGGCGCGCGAGGCCTGGGTGGCGGCTTGGGATTCCGCCTGGGCGCTGGCCAGGGCGTCGAAGGTGGCCTGCTCGCTGGGCAGGCGCGGCGTGACGGCGGCCAGCAGCTTGTCGCAGACCTCGCTGCGGTCCTTCAGATGAGCGTCCAACTGCACAAAGGCCTCGCCGATGACATTGCGCAGCGACATCAGCCGGTTGTAGGCGCCCACGCCCCAGAAGAACAGCAGCGCCGCGGCGGCGATGCCCAACCACTGCCAGGCCGTCATGCTGACTCCTGCCCCTCGCCCGGCGGGTACGCCGAGCGATCCCCCGAGGGGATGCTGGTCCGGCTAGGGGCGGCCCGTCGCTCGGCCCCGGCCTTGTAGCGCGCGAAACCGCTGGCGCGCAGCTCGCACGCCGGGCAGCGGCCGCAGCCATGGCCCCAGTCGTGCAGCTCGCCGCGCTCGCCGAGATAGCAGGTGTGGGTGTCCTCGACGATGAGCTTGACCAGGGCCGCGCCGCCCAGGCTTTCGGCCAGGCGCCAGGTGGCGGCCTTGTCGATGAACATCAGCGGGGTGTCCAGCGTCATCGGCGCGTCCAGGCCCAGGCTGAGGGCCACCTGCAGCGCCTTCATGGTGTTGTCGCGGCAGTCCGGGTAGCCGGAGAAATCGGTCTCGCACATGCCGCCCACCAGCACGCTCGCGCCGCGGCGGTAGGCCAGGGTGGCGGCGAAGGTCAGGAAGAGCAGGTTGCGACCCGGGACAAAGGTGTTGGGCAGGCCGTTGGCCTGCAGCTCGATGGCGCGCTCGCTGGTCAGGGCCGTGTCGCTGATCTGGCCGAGCAGGGACAGGTCCAGCAGATGGTCGGCGCCCAGCTTGCCGGCCCAGGCCGGAAACTGCGCCGCGATCCGGGCGCGCACGGTGTTGCGGCAGTCCAGCTCGATGCGATGGCGCTGGCCATAGTCGAAGGCCAGGGTCTCGACCTCGGCGAAGCGGTCCAGGGCCCAGGCCAGGCAGGTGGTGGAATCCTGGCCGCCGGAAAAAAGCACCAGGGCTTTGCGGTTGTCGGTCATGGGCGGGATGCTACCTTTGCCACCCTCACGGCCACCCGCAAAGCCCATGCGCCCCCACCGCCTTCGATGGCTCCTGCCCTGTGTCCTGTCGCTGGCGCTGCACGCCAACGCCGCGCCTGTCGAATACGGCACGCTGGGCGGCAGGGGCACGATGCTGCTGGACCGCGAGGGCCGCAGCGTCAACCTCGACGTCCTCGGCGTCAACGGCCACAGCTGCTCGGTCCGGGGCCGGCTGAGCGGGCAGAAGCTGGACCGCGTCGAGGCGGAGGAAGGCTGCAAATTCCAGCTGCAGCCCAAGGCGCAAGCCGTGTTGACTGTCGTCGTCG
Organism: uncultured Comamonadaceae bacterium; assembly: GCA_966111775.1. Classification (GTDB taxonomy): domain Bacteria; phylum Pseudomonadota; class Gammaproteobacteria; order Burkholderiales; family Burkholderiaceae_C; genus Pelomonas. The sequence continues at coordinate 12,654 of CBHWBD010000084.1, read as the reverse complement.
ACGAGGCGGCCCGCGACGCCTGCCGAAGCAACTGCGGCGCCCGGGCCTGGTTCGAGGGCGACTACCAGCCCCTGCCTGCCGCCTGCACGCAAAAGGGTCTGGCCCGCCAGCAAGGTGACGCGCTGCGGGCCTACCAGGGCAAGCGCTTCGACGACGCGTTTCGGCTCTGGTCCCAGGGCCTGGCCGACTGCGAGACGACGATGCACTGGTCCGCCATCTGGCGCTGGCGCAATGATGCGTCCATCGCGGCGGCCCACGCCGGCCATGCCGCCGACTGCACGAGGCTGTCGCAGGCCGTGCTGGCCGACGTGAAGCGTTTCACCCTGGAGGGCGAAACCGAGCCCTTCACCTTCGCCCCCGGCGACGCCGAGACCGCCAGGCCCCTGATCTCAGCCGCCCGCCACAACCTCGCCCGATGCGACGCCAAGCCATGAAGCTCCCCCTGATCGCCTGCCTGCTGCCCCTTGTCGCCCAGGCGCAAGCCCCATCGCCCAGCCGCATCGACGACGTCCTCGTCTACCCCGGCGGCGCCCAGGTCACGCGCCTGGCCACGGTGGCTGCCGGCGCGCGCGAACTGGTGCTGAACTGCCTGACTGCGCGCTTCGACCCGGACTCGCTGCAGATCGATGCGCCGGCCGGCGTCAACCTCGGCCCGGTGCAGATCGAGACGCTGCCGCGCGAGCGCGTGCCCGAATGCGCCAACAGCCCGCTCGACGAGCAGGTGCGCAAGCTCGAAGCCCAGCGCGACGGCCTCGTGGCCGAATCCACCGCGCTGGACACCAGCCTGGGCTATCTGCGGGCGCTGGGCTCGGGCGAGGCACGCGCCACGCCGACCGCCGGTATCGGGCCCACGGCCGACACCATCCGCAAGACCGCGCTGGAGGGCCTGCTGCGCCAGGCCGCGCTGCGCCGCCAGCTGGAGGACCTGGACAAGCAGATCACCCCGCTCAAGGCCGAGCGCGACCGCCTCGCCGCCGCCAACCCGCAATGGCGCAGCCTGCGCCTGCGGCTGTCCACGGCGCGCGAGGCCGAGCTGAAGCTGAGCTATCGCGTGAACCAGGCCGGCTGGGCACCGAGCTACCGCGCCCTGCTCGACACCGCCAGCGGTGCACTGAACCTGGAGCGCCTGGCCCAGGTGTCGCAGCAGAGCGGCGAGGACTGGAAGAACATCAAGCTGCGCCTGTCGACAGCGCAGGCACAGCAGAAGGTTGGCCAGAACCCGCCATGGCCGTGGAAGCTGGACCTGCAGCCGCCGCCGCGCCAGGGCCAGCTGATGGAGAGACTTGCTGCACCGGCGCCCGCGCCCGTCGCCCAGTCCGTCATGGTGACCGGCTCGCGCGTGGGCGAACCCGAGCAGGAGCGCTTCGACCTGAGTGTCTTCCAGGGCAGCTACGCCACCGAGTTTGTGCTGCCACTGCGCGTCAACATCGACAGTGGCACGCAGCGCGCCAGCCTGTCGCTGGGCAGCGAGAAGCTGCAGGCCAAGGTGCTGGCCCGTGTGCAGCCGCAGAGTGAAGCGGCGGCCTATCTCGTGGCCGACATGCCCAAGCCCGCCGGCGCCTGGCCACGCGGCGCCGTGCAACTGGTGCGCGACGGCGCGCTGGTGGGCAGCAGCACCCTCAACGTCGCCAGCGGCGAGGACCGGCTTGAGCTGCCCTTCGGTCGCGACGACGCGGTGCGCGTGCAGGTCGAGCCCGAGCAGCGCAACGCCGGCAACACCGGCTTCATCGGCCCGCGCGCCGAGCACCGCTATGCGCGCGCCTATGTCGTCGAGAACCGGCACACGACGGGCACGGTGACGCTGCAACTCGTCGAGGCCGCGCCGGTGTCGCAGCACGAGGACATCAAGGTGCAGACCCAGTTCAGCCCGGCACCGACGACTCAAGCCTGGCGCAAGCAGCCGGGGTTGGTGCTGTGGGAGCTGCCGCTGGCCGCGGGGCAGAGTCAGCGGTTCACGGCGGAATACGTGATCAGCGCGCCGAAGGAGGCGCAGGTGACGGGGTTGCGGTGAGAGCTGCGCGGGTTGGGTTGCCGTGCTCCGCGGGGATGAACACGAGAACTTCATCCCCCGCCCGGTCGAAGCTGCCGGTCGACACCCAGCCCTGCTGTCGATAGAAGCTGTAGGAGCGCACGGCAGGGTTTGGCGAGCAGCCAAGGAAGAGGCGCTGGTGCCCTGCTTCGACGAGCGCATCCACCACCAGGTTCAGCAGCCGCTTGCCGATGCCACTGCCTTCGTACGGAGGCAGCAGCGCCAGCACCACCACCTCGCCAGAAGCCTTGTCGCCGAAGCAGTAGCCGACGATGGCGGCTTGGTCGACGCAGACAAATCCCGGCAACGCGCCGCTGCCGACAGCGCTTGCCCATGACTCGGCCGTGATGCCCATGGCCTCCAACTGCGCGACCGAGATGGCGTTCTCGCGGGTAAGGCCGCGCAGGGTCACGCAGGCTGGGGCGTCTTCGGCGGTGGCGGGGCGGAAGTAGAAGGGCATAGATCGCGCATCCTTGGCCATGCCGCACCGAGCGTTCCTAGAGGACCTGTTTATTTCTGGCTACTTGCTTGAACACAACGACCGAAAGCGCAGTGCTGCAGATGGGTGCAAGCATGCATGCGAGTGCAAACGCTGCAATATCAGGCAAGTCGCAGGCGGACCTTTGCGGCGGGCATCTCCAAAGAAGGGAGAGCGTCGAAAAGATCAAAACGCCGAAGAGTGGAAGGCCCACCGCAAAGCTAGCGGCAGCGGCCAAATACGCCCTGACACGCAGGGTCACTGCCTCACCTCACCCTGCCCCAACACCACCCACTTCATCGACGTCAGCCCCTCCAGGCCCACCGGGCCGCGGGCGTGGAATTTGTCGGTGGAGATGCCGATCTCGGCGCCCAGGCCGTACTCGAAGCCATCGGCAAAGCGGGTGCTGGCATTGACCATCACGCTGGCCGAATCGACCTCGCGCAGAAAGCGCATCGCATTCGGATGATTCGTCGTCAGGATGGCATCGGTGTGATGCGAGCCATAGCGGTTGATGTGGGCGATGGCTTCGTCCAGCGAATCGACGACCTTGATGCTGATGATGGGTGCCAGGTATTCGGTGGACCAGTCTTCCTCGGTCGCAGGCAGGGCCGCGGGCAGCAGGGCGCGGGTGCGGCCGCAGCCGCGCATCTCGACACCCTTGGCGTGGAAGATCTCGGCGATGCGCGGCAGGAAGGCCCGGGCCTGGGCGGCGTGCACCAGCAGCGACTCGGTCGCATTGCAGGGGCTGTACTTCTGGGTCTTGGCGTTGTCGACAACCTTGAGCGCCTGCTCCAGGTCGACCTCGGCATCGACATAGCTGTGGCAGTTGCCGTCCAGGTGCTTGATGACGGGCACCTTGGCCTCGGCACTGATGCGCTCGATCAGCCCCTTGCCGCCGCGCGGGATGATGACGTCCACCCATTGCGGCGAGCTGATGAGCAGGCCGACGGCGGCGCGGTCGGTGGTGTTGACGAGCTGCACGGCCGCGCGCGGCAGGCCGGCTTCCTCGAGGGACGCGGCCACGATCTCGGCCAGGGCCAGGTTGGAGTGGATGGCCTCGGAACCACCGCGCAGGATGCAGGCGTTGCCGCTCTTGATGGCCAGCGACGCGGCCTCGATGGTCACGTTGGGGCGGCTCTCGTAGATCATGCCGAACACGCCCAGGGGCACGCGCATCTGGCCGACGCTGATGCCGGTGGGGCGGCGCTTGACGCCGGTGATCTCGCCGACCGGGTCGGGCATGGCGGCGATCTGCTCGCAGCCTTCGGCCACCGTCGCCAGGGTCTTGGCGTCCAGCTTCAAGCGGTCGCGCAGCGGGCCGCTCAGCTCCGCGGCGCCGGCCAGGTCACGGGCATTGGCCTCGGCCAGGGATGGGCCGGCCTCGCGCAGGCGGCGGGCCAGGGCCAGCAGCGCGGTATTCTTGGCCGCCGTCGAGGCGGCGGCCATCTGCGTGGCGGCGGCGCGGGCGGCGCGGCCGAGGTCGTCCATATAGGCGGTCAGGCTCATGGCCACCATTTTCGTCGAGACCCCTCGACCTAGATCTTCGTGAGGTCGGGCCCGCCCTCCGTGCCGAACCAAGTCTTGCTCAACGCCTGGCGAGCGCTCTTCTCGCCGGCGGCGTCACCCTTGCGCTTGTAGACCTCGGCCAGGGCCGCCAGCGCCCAGCCGTTGTTGCGCACGCGCACCAGGGAGTCGCGCAAGGCCTTCTCGGCCTCGTCCAGCCGCCCCTGGCGCAGGCGCACGGCGCCGAGGGACTGGCGCACCGGGTAGTACCAGTAGGCCGGTTCGGTATAGGCCAGGCCCTCCTCGACGGCCACGGCCTCTTCCAGCGCGGTGGCGGCGCCGGTCAGGTCGCCCTGGGCGTCGGCCAGGCGGGCCGTGGCGACCAGGCGGGCCGTCTGCGCGATGGCCTTGGCCGGAATGCCCCAGGCGTCGAAGGCGCTGAAGTCACTGCCTTCCAGGGCCGTGATGGCCGCGATCTCCTGCCTGGCCGCGGCGGCGTCATGCTTCGCGGCCTGGGCGACGGCGCGGGCGTAGTGGTACATGACGCGCACCAGCACCAGGTCCTCGGCCGGCGCGGGCAGCTTCAGGATGACGTCGGGCGCGCTGAACTGGGCATGCGTCGTGTAGGGCGCCGCCTTGACGGGCTGCATGATGGGGAAGGCCTTGACGACCTCGTTGGGCATGGACGCGTCGAGCTTGGCGGCCGCCTCGATGGCGGTCGACGCTGCGCCGCCCATCTGGGCCGACACCATCAGGAAGTGAATGTTGTGCGGGTAGTAGGCCGAGCGGTAGAGGGGGTCGGACGGCGAGCGCTTGAAATAGGCCTCGTCGACGGCGATGGCCACGCGGTTGGCCTCCAGCGACTCGCGATACAGGCCGACGCGGTAGTAGATGTGGGCCGGCATGTGCACGATGTGGCCGGCACCGGGCATCAGCGCGGCCAGGCGGCGCGCCGGGGCGAGGGCACGGTCGGGCGTCGTCGAGGCTTCGACGGCGTGGATGTAGAGGTGGATGGCGCCGGCATGGCTGGGGTTGCGCTTGAGCACGGTCTCCAGCGCGGCCAGGATGTCGGCGGTGCGGCCCTTGGGCCTGGCGCCGGCGGCCTCCCAATAGTCCCAGGGCTGGGTGTCCATGGCGGCCTCGGCGGCCAGCACCTGCATCAGGTCCTCGCCGGGGTATTGCTTCGCGACGGCCTTCATGGCGTGGGCATAGGCCGCGTCGAGCGGGGCGCGGTCCCGCGGCTGCTCGGCGGCGTAGCGCGCCTGCAAGGCCTCGACGAGGGCCTTCTCGCGCGGTGGCAGCTTGTCCTTCAGCGCCACGGCGCGCTGCAGCGCGGCCCAGGCGGGTGCAACCGCCTCGGCCTGCATGGGCACGTTGATGTTGGGGCCAAGGACCAGGCTTTCGCCCCAGAAGCACAGGCCGCAGCCGGGATCGAGCTTCTGCGCGGCCTGGAAGGCGCGCTGGGCCTCGGCATGGTTGAAGGCGAAGGACAGGCGCAGGCCCTGGTCGAAATAGGCCTGGACCTTGGGGCTGACCTTGTCGAGCTTGAAGCTCATGGCCCCCAGGTCCTTGTAGACCGGCACGTCGCCCGGCGCGGCCTTCATGGGGGCGGGCTGGAAGGGCGCCGTCTCGGACTTGCGCGGCGTGGCGGCGACCGAGGCCACCAGGGCCTGCAGCAGCGCCGGCTGGCCGGCCGCCGTTGGCGCGCAGACGCCGCCGACGCTGTTCAGCAGCGGGTCGAAGGCATGGGCCCGGTCGGTACTGCTGGCCAGGGCCACGAGGCCAGCGATGGCCAGGGCCTGCAGCAGGCGGGAAGCAAGGCGGTGACGAGCATGCATGCGTCCTCCAGGCCCGGCGGGGGCCAAGCAGGCATGCTCGCACCGGCTGCGCCGGCGCGCAATCAGGGCAGCAGCTTGCCTTCGGTGTCGCGAATCTCTGCCTTGCGGCCGATGGCCTCGAGCTGAGGCAGGACCTTGGACTTGTCGCCCACGGCCACGACGATGAGCTGGGCCGGGTCGAGATGGTCGCGAGCGGCCTTCTGCGCTGTGGCGGCCGTGACGGCGGCCAGCTTCCTGGGTTCGTCGGTGACGGCGCTCAGCGGGCGGCCCACGGTCCAGTTGGCGGCATAGGCGCCGACGACGGCCTGGTTGGTGTCGAAGGAGCCCGGCAGCGACAGCAGGCGGGCATTGCGCACGCGGGACAGCTCGGCCGCGCCCATGGGCTTGGCACGCATGGCTTCGATCTCCTTCCACATGTCGGCCAGGGCCGCGCCGGTCACGTCGGTGCGCACGCTGCCGCGGATGCCGAACTGGCCGCGCTCGCGGCCCATGGCATAGCCGGAGAAGATGCCGTAGGTGTAGCCCTTGACCTCGCGCAGCTGGTTGTTGATGCGCGAGGTGAACAGGCCGCCCAGGGCCGCGTTCATGACCTCGACGGGCGCCCAGTCCGGCGTGGACGCAAAAGGCCCGGGGGCGACGACGGCCAGGGCCGTCTGCGGCGCACCGGGCTTGTCGACGACGACCGTGCGAGCGGCAATCGGCCTGGCCGCCGGCAGCGGCGTGGCCGGTGCAGCATCGCCCGTGGCCTTCCAGGCGCCGAACAGGGGCTCGATCAGCGCGCGCAGCTCGGCCTCGCTCAGGTCACCGGCGACCACCAGCGCGGCGCGCTCGGGGCGGTAGTGGCCCTGCCAGAAGCCGCGCAATGCGGCCTCGTCCACGGCCTTGATGCTGGCCTCGGTGCCCAGCGCATTGAGGGCCAGCGGATGACCCTCGCCGTAGACGGCGCGGTTGCCGACGGCATTGGCCAGCAGCGGTGCCTGCTCGCGCGTCTGCGCGAGGGCCGCCAGGCGCTGGGCCTTCTGGCGCTCGATCTCGGGCGTGGCGAAGGCGGGGTTGAGCACCACGTCGGCCAGCAGGGCCAGGCCGTCCTTGGCGCTGGCCTTGAGGCCGGAGAACTCGACGCGGGCCTCCTCGCTGCCGGCCTGGGCGGTCAGCGTCGCACCCAGGGCCGCGGCGGCTTCGGCGATCTGCTGGGCGCTGCGGGTCCTGCTGCCCTCGGGCAGCATGGCCGACACGAAGCCGGCGAGGCCCGGCTTGTCCGCCGGGTTGGCGCCCTGACCGGCGCGCACCGTCAGGGTGACGCTGACCAGAGGCAGGCCGGGCTTGGGCGAATGGATGACGGTCAGGCCGTTGGCCAGGGTGAAGCTCTGCGCGGCCGGCAGCGTCAGCGGCTTGGCCTTGGTGGCGCCGGGGGCCTTGCCGCGCCAGGCCTCGGTGGCGTTCAGCGATTCACGTTCACCCTTGGCGGCCTGGGTCGGCATGGGCGGCGTGGCTACCTCGGGCGGCAGCACCTGCTCGCCGGGCTGGGCGAGCACGACGACACGGCGATCGCGCTGAAGCCACTGGGTAACGGTGGCGCTGACGGCGGCCGGCGTCGTGCCGGCATAACGCGCCAGGTCCTTGCCGACGAAGCCGGGGTCGCCGGCCATCTGGTTGTAGTGGTTGACGAGGTCGGCCAGCGAGGTGACCTTTTCCATGCGCTGCAGCAGCTGGGTCTGGATGGTGGCGCGGGCCTGGTTCAGTTCCGATTCGCTGGGCGGCGTGGTGGCCAGCTTGCCGATCTCGGCATCGACCAGCTTCTCGATCTCGTCCAGCGAAGCGCCCGGGCGGGCCACGATCTCGATGTTGAAGACCGAGCTCAGCGACTGCGATTCCTGCCCCACCTGCACGCTCTGGGCGAGCTGCCTGTCGCGCACCAGCAGGCCGTAGAGGCGGCTGGCCTTGCCGCCGCCCAGCACATGGGCAGCGACATCGAGCTCGGCATCGCCGGCCGCGAACATGGGCGGCGTGTGCCAGGCCAGGTTGAGGCGGCTCAGCTCGATGCGGTCGGTGACGACGAGGCGGCGCTCCTGGGTGATCTCGGGCATGGCGACCTTGACCTCGGGCACCTTGGCGCCGGCCTTCAGCGAACCGAAATACTTCTGCACCAGGGCCTTGGCCTGCCTGGGATCGAAGTCGCCGGCCAGCACCAGCGTGGCGTTGTTGGGCCGGTAGTAGGTGCGCGCGAAGTCCTTGACGTCCTTGAGCTGGATGCTCTGGATGTCGGCATGCGAGCCGATGACGGCGGCGCGGTAGGGGTGGCCTTCCGGGTACAGCGCCTGGTACATGGCCTCTTCCACGATGCCGTAGGGACGGTTCTCGAAGCTCTGGCGGCGCTCGTTGCGCACCACGTCCTGCTGGTTGGCCAGGGCGACGGAATCGACCTCGTCGATCATCCAGCCCAGCATGTCGGACTTCAGCCAGAGGCCGAGCTCGAGCTGGTTGGACGGCAGCGTGAAGAAGTAGTTGGTACGGTCGAAGTTGGTCGAGCCATTGCTGTCGGTGCCGCCGGCGGCGTCGACTCTCTTGTCGAACTCGCCGCGCGGCACGTGCCGGCTGCCGGCGAACATCAGGTGCTCGAAGAGGTGGGCAAAGCCGGTCTGGCCGCGGGCCTCGTTGCGCGGGCCGGCATGCACCCACAGGTTGAAGGCCACCAGCGGCAGGCGGTGGTCCTCGACGAGGATGACCTCGAAGCCGTTGGCCAGGGTGATCTTCTCCTGGCGCACGGCCAGCTGGCCGGCCTCGGTGCTGACGGCCCCCTGGGAAGCCGCGGGCGCGCTCCAGGCGGGCAGCGACAACGCGCCAGCCAGGGCCAGCAGGGCGACGAGACGGCGGGGGGCGGGAGCGTTCATGCGAAATGGTCCTCGGGAGGCAAGAGGGAGATTGGGCGACGCAAGAGGCGCGGCGCAGAAGTGTCGATGGTCACCAGGGAGTTACCAGGGGGACAGCCAGGCCAGCAGGGCCAGCCACAGCGGCGCGGTGGCGACGTAGAGCACGGTCGACAGCACGGTGGCGGCCGTGACCTCGGGCTCCAGGGTGCGGTAGCGCTGGGCAAATATCAGCGCGTTGGACCCGGTGGGCAGGGCGGCCAGCATGACGATGACGGCCAGCGGCAGGCCCTGCAGGCCCAGACCCCAATGCGCGATGCCCAGCACGACCGCGGGGATCAGCAGCAGCTTGGCCGACACCAGGCCGGACAGTCCGCGCCAGGACTTGGGCCAGCCGTAATAGGCCAGCGACATGCCGATCAGCGTCAGGCACAGCGGCACGACGGCGGTGCCGAGGCTCTGCAGCACCTCGTCGAGCACGGCGGGGATGGGCCAGCCCGTCGCGTTCCAGCTCAGGCCGGCCAGCACGGGCAGCACGACGGGATGGATGACGGTGTTGCGCACCGTCTGCATCAGCGTGGCGCGGAAGGTGCGCGAGTGGCGCTCGCGGGCCACGTCCAGCTCGACGAGGCTGGTCAGCAGGGTCAGGATGGTCAGCGAATGCAGGCTGACGACGGCGATGTGGATGGCCAGGCCGCGTTCGCCGAACACGCCGGCCGCCACCGGAACGCCGACCTGCAGGGTGTTGCCGAAGCCCGCCGTGATGGCCTTGACGCTGGGCGCCGTGATGGCCTCGCCGGGCTTGCGGCGCCAGCGTTCGAACAGATAGATCAGCGTGACGACGACCAGCACCGGCACGAAGAAGGCGAACAAAAAGGCCCAGGGCAGGGTCGAGGTGTCCAGCCGCGCCGTGGTGCGGAACAGCAGGGCCGGCACGAAGATGAAGAAGGCCGCATTGGCCAGCACGCGGGCGGGATCGCTGTCACTGCCCGCCTCGCCGCCGCCCAGCCAGCGCATGCGGCCGACGGCCCAGCCGATGGCGACGGCGACAAGGATCGCCAGCAGCTTGAAAGCAATAGCCCAAGTCATCCCGTTCGTCCGTGGCGCGGCGCAGCGGAAATGCAACCACAGAGGCACAGAGGCACGGAGAAGCAGCTGGTTTGCACCGCCTCTGTGTCTCTGTGCCTCTGTGGTTGCCTTTGAATTTGCACTTCAGGCCAGCGGCAATCTGAGTTCAAAGACAAAACTGCTGCCCTGCCCCGCCGTGCTCTGCACCAGGATCTGGCTGCCCATCAGGCGAACCAGCTGCTGGCTGATGGACAGGCCCAGGCCTGTGCCGCCGAGATGGCGCGAGGCGTCGGAGACCTGCTCGAAGGCCTGGAAGAGGCGGGCCTGCTGGGCCGGCGTCATGCCGATGCCGGTGTCCGTCACCTCGAAGCGCAGGCGCGTGTGGTCGGCCTCGCGCTCGACGGCACGGGTGGTGAGCTGCACGCCGCCGCTGTCGGTGAACTTGACGGCGTTGGACAGCAGGTTGAGCAGCACCTGGCGCAGGCGCTGGCCGTCGGCGATGACCTGGCTCGGCAGGCGGGCGTCGGTGTCGACGGTGAAGGCCAGACCCTTCTGCTCGGCGCGCAGCCGCACGCTGTCGCAGGCCATGTCCACCAGGGCTCGCAGGTCCACCGGTGCGGGCTTGAGCGAGACCTTGCCGGCCTCGATGCTGGCCATGTCCAGCACGTCGTTGATGAGCTCCAGCAGGTGCAGGCCGGAGTCACGCATCAGCTGCAGCTTGGCCTGCTGGTTGGCCGGGATGGCGGCGTCCATCTGCATCAGCTGCGTGAAGCCGAGGATGGCGTTCAACGGCGTGCGGAACTCGTGGCTCATGGTCGCCAGGAAGCGGCCCTTGGCCTGGTTGGCGCCTTCCGCGCGCAGCTTGGCCTCGCTGAGTTCGGCGGTGCGCTCGTTGACGAGCTCCTCGAGGTGGTCGCGGTGGCGGGTCAGCTCGGCCTCGGCCTGGCGGCGCCGCGAGATGTCGCTGACCATGCCCTCGATGCGGCGCTGGCCGCCCCCACCCTCGGCCCCTTCGGCCTCGACCCAGTGGGCATTCAGCTCCACCCACAGCGGCTTGCCGCCGGCGCCGCGCAGCAGCAACTGGGCCTGCTGGATCTTGCCCTTCTCGTTCATGACCGCGACGACGCGCTGCATCTCCACGCGGTCGATGCCGCTCAACTCACGCAGCCGCCGCCCCACCGGGCTTTGCGAGCCCAGGCCCAACATCTGCGTGAAGGCGCGGTTCATGCTCAGCACGCAGCCCCTGGCATCGGTCTGGAAGATGCCTTCGGTGGCGTTCTCGAACAGGCTGCGGTAGCGGGCCTCGCTGGCGCGCAGGCCCGCCGAGCTGAGCTGGACCTGGTCGGCCGCGCTGCGCAGCTTCAGGCTCATGGCATTGAAGCGCATGGTCAGCTCGCCGATCTCGTCACCGCGCTCGACAGTCTCCTGCGCGCCGAGGTCGCCCTTGGCGACACGCTGGGCCAGGGCGCCCAGGCGCGCCACCGGCCGGCGCACCAGCCAGTGCACCAGCAGCGAGCTGGCAATGACGATGCCGACGACCACGACGGCCAGCAATTCCACGACGAAGACGCGGGTGCGACCGATCTGCTCGTCGACCAGGTCGCGCCTGAACACCAGCACGGCGGAGGCCACCTGCGTGCCGGGCGTGTCGGCCGCCGGTTGGTAGGTGATGCCGAATTCGCGCCGCAGCAGCACGCTGGCCGGCCCCGAAGCCGACTCGGGGCGACCGCGCTTGGCCTGGCCACCGCGCAGGCCCAGGCCCTTGAGCTCGATGGCATGCACCTCGGGGTCGGCCATGACGGCATCGAGCAGGTTCTCGATGGCGACATGGTCGAGGTTCCAGATCGGGCCGGCGAAGCCCCGCTCGATGAGGCCAGCCATGCGTGCCTCGCGCTGGCGCAACGAGGCCATCAGCTCTTCTTCCTCGTGGGTGGTCCAGTACCAGCCCACGGCCAGCACCAGCAGGCTCGCGACCAGCGCGATTCCCGCCGTGAGGCGTGCCTGTATTCCGAGGTTGATCGGCGTCAACGCCATCCCCCGCTCTCCCGATTCGGCCCGTTCGGGCCCATGGCAGCGAGCATAAGCGGTTGGGCGCCCCGCGCGACGCCGTCAAGCCATGCGCCGGGGCCCGAGAGCGCCCGGCTCAAGCCTTGGCGGCAGCCTTCTTCGCCGGCGCCTTCTTGGCGGCAGGCGCCTTGGCGGCGCGCGGCTCGAACTCGAAGACGACCTTGCCTTCCTTCTTGTCATAGGCCAGGAAGGCCTTGAACTTGCGGCGGGTCTTGTTGGAGACGAAGTTCTCCAGCAGGTCGGTCTTGCCGTCGGCCAGGAGCTTGTGCACCTGGGCCGGTTCGATGGGCTGGGTCAGGATGACCTTGCCGGTCTTGAAGTCGCAGGTGACATGGGCGCCGACCGAGTGCTCGCAGACGTAGTTGCTGCCGTGCTCGTAGACATGGCCCTTGCACTTGGGGCAGGCGCCCAGGCTTTGCTGACCGGAGAAGTCGACCGGCTCGCCGTCGTTCTCGGCCTTCTTGGCGTCCTCGCCGAAGTCGAACTCGAGCTTCCAGTTCTGGATCTCGTCGTCGTACACGAGGGCCAGCTCGGCCGTGAAGGGCCAGCCCGCCTTGGAGCGGAAGCCTTCCAGCGGACCGATCTTCTTGGTCGCCAGGAAGGCCTCGACCTCGTGCAGCTCGAAGCTGCGGCCGCCCGGGATCTTGCCGATGGAGAAGCCGCAGGCGTCGTCGCCCGTGCCGCTCTTGCCGTTGCAGGTGAAGCGGCGGTAGTTCTCTTTGACGATGCCACCGCACTTGGGGCAAGGCGTCTTCAGCGTCGCGTAGTCGCCGGGGATGGTGTCGCGGTCATAGCCCTTGG
>CBHWBD010000083.1:0-20258 GCA_966111775.1 uncultured Comamonadaceae bacterium | reverse complement strand
CCAAGAATGCCGACGTCTGGCTCGTCGGCGGCGGCATCGCCTCGATGGCCGCGGCCAGCTTTCTCATCCGCGACGCCGGCATGCCCGGCCAGCGCATCCACATCCTCGAAGAACTCGGCATCGCCGGCGGCTGCCTGGATGGCAGTGCCTCGCCCACCCAGCCCGGCTACGTGACCCGTGGCGGGCGCATGCTGTGCGACGAGGTCTATCAATGCCTGTGGAACCTGCTGGACGGCATCCCGTCATTGGAGCAGCCGGGCATGAGCGTGCGGCAGGAGATCGACGCCTTCAACGCCAGCGTCCGCACCGAGGCGCACGCCCGCCTCATCGGCCAGGGGCCGCGCATCATCGACGCCCGCCACTACGGGCTCGACGGCCGCGACCGCGCCGAGCTGACGCGGCTGCTGGCCATGCCCGAAGCCCTGCTGGGCGCGCGGCGCATCGACGAGATGTTCTCGCCGCATTTCTTCCAGAGCAACTTCTGGCAGATGTGGCGCACCACCTTCGCCTTCCAGGACTGGCACAGCGCCATCGAACTGCGGCGCTACTTCCTGCGCTTCCTGCAGGAGTTCCCGCGCATGCATACCCTGGCCGGGGTGCGCCGCACGCCCTACAACCAGTACGACTCCATCGCCGTGCCGCTGCAGCGCTGGCTGCTGGCCCAGGGCGTGGACGTGCGCTTCGGCCACCGCGTGACCGACATCGACTTCGACCAGCGCGACCCCGCCCAGCGCCGCGCCACGCGCCTGCACGTGCAGACGGCCCAGGCCAGCCACACCCTCGACCTGGCGCCTGGCGACGCCTGCTTCGTGACGCTCGGCTCCATCACCGCCGACGCCACCTACGGCAGCAACAGCGAGGCGCCGCCCCTCATCCGCGATCGCCGCGACGGCGCCTGGTCGCTATGGGAGACCTTGGCCCAGAAGGCCGACGACTTCGGTCGCCCGCACACCTTCTTCAATGTCGACGACAACAAGTGGGAGTCCTTCACCCTGACGATGCACGGCCGCACGCTGCTGGACCGCATCGCCGACTTCAGCGGCAACTCGCCCGGCACGGGCGCGCTGATGACGCTGGTGGACTCCAACTGGCTGATGTCCCTCGTCGTGCCGCACCAGCCCCACTTTCCCGGCATGCCGCCGGACACCTTCACGGCCTGGGGCTACGGCCTCTTCATCGACGCGCCGGGCAACTTCGTCGCCAAGCCCATGGCCGAGTGCAGCGGTCGCGAAATCCTGGACGAGTTGCTGCACCACCTGGGCTTTGGCGACATCCGTGCCGCCGCCCTGGCCGGCACCGACGTGACGCCCGTCATGCTGCCCTACGGCTCCGCGATGTTCGCGCCCCGCAAGCCGGCCGACCGGCCGCGCGTATTGCCCAGCGGCGCAGCCAACTTCGCTTTCCTGGGCCAGCACGTCGAGCTGCCGGACGACACCGTCTACACGGTGGAGTACTCGGTGCACTGCGCGATGCACGCGGTGTACGGGCTGTTCGGCGTGGACAAGCCCGTGCCACCGATCTACCAGGGCCTGCACGACCCCGAGGTGGGGCTGCAGGCCCTGGCGGCCGCCTTCAGCTGAGCTCAGCGGGCCTTCAGCAGCGCCTCCATCTCGTCCATGATGCTGTCCATGCGCTTGATGACGGCCTGGTAGGGCGCCGGGGTCGCCATGTCGAGGCCGGCCTTCTTCAGCGCCTGGTAGGGCGGCACCGAGCCGCCGCTGGCCAGCAGCTTCAGGTAGTTGTCGCGCGCGCCGGGCTTGCCATCCAGGATGTCCTCGGCGAAGTGCAGGGCCGCGGTGATGGAAGTGGCGTACTGGTAGACGTAGAAGGGCCGGTAGAAGTGCGGGATGAAGGCCCATTCCTGGCAGTACAGCGGGTCGATCTTCATGACCCCGGCCGCGTCGCCGTGGTATTCCTTCAAGAGCTTGCAGTAGATCTCCGTCATGCGCTTGCCGTTGAGGGCCTCGCCCTTGGCGGCGGCGTCATGGGTGTTGAGCTCGAACTCGCCGAACATGGCCTGGCGGAAGAAGGTGCCGCGCAGGCGTTCCAGCGCATAGCCGAGCTGGTAGAGCTTCTCTTCCTTGCTGCCGGCCTGGCCGCGCATGTAGTGGCTGAGCAGGACCTCGTTGGCGGTGGAGGCGATCTCGGCCACGAACAGTGAGTAGCCCGCCGTCTCGTAGGGCTGGGCGCGGTTGGCGATGGCCGTGTGCATGGCGTGGCCCCACTCGTGCGCGAAGGTGCTGACCGACTCGAACTCGCCCTGGTGGTTCAGGAACACGAAGGGAGGCGCGCCATAGACGCCGTCCTGGTAGGCGCCGCCGCTCTTGCCCGGTGCCGGCAGGGCATGCATGGTGTTGAGCTTGAAGGTGGCCTTCAGCAGGTTCTGGTAGTCCTCGCCCAGCGGCTGGGTGGCGGCCAGCGTCAGCGCCGCGGCATCGTCCAGGCTGTATTCCTTCTTCTGCGTGACCAGGGCCGGGTAGATGTCGTAGTAGTGCAGGTCCGGCAGGCCCAGCATCTGCTGGCGCAGCTTGAAATAGCGGTGCAGCGTGGGCAGGCCCTTGTGCACCTCGGCCACCAGGGTGCGGTAGACGGCTTCCGGAATTTCCTCGGCGCCCAGGCTCATGGCCACGGCGCTGGGGTAGTGGCGCAGCTTGGCCATGGTGGTGTCGTCCTGCACCACATTGCCCAGCGTCACGCCGTAGGTGTCCTCGTACTGGCCGATGGCACCGAAGAAGGCGTCGAACACCTGCTTGCGCACCGCGCGGTCCGGGTGCTGGCGCAGCAGGCCGTACTTGGTGCCGTCCACCTTCTCGGTCTTGCCGTCGACCTTCAGTTCGGGCCACTGGGTGTTGGCGTTGAACAGCAGCGTGCGCACATCGCCCGTGGCGCTGCGCACCGGTGCCAGCGCGGCAATCACGGCTTCGCTCTGGGCGCTCAGCGTGTGCCTGGCCTGGCGCAGGCTGTTGCGCAGGTGTTCGGCGTGCTTGTTCAAGCCCGGCTCGGCCTTCAGGAAGGCGGCCACCTTGGCTTCGCCGAGCGCCTGGATCTCCGGCTCCAGCCAGGCGATGGTGCTGTTGTACTCACCACCCAGCTGCGCTGCCAGGCCGCTGCGCTCCTGGTTCTTGTTGTCGCGGTTGTCGGTGCTCTGCTTCATGCTGGCATAGACGCGCAGCCGGTCGAAACGCAGGTTGGCCGCGCTGAGGGTGTCCAGCCCGGCCCGCAGGCTATGCGCGCTCTTGCCCAGCGTGCCCTTGAGCGCCGCCAGCTTGGGCAGGTCGGCCAGCAGGGCCTGGCGAGCAGCCTCCCAGTCGGCGTCGCTGGCATAGAGGGGACTCAGGTTCCAGACGGCGGGCAGCGGCTCGGCGTGCAGGGCCCGTCCGCCCAGGGCCAGGCCGAGGCAGAGGACGAGGGGAAGAGGCAGACGCTTCATGGGAGGAAGGGGCGCATTGGAGGAGAAGCGGGGAGTGTCGCCCTGGATGGACGGGCTGACCGAAGTGACGGCGGGTAAACCCCGGGCCGTGCCGGGCCGCGACAATCGGCCGGGTTACCTGGCGCAATGCGCGATCGGGCGTCGTTACGCCCTTGTCGGTTGTCGGGCCCTAACATGCCTCGGGCCGTCGCCTTCTTGAAAATGCATCTCTCAATGAATTCCCGCTTCCCCTCCGCTCCTCTGCTCCCCGTCGTCCTTGCCAGCGCCCTCCTCGTCGCAGCGCCCCTCACGGCCCTCAGCGCCCAGCACGCCAAGCCGCGCGCTACGGCGCACAAGCAGCACAAGCCTGCCGCAGCCGCCGAACAGGCCATGACCACCGACGCCAACGGCCAGTCGGTGCCGGTCCTCACCAACAAGGCGTGGGTGCTGATGAATTTCAACACCGGGCAGGTCCTGGCCTCGTCCAACCCCGACGAGCCGCTGCCGCCGGCGTCGCTGACCAAGATGATGACCAGCTACCTGGTGGAGCAGGGCCTCAAGAACGGCAAGCTCAAGCCCACCGATCCCGTCACCATGAGCGAGAGCGCCTGGTGCCGCGGCGGCAAGGACGGCGACAGCTGCATGTTCGTGCCCCTCAACGCGCAGGCCTCCCTGATGGACATGCTGCGCGGCGTGGTCATCGCCAGCGGCAACGACGCCTCCAAGGCCCTGGCCGAGCACATCGGCGGCTCGGAGTCCGGCTTCGTGGCGATGATGAACGCCGAGGCGAAGAAGCTGGGCATGGGCAAGACCCAGTTCGCGAATTCGGCCGGCCTGCCCGACCCCAACAACAAGGCCTCGGCCCGCGACCTGGCCGTGCTGGCGGCCGCCATCATCCGCAACAGCGCCGAGTACTACCCCATCTACGCCGAGCGCGAATTCACCTACAACGGCATCAAGCAGGGCAACCGCAACGCGCTGCTCTACACCGACCCCACGGTCGACGGTCTCAAGACCGGGCATACGGAAGAGGCGGGCTACTGCCTGACCGCCTCGGCCAAGCGCAACGGCATGCGGCTGATCTCGGTCATCATGAACGCCGACAGCAAGCAGGCCCGCGCCGACCAGACCCGCGTGCTGTTCAACTGGGGCTACGCCAACTTCGAGGAAGCGACGCCCGCACAGGCCGGCGCGACGCTGGCGAGCGCCAAGGTCACCTATGGCGTGGCGCCCAGCGTCAATGCCGGCATTGCGCAGGCCTGGACCCTGGTCGTGCCCAAGGGCCAGGCGGGCGGCGTCCAGACCGCGGTCTCGCTGAACCCGGCCCTCGAGGCCCCCATCGCCAAGGGCACCGTGATCGGCAAGATCGTCGCCACGGCCAACGGCAAGCAACTCGGCGAGGCCCCCGTCGTTGCGCTCGCCGACGTGGAACGCGCCGGCTTCTTCGAGCGCCTGCGCCAGCGCGTGGCCGGCTGGTTCTCGAAGTAATCCGACGGCGGAAGGCCAACACCGCTGCCCGCAGCGGTCGTTGGCGATGTCCGCTCAGCGCATCACGATCAGCTGAACTCGCCGGTTCGTGCTGCGGCCTTCACGAGTGCGGTTGTCGGCCAGGGGCGCAGATTCGCCATAGCTGATCGTTGACATGCGCGCCAGCGGCAGGCCGGCGCGGGACAGGTGCAGGCGCACGGCTTCGGCCCGTTGGAGGCCCAGCTGCTGGTTGACGGCGTCGCTGCCGGTCGAGTCGGTATGGCCCTGGATCTCGATGTACACCGGCTGGTTGTCGGCCTTGAGCTTGGCGACGAGCTGATCGAGTTCCTGGCCGGCCTGCTCGGTGAGCTGGGCGCGGCCCGAGCTGAACCGGACCTTGTCGTCGGTCAGCACGGTGCTCATCAGCAGGCCCGGCGGCTTGGGCAAGTTGTTGATGGCCTGAGTCCGCGCCGCGGCCTCCTGCTGCAAAGCGGCCATCATGCGGGCCTCACTGCTCTGCACCTTGCCGTCCAGGGCCTTGAGGCCATCGTCATGCGCCTGCACGCGGGTGCCGAGGCCGTCCACGCTGGTCTGCACCGGAGCGACGGTCTCCTTGACGAATTCCTTGGTGGCGCAAGCGCTCAGCAACAGGACGCTGCTGGCGACGATCAGGGGCGAAAGTCTCGACATCGATGGACTCGGGGGAGTGGAAAAGAGCTGCGACTCTAGGCAGTCCCCGCGGCCAAACGTACCGAGCTGTGAACAATTGCCGGCGCCATTAACCGGGCCGAACAAAGCCTTACCGTTCTGCGCTACGGCGCCCAACACCTGCCCGCGGTGTAGAGCATGCATGCCCGCACTGATGCGGGTGTCACGCACGCCGCCCCATCCACAACAAGGGTTGCCCTGTCCCATGTTCAGGGGCTTCAAAAAGTGAATCCCCGCGAGGTGCAAGCTGGCCCACGCCAACGCCCCTAGTTTGAACCTGGCGCGTTGACGGTTTGTCACGTTTCGGCGCTCCTCGTTTCAGCAGAATCGCACCCGAACAAAAAGGGGGGAAGGTATGTCGGGTTCCAAAGGGGACGGGTCTTGCCGACCGTGGCGCTGGCTGAACACGCTGGCTCTTGCCACAGCGCTTCAGGCCTGGCTGCCCGGCGCAGCGGGCGCCGCGGTGATTTCGATGACACCGGCGACGCAAACGGTGGGCCTCGGCGCTCAGGTGGCGCTGACCGTGCAGGTGTCCGACGTGCTGCCAGCTGGGCTGGGCGGCTACGACTTCACGCTGCGCTTTGACCCGGCCGTACTCGGCTTCGCCAGGGTGCAGGATGCCCAGCACCTCGGTGCGGCCATCGGTCTCGCGGCCAACGATGTCGGCGGCGGCGTGCTGCTGTCCGACTTTTCCTTTGAGCTCACGTCCGACCTGCTGGCCCTTCAGGCACCGGCCTTCGACCTCTTCACGATCTACTTCGATGCCCTCGGTGTCGGAACCTCGGCCCTCGACATCGACGCCCTGTCGACCTTCGATGCCGACGGCAATGCGGTGGCCTACAACGCCGTCGGCGCGTCGGTCACCGTGGCGCCGCGTGGCATCCAGCTGCCGGAACCCGCCAGCCTGGCCCTGGTGATGCTGGCCCTCCTGGCCATGCGCTACGCCCGGCCGTGGCGACAGCGACGGCGCTGACCCACCCCTCACCCTGATCGTCCGTCTGGTTTTTGCCGCCCCTCTTCCTGAGGGGCTAGGCGGCCCTTTGGCCGCGCCTGGGAAGGAACTCCGTATGCGCTCCCTCAGCACCTCCTTTGTCCGCGTCTTGCTGGCCGTCCTGTTGACGACGCCGCTGGCCGCGCAGGCCGCCCTCAAATGCGATGTCGACAACAACGGCCGCATTGACAAGGTCGACCTGGCCCTGATCCAGGCTGCCATCCAGGCGGGCAGCCCGGTGAGCGGACCGGATGATCCGAGGGACGCCGACAACAATGGCGTCATCAACTCCGGCGACGGCCGCATCTGTGCGTTGCGCTGCAAATACGCCCAGTGCGCCACGAACGGCGTGCCCGTGGCCAACGCCGGCCCCGACCAGACCGCCCGGGTCGGCGACAGCGTCACGCTCAGTGCCGCCCTCTCCAGCGATCCCGACGGCAACGCGCTGACCTACCGCTGGACCCTCGTCAGCCGACCCGCCGGCAGCGCCGCGGCGCTGTCCAGCTCGAGCGCGATGACACCGGGCTTCACCATCGACCGGCCGGGTAGCTATGTGGCCGAACTGGTGGTGAACGACGGCACGCTGAACAGCGCGGTCGACAGCATCACGGTCAGCACCGTCAACTCCGCGCCGGTGGCCAACGCCGGCCCCGACCAGAGCGCCCGCGTGGGCGACGTGGTGGTGCTCGACGGTCGTGCGTCGTCGGACATCGACGGCGACGCGCTGCGCTACGCCTGGCGCCTGGTCAGCGCCCCCGTGGGCAGCACGGCGGCATTGGACAACGCAACCCTGGTCCAACCCCGCCTGACGCTGGACAAGGCGGGCAGCTACGTCTTTGAGCTGGTCGTGAACGACGGCAGCGCCGCCAGCCGCGCGGCCACGGTCCATGTCTCGACGATCAACTCCGCCCCGGTGGCCCGTCCCGGTGCCAACCGCTCGGTGGCGCTCGGCGCGCAGGTGGTGCTCGACGGCAGCGCCAGTACCGACGTCGATGGCGATCCGCTCAGTTTCGCCTGGTCGATCCTGAGCCGCCCGGCCGGCAGCAGCGCCGCGCTGTCGAGCGCCACGGTGGTCAATCCGAACTTCGTGGCCGACAAGCCCGGCAACTACGTGGTGCAGTTGATCGTCAACGACGGCCTCGTCAACAGCCCTGCCGCGACGGTCACCATCGGCACCGACAACGCCGCACCGGTCGCGAACGCCGGACCCGACCAGACCGTGGCGCTGGGTGCCAAGGTCCTGCTGGACGGTCGCAGCTCGCTCGACCCTGAAGGTTCGCCGCTGGCCTACGCCTGGTCGCTCACCAGCCGCCCGGCGGGCAGCACGGCCGCGCTCGACAACACCTCGCTGTCCAGCCCCAGCTTCACGGCCGACAAGCCCGGCAACTACGTGGCCCAGCTGATCGTCAATGACGGCAGCCTGAGCAGTGCGCCCGACACGGTCGTCGTCTCCACCATCAACTCCCGCCCCGTGGCCGACGCCGGGGCAGCGCAATCGGTGGCCACCGGCAGTTCGGTGAGCCTGGACGGCAGCGCCTCGCGCGACGCCGACGCGGATGCCCTGAGCTTCGCCTGGTCCTTCACCACCAAGCCTGCCGGCAGCACCGCAGCCATCTCGCCGGCCAACGCCGCGCGGCCCAGCTTCGTCGCCGACAAGGACGGCATCTACGTCGCTCAGCTGATCGTCAGCGACGCCTCGCTGGCCAGCGTGCCCGCCACGGTCACCATCACGGCCAGCACGGCCAACCGCCCTCCCGTCGCGGCCGCCGCGGCCACGCCGTCGAACGTCGCCGTGGGCGCCACCGTGGCGCTGAGCAGCGCCGGCTCGTTCGACCCTGATGGCACGCCGCTGAGCTATGCCTGGAGCCTGGCGACGCGCCCGGGTGGCAGCCTGGCCACCGTCAGCAACCCGAACGCGGCGAACGCCAGCTTCGTGCCCGATCTGCCCGGCAGCTACAGCGTGCAGCTCGTCGTCTCGGACGGTTCGCTGACCGGCAGCGCGCTCGCCAGCATCACGGCCACCACGAGCAACCGGGCGCCGAGCTTCGCCAGCGTCCCGGTCACGGTCGCCACCATCGGCGCCCCCTATGTCTATGCCGCCAGCGCCACGGACCCCGATGCCGGCGACACGCTGAGCTTCTCGCTGATCACCGCGCCGACCGGCATGAGCATCGACGCCGCCAGCGGCGTGATCCGCTGGACGCCCACGCCTACTCAAGCGGGCAACGCCGCCGTGACGGTCCGCGTGACCGACGCCGGTGGCCTGTTCGCCACCCAGTCCTTCAGCATCACCGCCTCCAGCGGGCCGACGCCGCTGCAGCTCGCCGCCAGCCTGTCCACTGCGGTGGCCAACCCCGGGCAGGCCGTCACACTCACGGTCCTGGTGAGCGGCGGCAACGGCGGAGCTGTCACCCGCACGGCGATGCTTGACGGCGTGGCGCTGACGCTCGACGGTGCCGGCAGCGCGACCTTCAGCGCGCCTGCCACAGGCACGCACCGCATCGACGTGCGCGCGGAAGGCGTGGCCGTCAACGGCGTCACCCCGGCCCCCCAGACCCAGCAATTGCTGCTGACGGTGCGCGACCCCAGCGACGTGACACCGCCTACCGCGGCCATCACCAGCCCCGCGCCCGACAGCGAAATCCTGTCCGCCGTGCCTGTCACCGGCACCGCCACGGACGCCCGCTTCGCCTACTACCAGCTGCTGCTGCGCCCGGCGGGCGCGCCGAGCAGCGCCTGGGTCGAGATCTACCGCGGCCTCACCCCGGTCAGCAACGGCACGCTGGGTTCCATCGACCCCAGCACGCGCGCCAACGGCAGCTACGAACTCGCCCTCAAGGTCGTGGACGTGAACGGCCAGGCGACCCTCGCCTCGGTTCCCTTCGAGATCACGCGCGACCGCAAGTTCGGCGCCTTCCGGCTGAGCTTTGCCGACATCCGGGCCGATGCCAGTGGCATGCCGCTGATGCTGACCCGCACCTACGACAGCCTCAAGAAGGACGTCAGCAGCGACTTCGGCTACGGCTGGAGCATGGCCGCGCAGGACGTGAGCATCCGCAAGAACATGGTGTTCGGCCTGGAGTGGAACGTGATCCGCAGCGGCCCCTTCAACCTGTGCCTGCGCCCTGCCGGCTCACGCCGCGTCACGGTGTCCTTGCCTGATGGCGGCATCTATCGCTTCCAGGCCCGCAACGAGCCGGAGTGCGCCTTCGGCACGGTGCCGACGCTGAACGTCGTGCTCGACCCCCTGCCCCTGCCCGTGGGCGGCAGCGCCAGCGCCGGTGCCGGCGTGGGCCAGCTGTCCATCGTCCTCAATGACACCGTGATGGCCGCCGGCGGCCAGCTCGTCAACGTGGACACGGGCGACGTCTGGAATCCGACCGACTTCATCTTCACCGACGCCCAGGGCGTCAAGTACAACCTGCGTGAAGGCACCGGCGTGCTCAGCATGACCGACCTCTACGGCAACACCGTGACCTACGGCGCTGGCGGCATTTCGCACAGCAGCTCGCTCGCCGTCTCGCTCACGCGCGACGCGCAGGGCCGCATCACGCGTGCCACCGACCCGGCCGGCCGCGCCATCACCTACAGCTACAACGCGGCGGGCGACCTCGCCAGCATGACCGACCGCCTCGGCCAGGTCAGCTACTTCCAATACGACACCGTCACCCGCCCCGCCGGCGCCGGCGACAGCGGCAGCGTCAACAGCGGCCATCTGCTCGCCAGCATCACCGACCCGCGCGGCGTGGTCGTGACCCGACAGCAGTTCGACGACAAGGGCCGCCTGATCGGACTGGCCGACGGCAACGGCGCCGCCGCCACCCAGACCTTCGACGAAGTCGCCAACCAGCAGCGCGTGGTGGACCGGCGCGGCAACGCGACGGTCTACAGCTTCGACGCGGCCGGCAACGTCACGCGCATCGTCGACGCCAAGGGCGGCGTGACCGACATCACCTACGACGCCAACGGCAACGAGCTGACGCGCAGCAACCCGCTGGGGTATGTGACGACCAAGACCTTCGATCCGGTCACCGGTCAGCCGCTGACAGAGAAGGACGCACTGGGACGCACGACGACCGTCACCTATGCCTCGGGTGCGAGCGGCTACCAGCGGATGAACCCGATCACGGTCACCGACCCCCTGGGGCGGGTCACGACACTGGGCTACGGCGGTGGCGAGAGCATTCCCGGCTCCGAGCCCAGCAGCGTCACCCTGCCCTTGGGACGGACCATTTCCGCCGGGGTCAGCCTCAAAGGACAACTGACGGCCATCAATGTCGGCGGGGTCAGCACGAGCTACGGCTACGACGCCAAGGGCCGCCGCAATCGCGAGACCGATGGCCTGGGCAACATCAAGAGCTACACCTTCGACGACAACGGCAACGAGCTCACCAGCACCCTGACCCGCACCGTTGCGGGCGTCACTCGCACCGAGACCGTCACGCGCGTCTACGACGCCGGCAACCGCCTGACCCAGGAGACCGATGCGGCAGGGTCGGTACGCCGCTACACCTATGACGGTGCCGGCAAGGTGACGACGGTGACCGACGCGCTGGGGCGCATCACCCGCAACAGCTACGACGCCAATGCCCGCCTGGTCCGCACCGACTACGCGGACGGCAGCGCCGAGCAATGGGCCTATGACGCCAACGGCAACGAGGTGTCGATGACTGATCGCCAGGGCCGCGTGACGACCAAGGCCTACGACGAACTCAACCGCCTTGTTCAGACGCGCTTCCCCGACGGCAGCACCAGCAGCCTCGAGTACGACGCCGCGAGCCGCCTTGTCGCCGAGATCAATCAACTCGGGGCACGACGTGCCAACGAGTACGACGCCGGCGACCAGCTGACCGCCAGCACCGACGGCAGCGGCCGTCGCACGCAGCACAGCTACGACCTGGCTGGCAACCGCACTCAGACCGTGCTGCCGGATGGTCGCGTGGTGGCCTATACCTACGACGCCCTGAACCGGCTGACCCGTACCGACTACCCTGACGGCAGCGCGACGTCGGCCACCTACCGCCCCGATGGCCGCGTGGCGACGCTGACCGGCGCCCGTGGCGTGGTGTCGACCTTCAACTACGACGCACTGGCACGCCTGACCAGCGTGCAACAGAGCGGCGTGGCGACTCCGACGACCTACGCCTACGACGAGACCAGCGCCCGCACGGTCCAAGGCGATGCACTCGCCCGCCAGGTCCAATGGCGCTACGACACCGTGGGCCGGCCGGTCAGCCGCATCCTGCCCGACGGCGCGACGGAAACCTTCAGCTATGACGCCGAGGGCCAGCTCACGGGCCACACGACCTTTGGTGGCCAGCTCATCGCGCGGACCTATGACACGCAGGGCCGCGAGCTCACGCGCAGCATCCCCGCCACGGCCGGCACGCCGGCTCGCAGCATCAGCTTCACCTACAACGCCGACGGCCAGCGGGCGACCCTGACGGAGACCGGGTCCAGCAGCAGCCAGGGCACCACGACCTACAGCTACGACAGCGTCGGCCGCCTGAGCCAGCTCGCGGGCCCGCAGGGCACGCTGACCTGGGCGTACGACGCAGCTGGCCGCATCACCCGACGCGGGACCGCCGAGGGCAACACGACCTACAGCTACGACGCCGAGGGCCGCCGCAGCGCGTTGACCGCACCGGACGGCAGCACGACGACCTACGCCTATGACACCGCGGGGCGTTTGACCCACAGCGAGCAATTGCTGACCGCCGGCGTGACCTTGACCACCGACTGGCGCTACGACGCACAGGACCGCCAGGTCGCCATTGCTCACGGAAAGCGCACGGGTACAGGCACGACGCTGATTGCAGGCCAGTCCATCAGCCGCGGCGCAGGCGGCGCGGTCAATCGCATCGACAACTTCGACGCCGCATCCAGCTACGACGCCGCAAGCGGTGCCTTCACGGGCACGCCGGTGCGGGTGCAGACCTTTGCCTACGACGCGAATGCCCGCCTGACGGCTGAGAACAACTACAAGGGTGCGCAACTGGCCGCATGGCTGGCCAACAACACCCAGCCGGCGACCCAGGCCGTTGGCTACAGCTACGACTCGGTGGGCAACCGCACCGGCAAGACCGTCGTCACGCCGGGCTCGACGACGACGACCGCCTACAGCTACGACAGCAACGACCGCCTCACCAGCGAGACACGCACCGCCGTCGGCGGCGGCACGACGACCACCACCTATGCGTGGGACGCCAACGGCAACCTCGCCAGCAAGCAAAGCCCGACGGAGTTCACGGGCTACCGCTTCGACGCCGAGAACCGCATGATCGAGGTGCGCCGAGGCACCAGCGCCGTGACAGCGACGGTGGTGTCGAGCTATGCCTATGACGCCGATGGCGCCCGCGTGGGCAAGACCACGCCGGGCGGCACGACCAAGTTCCTGATCGACCCCACGACGGAATGGTCGGACGTGGTGCTGGAAAGCACCGGCACGCAACGCGTGGCCTATGTCTGGGGTGATGCGCTGCGCCAGCAGACCCGTGGCGGCCAGGGCACGCTGTTCGGCAGTCCGACCGAGGACCTCATCCCCCTGTCCGGCCACCTCGGCACGCCGCTCGCTGCGATCGATCGCAGCGGCGCGGTCGTCGAGACCACCGAGGCCAGCGCTTTCGGGGAGTTGCTCAATACGGCGCCCCGACTCAACCACCAGTTGGCGCAGGCCTACTGGGACGCTCCTGCCGGGCTGACCTACCTGCGGGCCCGTTGGCTCGACGTCAGCACCGGACGCCTGCTGTCGCTGGACCCGCTCGACGGCATGCTCGCCCAGCCCACGTCGCAGCACAAGTACGTGTATGCGGCCAACGATCCGGTGCACAACACCGATCCCAGCGGCGAGACGAACCTCGTGGAGCAGGGGGTCGCCGCCGAGGGAGAGAGCACGCTCGCCAGCGCCGCGCAGGCCAGCATCCGCCAGGCTTTTGCCAAGGCGGGCTGCGATCTGGGCGCCGGCCTGGGCATGGAAGTGACCAGGCAAGGCATCTACATCCTGATCGATGCTGCGGGCAACTTCTATGTCGGCCAGACCAGCCGGCGCATCAACACGCGGTGGCGCGAACACATCCGTGAAGCCAAGAAGAGCGCTGAAGTGGCCTGGAAGGCGACCTCGCAGATCGTGGCCAAATTCCCCATCCCGGGAGTAGGCGCGGCCCTCAACAAGGCCGAGCAGTTGGTCATGGATATCCTTGAGCGTGAAGGCAAGGTCCTGCTCAATGGCCGCCGCCAGATCACGACGTCCAGCCGGGCCGACTACGAAGCCTTCAAGAAGATCATCTGCCCCAAACTCTAGGAACAGTCCGTTGAGCTCAGAAATCCGCACCCTCCAAAACCGGGACCAGTCGCGCCTGCTGCGGCTGGAGGCCCTTGATGAGGCCGCCCGGCACGCGCTGGCGGGCGGCGACTACGACGGTGTAGAAGTCGCGGCGGACTTCGGAAGCTTTGAGCAGCTGGCGCCCTGGCAGCACAACATCCGTTGGCTGTTCGCGCCGCAGGCGGCGTCGGCGGATGGCCTGGCCCGGCTCGAATCGCTGGAGCGCATCAGCTTTGTCGGCAGCCAGCTGGGGTATGACTTCGACTACAGGTCACTGCCCCATCTGAAGGTCTTTGAATGCGGTTCGGCCGCCAAGGTCCGCCCCAAGTTGCTGGACCATCCCCGCCTCGAAATCCTGGAACTCGCCGGCGGCAACCTGAAGGATTTCTCCGCCCTGCCCCATGCCGTCGCCTTGCGAGCCCTTCTGTTGGAGAGCTGCAAGACCCAATCGCTGGCTGGCATCGAAGCTTTCAGCTCACTGCACGAGTTGCGCCTGCTGGAAGCCCGCAGCCTGGTCGACATCTCCGCATTGGCGTCCCTGCAGGCATTGGAGATCCTGGTCATCACGGCGGCCGTCAAGCTGCCGGACGTCGCCGCCCTTGAGCAGCTGCCCAGCCTGCGCTGCTTGCATGTGGAAGCCAAGGCGGCATCGATGGCCGACCTCGGCTTCGTTGCAACGATGCCGCGCCTGCAGACCCTCAACCTGTGGGTGCCCGTACGAAGCATCGATTGGCGCGCACTCGCGAGCCATCCGGCCCTGTGCGAGATCGGCCTGCAATTGGCACCGGGCCAGCAGTTCGACGCCGATGAGGTCATCCGCGCCCACTTCGAGGCAGCTGGGCGGGCGGTCAGGAAGCTGACGAAGTTCTCAGGCGCCAGCCCGCAGATCAAGCTGGAACTTGATCCGCCGGCTGGCCGCTCGGCCGAGCCCGGCTTGGGCAACAACCTGCGCCGCCTCTCAACCTATCTGGCCCACGCCCGCACTTGACCGCCCCACGCTGCGGCCGGCGCTGGTTGCTGCTCGCTGCCTCGGCGACCCTCGCGGGTTGCAAACCGGATCAGGGCCTGAGGCGTTCGCCGCTGACGATGAAGGACATCCATGCCGGCTACGCGAGCGGCCCGGCGGACTGGCTGGCCTTTCTGCGCTGCTGGCGCGAGACGGTTCAAGCGCGCCTGGCCAGGCGTCCCGGCTACTCCGGGCTCGGCGCCTTGCCACCCGAAGTGAACCTGGTGGCAGACGCGCCCGGCGACGTGGCCGAGGAGGTCGCGCGCCTGCAGGATCGCCTCAAGGTGCAATTACCCCAGTCTTATCTCGACTTCGCCCGGGCGCGCCGGGGACAGGGCTGGGTCATCGAAACCTTCGCCGATGCTTCCGCCATGGCCAAAGGGACTGGCCAGGGCGTCTTGCCACTCGCCAAGATCGGCAACTTCGCCGATGTGGATGCCGCCACATGGGGTATCTGGAAGCGAGACGGGGCCAGTGGTCGCGCCATTCGGCCCGATGAGTACTACCGCTACGGCTACCAGTCCGACATGAGTCGCGTGCAAGACAGCGCCCTCTTCGATGTCGAGGCCCTGCAGCACATGATCAAGATCGGCGATCTCGACCAGGGTGCGGTGCTGCTCTTGAATCCGCGCGACATCACGGCCGACGGCGAAATGGAGGTGTGGGTGCTCTCCTTCAGGACCCACGCCCAGCGGTTTCGGTCATTTGCCGAGCTGATGCAGGACCTGGCCTATGTCGACACCGACCCCGACCACGCCGAATCGGCACTGGTGGTCCCGCGGGTCTATGAGCGCTGCCCCTGCGTCAAGCTGCTGCGCACGGCCGCCAGCGCCTGAACGGCAGCGCGAGGTTTCGACGGCGCCGTCGGATGAACGGGGCGGCGGGGCGAGGCGATGGCGCCTGGCGGTCTCCTCGTGCGGTGGACCGACACTGCGCGCCCACCCGGCGCCCCGTCAGCCCATGAGAACCGCTGCCCGCCGGCGTGCCCCGAATACGTCCTTGCACCGCAGGTGTCGCAGTCGGGGCCCGGGGCTCGACAACCCCTCCCCTCAGCTGACGATGCCGCGACTTCTCAAGGCCTCGATCTGCTCGCCGCTCAGCCCCAGCTCCTTCAGCACCGCGTCGGAGTCCTGGCCCAGCGCCGGCGCATTGCGGCGGTGGCCGCCCGGCGTGGCGGACAGCTTGGGGCAGATGCCCGGGACGTCGAGGGCCTTGCCGTCGGGCAACTGCACCTGCTGCAGCATGCCGCGCGCGCGGTAGTGCGGGTCGGCCGCGATGTCGGCCACCGTATAGATGCGCCCGGCCGGCACGTCGGCACCCTCCAGCGCCTGCAGCACCTCGTCCACGGTGCGCTGCGCGGCCCAGTCGCCGATAGCCGCATCGATCTCGGCCACCCGCGCCACGCGGCCGGCGTTGTCGGCCAGCGCCGGGTCGCGGCCGAGGTCGTCGCGGCCGATCAGCGTCATCAGCCGGCGGAAGATGCTGTCGCCATTGCCCGCGATCAGCGCATGGCCGCCGTCGGCGCAGCGATAGGCGTTGGTGGGCGCAATGCCCGGCATGGCGCTGCCCGCCGGTTCGCGCACCACGCCGAAGGCGCTGTATTCGGGCAGCAGGCTTTCCATGCAGTTGAAGACGGCCTCGTACAGCGCCACGTCGATGACCTGGCCCTGGCCGGTGGCATGGCGGTGCTGCAGCGCCAGCAGGATGCCGATGACGCCGTGCAGGGCGGCCAGCGTGTCGCCGATGCTCACACCCACCCGCACCGGCACGCGGCCGGGCTCGGCGGTCAGGTGGCGCATGCCGCCCATGGCCTCGGCCACGACGCCGAAGCCGGGCCGGTCGCGATAGGGCCCGGTCTGCCCGTAGCCGCTGACGCGCAGCACGATGAGGCGCGGGTTGGCGGCCAGCAGCTCGTCGGGCCCCAGGCCCCAGCCCTCCATCGCGCCGGGGCGGAAGTTCTCGATCAGCACATCGGCTTCAAGCGCCAGACGCCTCACGATGTCCTGTCCCTCGGGCTTGCGCAGGTCCAGCGCCAACGAGCGCTTGTTGCGCGACTGCACCTGCCACCACACCGAGGTGCCGTCCAGCAACAGCCGCCATTGGCGCAGCGGGTCACCGGTGCCGGGCGGCTCGATCTTGATGACCTCGGCGCCGAAGTCGGCCAGGGTCTTGGCGGCAAAGGGGCCGGCGATCAGTTGGCCGAGTTCGAGGACTTTGAGGCCGGCGAGCGCGGCAGGGGTGGCCGAGGCGATGGGGGGCGTGGAAGCAGCGGCGCTCATGGGGTGGAGTGTCCGGCGGCCAGGCCGCGGGAGCATCCGGATCTGGCGCGCGAAGGCTTGGTTGGAGGCGAAGACAGCGCACGCTGCTCGGCTGCGCTTCGCAGGCGCTCACCTGAAGCCGACGGGCTACCATCTCCTGCCAAACTGCCCAGTTGGCCACTCGGAAAGGATCTCTTGGTGCAAACCCTCCGACGTCTCCTCCTGCTGGCCGCGTTGGCGCTGCCAGCGACCCTCTGCCAAGCCGTGCCGACGCTGGACGATGAACTCCGAGACCTGCGCCTGGCCGAGGGCGAGGGGCTCGTGGTGATGCAATCGCACACCCCCAAGAGCCGCATCGCCAGCCAGCCGCCCAACTGGATGGGGCTGTGGGTCCAGCGCGACGGGGATAAGCCTCGAGTGATCACGAACCTGGCCAACCAGAGGGACGACCACTCCCTGTTCATGGGCAAGCTGCCGGCCGGGGAGTACCGGGTCAACGCGCTCGCCGTCGTGCTGCAGGAGCAAACCTCCAGCACCATCGGCACCCGGGCCGCCAACAACCTCATGTTCCGCAATGAGTTCTCGAGCCAGACCTTCTCGCTCCCGCTGGCGGATGACAACCGACGCTTCGTGGTCCAGGCCGGCACGCTGTCGGACCTGGGCGCGGCAGTGACACTGCCGACCGAGGCGGCGACCGTCATGTTCAAGGATCGCAGCCAGCAGCTGACCCGGCATCCCGTGCAGGTGATGTGGCTGCAATCGCCACCGGAGTCCGATCGCCTGGCGAGCCTGCTGCGCGAACGCCTGCCCCAGTTGCAGGTGCTCAAGCCTGCCGAGGCCTGGCTCAAGGGCCCGCTGGTGACTTCCGAGCAGTTGGCAGCCACCCTGCCGACGCTGCGTGGCCTGAGCGCGGTCGCGCAATGGTCTCGCGAGGGCGTCATCTATACCGCCCAAGGCCTGGGGCACATCCGGCGCGTGACGAAGGATGGCGAGTCGAGCTGGATAGGCACGGGCCTGACCGGCGCGGTGACCGCCGTGGGCGTGGGCAGCGACGGCAGCCTGGCGGCCGGCACCAGTCTCGGCCTGCTGGCGATCCGCCCTGCCGGCGACACCGCCTGGCGAACCCTGCCCCTGCCCCAGGTGCAAAGCACACCGATCGCGATCAGCCTGGGCACGGGCGGCATCCACCTGCTGGCGCGCCGTGGCAGGGACGTGCAGTTGCTCTACAAGGCCACACCGGATGCCAGCGAGCCCTGGACCCCGCTGCGCGCCTTCAGCATCAGCGCCGTGGGCCACTCACACTTCGAGTTGCAGGTGACGCCCGAGGGCATCAGCGTGCTCGAAGAGGCGATGGGCTGGTTCGCGAGCACCACGCTCCACTTCTGGGACGCCAAGAGCAAGGCCTGGAGCGAGGCCGAGGTGCCCACCTTCGGGATGGTCACCGGCTTGTCGACCCTCACCCCGGAGGCTCAGGTCGTCAATGCCAAAGGGCACCGCAGCAACCCGCAGCTGATGCAGGTGTCGACCGACCACGGCAAGTCCTGGTCCGAAGCCCCGGGGCCTGACTTCTTCCGCACCATCCACATGCAGTCCCGCACCCAGGGCTTCGCCTCACGCCTCGACTCCGACCCGCGCAAGGCGAGCGTGTCGCCCGTGTACTCGCTATGGCGGACCGAGGACGGTGGTCTGAACTGGCTGCGCGTCGGGCCGATTCCCGAGCCGTTCAACCGCGTCTTCCGGATGTCCAACGAGGTGTTGATCGGGGTGTCGGGCGGCGGCGTGTTGTATCGCTCTGCGGACGGCGGTGAGGCTTGGGCGGGGATTTGAGACCGTCCTGACTGGCAGTCACCCCGAGGCGGGCTGGGCCGGAGCGGGCCAAGCTCGAAAATTTGGAACCAACCCGCCCTCGCCCCCTCGGGCCACCGGCACGAGCGTCTCGGCCATGCCCGGCTTCTCGAGATTGACCTGCCCTGGCTGGCCCCTTGCGCCACCGCTCGACGTGAAAGCAGCCCCCAAGACACGCAGAGAATCGCGGGGCAGCCACTGTCCGGTACGTTTCCCATGCGCATCCAAATTGCCGCCCTTCTCCTCTCCACCCTCGCCGCCCATGTGCAGGCGGATGTCGTCGTGGTGAGCGCCGAGCGCCTGCTCGACGTCGCCAGCGGGCGCTATCTGCCTCGCCCGCAACTCGTCATCACCGACGGGCGCATCACCGCCGTCGGCAAGCAGGGGGATGCCATGCCCACCGGCGCACGCCGCATCGACCTGCCGGGCCTGACCCTGCTGCCCGGCCTGATCGACATGCATGTCCATCTCACCGGCGACCCGCGCTACAGCGGCTATCGCGGCCTGGAGTTCACCGACAACTTCTGGACCGTGGTGGGCGTGGCGAACGCCAAGAAGACGCTGGAAGCCGGCTTCACCACCGTGCGCAATGTCGGCTCCGCCAACTATGACGATGTGGCCCTGAAGCAGGCCATCGAGCAGGGGCATGTGCCGGGCCCGCGCATCGTGCCGGCGACCTACGCCATCGGCGCCACTGGCGGCCATTGCGACAGCACCGAGTTCCCACCCTCCATCCAGACTCACGAACCCGCCGTCGCCAATGGCCCCGAAGCCATCCGGGCCACGGTGCGCAAGCTGCGAAAGTACGGCGCCGAAGTGATCAAGTTCTGCGCCACCGGCGGCGTGTTGTCCAAGACCGACGCGGCGGGTGCCCAGCAGTACAGCCTGGCCGAAATGCAGGCCCTGGTTGAAGAGGCCCACATGCTCGGGCTGCGGGTGGCGGTGCACGCCCACGGCACGTCAGGCATCAAGGACGCGATCCGTGCGGGCGCCGACACGATCGAGCACGCCAGCCTGGCCGACGACGAAGCCTTTGCCCTGGCCAAGCAACGCGGTACCTGGTTCTCGATGGACATCTACAACGACGACTACATCCTCGCCGAGGGCGAGAAGAACGGCCTGTTCAAGGAATCGCTGGACAAGGAGCGGGCCATCGGCCTCAAGCAGCGCCAGACCTTCCAGGCGGGCGTCAAGGCCGGCGTGAAGATGGTCTTCGGCACCGATGGCGGTGTCTACCCCAACGGCGACAACGC
>CBHWBD010000082.1:0-20358 GCA_966111775.1 uncultured Comamonadaceae bacterium | reverse complement strand
CGATGCAGGCGCCGTTCCACATCAGCATGTCGGCGCCGGTCTGCTCCTGGATGTAGCGGCCCAGATGCCGGTCGGGCGCCCACAGGATCTTCTCGCCTCTGGCATGCAGGTCGGCCACGATCTCCAGCGCACAGGAGCTGGTCACCATCCAGTCGGCGCGTGCCTTCACCGCGGCGCTGGTGTTGGCGTAGACGACGACCTTGCGGTCCGGGTGGGCATCGCAGAAGGCGGCGAACTCGTCTTCGGGGCAGCCCAGGTCCAGCGAACAGGTGGCGTCCAGGTCGGGCATCAGCACGCGCTTTTCGGGGTTGAGAATTTTGGCCGTCTCGCCCATGAAGCGCACGCCGGCGACGACCAGGGTCTGGGCGGCATGGTCGCGGCCGAAGCGGGCCATCTCCAGCGAGTCGGACACGATGCCGCCGGTCTCCAGGGCCAGGTCTTGCAGGAATCCGTCGACGTAGTAGTGGGCGACGAGGACGGCGTTGTGCTTTTTGAGCAGGGCCTTGGCGCGCTCGGTCAGGGCGTTGCGCTCGGGCGTGGTCAGCGGGGCGGGCACCTTGGCCCAGGCGTGGGCTGTCGAGCAGCTGCCGGCGGCATCCTGCTTGGTGAAATCGAACAAGACTTGATCCATGCCGAATCCTAGCCCGCCGCGGTTTCAGCCTTCCAGCCAAGCCCGAAAAGCCGCAGCGCGTTCCTGGCTGATCAGCAATTCGCCGTCCAGCGCCGGGCTGAGGTCCAGCTTCAGCCGCCCCTTGCCCGCGGGTGAAAAGCGCCGCACCGCGCCGGCGGCCACCAGCAGCTGTCGATTGGCTCGGAAGAAGCGCCGTGTGCCCAGCTCCTCCTCCAGTTCGCTCAGCGTCGGCTCGACGAGGTAGCGCTCGCCGGCCTGCGTGATGGCGAAGCTCAGCTTGTCCACCGACACGAAATAGGCGATGTCGGCCAGCTCCAGCGCGTGGAACTGCTGGCCGGCCTTGCGTCCGACGATGCGCTGGCGGCCGGGCGGCGGGCTCAGGCGCTGCAGCAGGCCGCCGAGTTGCTGGCTCCAGCGCTCTTGGGCCTGCGCATCGAAATGGCGTCGCCATTGCTCGACCTTGGAGAGTGCCTTTGACAGCGCGGCTTCGGACACTGGCTTGAGCAGATAGTCGACGGCCAGGGCCTGGAAGGCCTGCAGCGCGAACTGGTCGTAGGCCGTCGTGAAGACGGTCGGCAAGGCCAGGCGATGGTCGCGGAAGAGCTCCAGCGACAGGCCGTCGGCGAGCTGGACGTCCAGCAGCAGCAGATCGGGCGCCGGGTTGGCGGCCAGCCAGGCTAGCGTGCCTTGCACGGTGTCGCTGTGGCCGAGCACGCGGGCCTCGGGCGCGACGCGCGCCAGCGTCGCCGTCAGGCGCTCGCGCGCCGGGGTCTCGTCTTCGGCAATGAAGATCTTCATGGCTGGGCCAGCAAGGGGATGGAGACTTCGAACATGCCGCCTTCGCTGTGGCGCTCCAGCGCGCGGCCGGCCAGCAGGCGGCAGCGTTCGTCGAGATTGGCCAGGCCCAGACCCGAGGAGGGCAGGGCGCTGCGGCGCGGCTGTAGCGCGTTGCGGGCACGCACGCGGTCGCCGTCCAGCGTGAAGCTGACGGTCAGCGGCTGGGCGGCGCTCGCTTCGTTGTGCTTGATGGCGTTCTCCAGCAGGGTCTGCAGGGCCAGCGGCGGCACCAGCCATTGCGAGGTCCGCAGGGCCGGGTCCAGCTGCAGCGGCATGGCGGCGCCGAAGCGCAGGGCCAGCAGGCGGTGGTAGTGGCGCAGGAAGGCCAGCTCTTCGTCCAGCGGCACCAGGTCGCGCTGGCGGCTGTCCAGCACATAGCGGTAGATCTCGGCCAGGGTGTCGCTGAACTCCCGCGCGCTCTTCGCGTCGCTGTCGATCAGATGACCCAGGGTGTTGAGGCTGTTGAACAGGAAATGCGGGTCGACCTGGGCCTTCAGCGCACCCAGCTCCGACTGCACGCGGGCCCGCTCCAGACGCTCGACGCGCAGCATGTCCGATTCGCGTTCGCGAATCAGGAACATGGTCTCGTAGGCGTGGGTCACGAAGAGCACGCAGATGACATTGGTGGCGACGACGAGCTTGAGCGCATTGGCGTCCACCGGCAGGCCGGCGACCTGGAACCAGGCCCAGATGGCGGCCAGGGTCAGCGGCGCGGTGTAGAGCACGTTGGCGCTGACCAGCATCAACAGCTTGCGCAGCGGGTGGGCAAACCAGTTCAGGTGCTCGCGCTGCTTGAACAGCAGCCAGCGGTTGCCGGCCCAGATCGCGAAGGCCAGGGCGATGAAGCCGGCGAAGCCGATCCAGAAGCGCGCGTCTGTAGGCCCGAGCGGGCCGAACAGCCCCGTCAGCCAGGGAATGGCCAGGCCGAAGGCGAGCGAGCCGCCGACCATCAGCGGCCGGTCATCCAGGCGCGCCTGGGTGGGTGGGTTCGGCGGCGCTTTGGGCGCCGGTTTGTCGGCTTTGGGCGTGCTCATCTTCGACTTCGGCGGGCGGCCGCTGTTGCCGATGAGCACCGCGCCTCAGCATCGCCGCACCAACAACTTCACGAGGGACCTGCGATGGACGCAGTGCAATTCAACTTCCCGGCGGTCATTGTGGCGGCCCTGTCGAGCTTCCTGATCGGCGGGCTCTGGTACTCGCCCATCCTGTTCGCGAAGTCGTGGATGGCGGAGGCCGGCATGACCGAGGCACAGACCAGGCAGGCCAGCCCGGCCCGGGTCTTCGGCCTGTCGGCCCTGGCCTCGCTGGTGATGGCCTTCAACCTGGCGGCCTTCCTCGGCGCCAAGGCGAGCTTCAGCTTCGGCCTGTTCGCCGGCCTTGCGACCGGCCTGGGCTGGGTGTCCATGAGCCTGGGCGTCATCTACCTCTTCGAGCAGCGTTCGCTCAGGCTCTGGCTCATCAACAGCGGCTACCAGGTCGTCGCCTACACGGTGATGGGCGCCATCCTCGGCGCCTGGCACTGAGGCTAGGGCAGGCGAATCGTGTCGCGCTCGCTGACACGCACCGTGTTGGACGGCTGGTTGCCGACGCGGTAGGTGACGCTGAGCAGCTTGCGGTGGCCCGGCGCGGGGTCGAAGCCGAAGAGCTCGTTGCGCACCTCGGTCTCGAAGCGGTCGCCGCGGATCTGGGCGCGCAGGGCCTGGGTCACGTCGGTCCAGCGGCCTTCGGCGCCGTAGCTGGCGCTTTCGATGACGAGACGGCCGCCTTGACGGGCTGGGCCGTAGTCGCCGCGATTGCCGCCGCGGCCGCCGTGGCCCCAGTCGCCGCGGCCCCAGCCGACGAACTGGCTGCCGTCGATGGTGCCGTACTCCGAATACTCGAAGACACGCTCCTGGCCGCCGCGGTCGCGGGTGAAGATGCGCAGGATCTTGGTCTGGCCCGGGTAGGGGTCCACGCCGAACAGGTCGTTTGTCAGGCGCACGCGCTGATCACGCCGCGCCAGGTCGCGCAGGCGGTCGGTCACATCGACGTCGCGGCCGCTGGCGCCGTAGGTGGCGTACTGGATGATGAACTCGCCGTCGTCGTGGCGGTCGCCGCCCCAGCCACTGTTGTTGCCCCCACCCTGCCAGCCGCCCTGCCAGTTGGACTCGCCCCAGTTGCCGCGACCCCAGCCGACGAATTGACTCCCGTCCACCCAGTCGCGTTCGCGGAAGTCGAAGATGCGCTCCTGGCCGCGGCGGTCGCGGGTGAAGATGCGCAGGGTCTTGGTGCGGCCCGGGTCGGGGTCGACGCCGAAGAGGTCGTTGGTCAGGCGGAAGCGCCGGTCCTGGCGGGCCAGGTCGCGCAGGCGGCCGGTCACGTCCACGTGGTTCTGCTCGGTGCCGTAGCGGGCGTGCAGGATGATGAACTCGCCATCGTCCTCGTCACGCGCCCAGGCGGGCAGGGCGGCGAGGGTGGCCAGGGCTGCTCCCAGGCCGAGTGTCCATTGGCGTCTTTGCATGGCGTTTCTCCTTGTTATGGTGCGACCATCGTCGCACGCGCCATGTCACAACGCGCAGCTTCGCTGCGACGCAGACGGCCTGCGGGACAGGCCGTCGTAAGGGTTGGTAACGCGCCCGGGTTTCAGCGGCCCCACTCGCCGCGGCGCCAGCCCGTGAACTGGCCGCCGTCCACCCAGCTGCCCTCCGGATACTCGAAGCTGCGCTGTTGGCCGTTGGGATCGCGGGCGATGATCACCAGCCGCTTGCCGCGGCCCGGGTCGGGGTCGACGCCGAAGGTGTCGTTGCCCATGCGGAAGCGCTCATCCCGTCGCGCCAGTTCGCGCAGCCGGCCGGTCACGTCGACATCGCGCCCCGGGTTGCCGTAGTTGGCAAACAGGATGGTGAACTGGCCGTCGTCATGGCGGTCGCGGTAAGGGTTGCCGTTCCAGCCGCCGTTGTAGGCGGAGTCGCCCCAGCGGCCGCCGGCCCAGGCGGTGAACTGGCCGCCGTCGATCCAGGAGCGTTCTGGGTAGTCGAAACGGCGCTCGCGGCCGTCGCGGTCGCGGGCGTAGATGCGCAGGTATTTGTCGCGGCCCGGGTCGGGGTCCACGCCGAACAGGTCGTTGGTCAGCTTGACGCGGCGATCCCGGCGGGCCAGCTCGCGCAGGCGGTCGGTCACGTCCACGTGGTTGCGGTCGGTGCCGTAGCGGGCCGAAAGGATGACGAACTCGCCGTCGTCATCGCCGCGTTGGGCCAGGACAGGGGCCGAGACCGCAGCGAGCAGCGTGGCGGCGCCCAGCACATAGTGGCGTCGATTCATGGTCATGGTCTCCGAAGTTGTGGAGGCCACCATGCTTTCACCGAGGCTTGTAGGACCCGGGTCGGACGGCAGGACGTCCGCCTGTCAGCCGCTGGGTCGGCCGCCGAGCAGGTATTCCCTCGCCATCGCCCGGGCGCGGTGCAGCCGGCTCTTCACGTTGGGCCGCGTCAGGCCGGTGCGACCGGCAATCTCCTCGATGCTCAGCTCTTCCACGTCGCGCAGCAGCATGACTTCGCGGTAGTGGACCGGCAGCGACTCCAGCGCCGCCGCCAGCTCAAGCCGCAGTCCGGCCTCATCGTGGACGACCAGCCATTGCGCCAGCTTCTCCTCGTCGTAGGGGTCGTAGCGCAAGGTGACCCGCCCGAGGCGCCGGCACTCGCGCTGCACCAGGCGGATGGCCCAGCCCGAGAAGGCCGCCAGCACGCACAGCGACGGCAGCTTGCGGGCGACGATGAGCAGGGCCTCCTGCACCGCGTCGTCCACATCGCTGAGCAGGCAATGCTGCTGGGCATAGCGGCGGATGTCGGGCCGCGTCACGCGCAGCAACTGCTCCAGCGCCCGCGGGTCACCGCCGTGGGCGGCGGCGAGCAGGGGCAGGTGTTGGGCGGCCAGGGCCATGCCGCCTACTTGAGCTTGCGGCCGACCATGGCGCAGGCCGGGCAGAAGCCAAACAGCCCCGTCGCCACGAAACCAACCGCGCCCGCCGCCACCAGCCATCCGGCCGTGCCGCCCAGCATGGTCACGCCCAGACCCGCTGCCACCGCACCCGCCACCACGCGCAGCACGCGCTCGCCGTTCGGAACATTCTTTGCATAGAACATGATTCGACTCCAAGTGATTCGAGGACGACCCTCGGCCACTAAGAGGCGCCGGCTGGCAAAAAGGATTCGCGACAACGAAGAAATTTCTCAAACCTCGGCAAAAGGGTGACCCGGCAGCATGCCCAGCGTGCGCATCGCCGTGGCGGTGAAAGCAGCCGTCTCGCCAAGGTCCGATTGCTGCCGAATTGTGGCGCCGGGCCGACTGGGGAAAACTGGCAAAATGCCGCCACTGCTGCACAGGCAGGCGCAGGTGAACCCCAGCCTGTGCACCGATGGGCCGCCGCTGGCTTTGCCGTGGCGGTATTTTTTTGGGCCCCGCAACCCAGGGGCTTTGACCCAGGGCATATCCCAAAGTCCGACCGAGCGGTCGGCCGGGACAATCCCCAGCTTTGCTGCAACCAGGCCGCGCCACAAGCGCCGCCCTGATCCCATGGCACTTCTACACCTGACCGACGAGCAGATCGCCACCATGACTCGGGCCCAAAAGGACGAGTGGTGGTTCAAGAACGTCTTCCGCGGCGACATGGCCCAGCTGACGCTGCGCTCGGGCCTGACCGGTTTCCTGCTCGGCGGCGTGCTGTCGTCGACGGGCCTGTACATCGGCGCCAAGACGGGCATTTCGCTCGGCGTCGGCCTCACGTCGGTGATCCTGGCCTTTGCGCTGTTCCGTGCGCTGCACGCGGCGGGCATGGCGAAGGACTACACCATCCTCGAGAACAACTGCACCCAGTCCATCGCCACGGCCTCGGGCTATGTGACGACGGCGCTGATCTCCAGCCTGCCGGCCTACATGCTGGTGACGGGCCATGTGCCGCCGGGCTGGCAGATCGCGGTGTGGATGTTCCTGATTTCGCTGGTGGGCGTGTTGCTGGCCTTCCCGCTGAAGCGCCGCTTCATCAACGAAGACCAGGCGCCTTTTCCCGAAGGCCGTGCCTGCGGCGTGGTGCTGGATTCGCTGTACCACGGCGAGGGCAGCGAAGGCATGTTCAAGGCCAAGCTGCTGGCCTGGGTGGCGGGCGGTGCCGCGCTGCTGCAGGGCATCTGCGGCGAAGGCTGGATGAAGCTGATCCAGTTCAAGCTGCTGGCCATGGACAAGTGGGCCGGCATGACCGAGCCATGGCATCTGCACGACCGCATCGACGACTATTACTACGCCTGGGCCGTCAAGGCGCACGGCTTCATCCCCAGCATCCTGGGCACCGACTTCCGCACGCTGGGCCTGCGCCTGGTGGTGGACGCCGCGCTGATCGGCACCGGCGGCCTGATGGGCATTGCCATCGCGGCGAGCTGCTTCCTGGGCGCCTTCATCAACTTCGTCTTCCTGGCGCCGCTGATGATCCAGGTGGGTGACATCGTGCCGCGCCTGGGCGCCAACGGCGTGCCCATCCCGCTGAACCGCGTGGAGATCGTCAACCAGTGGTCGCTGTGGTGGGGCGTCACGATGATGGTGGTGGGCGCGCTGGTATCGCTGCTGGCCAAGCCCGAGATCTTCACGAGCGCCTTCAAGCGCAAGGATGCCAAGGCCAAGGCCGACGAGCCCAAGAGCGACCTGCTCAAGGACATCGAAGTGCCGCTGTGGATCAGCTGGGTCGGCGTGCCCATCGTCAGTCTGCTGGGCTGCCTGGCTACGCACTTCTTCTTCGGCGTGCCGCTGTGGCTGACCATCGTGTCGCTGCCGCTGATCTTCGTGCTGACCGTCATCTGCACCAACTCCATGGCGCTGACGTCGTGGACGCCGACCGGCTCGCTGTCCAAGATCACCCAGTTCACGATGGGCGCGCTGGACCGCGCCAACCCCGGCTCCAACCTGCTGCCCGCCGGCATGACGGCCGAGATTTCGTCCAACGCGGCCAACCTGCTGTCGGACATCAAGCCCGGCTACATGCTGGGCGGCAAGCCGCGCCACCAGGCCATCGGCCACATCATCGGCAACATCGCCGGCGTGCTGGTGTGCGTGCCGCTGTTCTTCCTGCTTTTCATCAAGACCGATGCCAGCGGTGCCATCAACGTGGCCGGCATGGTGAGCGACCAGTTCGGCTTCCCCGCCGCGCTGCAGTGGAAGGGCGTGGCCGACATCATCGCCAAGGGCCTGAAGAGCCTGCCGATGTCGGCGCTGATCTCCATGGGCGTCGCCGCCGCGGCGGCCATCGTCATCGAGGTGGTCCGCATCGTCACCAAGGGCAAGTCCGGCCTGTCCGCCGTGGCCATCGGCCTGGGCGTCACGCTGCCGCCGCAAGCGACTTTCATGATGTTCGTCGGCGCGCTGGTGTTCTGGTACATGGCCAAGAAGCACAAGAACGCGCCCGGCTCCAAGGGCTACCGCATCTGGGTGGAAGGCATGGAGCCCATCTGCGCCGGCCTGATCTCCGGTGCCGCCCTGATGGGCATCGGCGACGCGATCATCGGCGTACTGATCTGATAATCACGTGTTCTGTCTGCCCGTAGCTCAACTGGATAGAGCAGCTGCCTTCTAAGCAGCAGGTCGGGGGTTCGAGTCCCTCCGGGCAGGCCAAATGGAGCCGTCAAGACGGCTCTCTGCCACGCAGGCGCAGTGGTTCAACACGGACTGGCCTGCCACCATCGCTGTTGCGCGGCTAGAAGAGTCCCGGCTGGTCGCCCATGTCGTCTGCCTTGGGCAGCGGCTTGTCCTTCGGGGGCTTCTTGGCGCGTGGCGGCAGCGGCGCCGGTTCGGCATCGAGACGCTCAGCGGCGAACTGCTTCATGAAGCCCATTGCCTGGTCGGTCGTGCAGTCGAGCCAGGCGTCGTAGTCAGACGCATCGAGGATCACGGGCATGCGCTTCTCGTCCTCGGGCCGATGGAAGCGTCGATACAGGGCATGGTCATCGGCGTTCACGGTGAGCATGGTGTACGTCGGCACCAGTGCCCCAGTCTTCAGATCGGCCCACAGATTCCACAGCCCTGCCACGCCCATGGGGATGTCGTCGCGGCGCTTGACGGCCCAGCGCACGGCCTGGCCTGTTTCCCAGCAGGGCTCGAACACGCGTCGGGCGGGGATGATGCAGCGCCGGCCCTGCCTCCATGCGTCCCTGAAACTGGGCTTGGACGCCGCCGTCTCGGACCTGCAGTTGTATGTCTTGCGGCCGAATGCCGTGTTGTCGGCCCAGTCGGGCAGGAGACCGTACTGGCCGACCTTGCCCTCGCGATCCATCTTGGCGCGATCAGCGCGTCGGATGACGAACTGCGCGTAGCCGCCAGGGAAGATCTGTGATTCCAGGGGCGTCGAGTCGTCAGGCCGCGCGACGCCGAAGTGGCGCATCAGCAGGTCTTGGTCAGCGACGGGCTCATAGTTGGAGCACATGGCAACCGGTTTGGCGAGCTCAACACCGTGAGCGTACAACCAACGGCGCCGACGCCCAGTCCCGTTGGCCCCGCGCGCCTTCGAGGCGCCTGCGCATTCCAGCGCACCTGAGCATCCGGTTCAGCACGATGAGTACCCGATCCGGTGTTCATGAGCACTGGCGGCTGCCCCACACTGGCGGCAGCTCTGCAGCGAGGCTGTGTGAAAACCCTCCTGTGATTGCGCGCTCCGCTGCCTAGATTGTGGGAACGCCACAGCACGGGCCGACACATGAAGCGATTCATCGAGGGAGAGGGCCGGCACCAGGTCACGCTGCTGCCCGAGTGCTTGGACGACTTCATTGCGGAAGACAACACTGTTCGCATCGTCGACGTCTTCATCGATGAGTTGGACCTGGCGGCCCTGGGCTTCGACGGTGCGAGCCCGGCCGCAACGGGCCGCCCCTCGTATCACCCGTCGGTGCTGTTGAAGCTGTACCTGTACGGCTATCTCAACCGCATCCAGTCCAGCCGCCGCTTGGAGCGCGAGTGCCAACGCAACGTGGAGTTGATGTGGCTGACCGGCAGGCTCGCCCCCGACTTCAAGACCATCGCGGACTTCCGCCGCGACAACGGCAAAGGCATTGGCAATGTCTGCCGCCGCTTCGTGCTGCTGTGCCGCGAGCTGAAGCTGTTCACCGAAGCTGTCGTGGCCATCGACGGCAGCAAGTTCAAGGCGGTCAACAACCGCGAGCGCAACTACACGCCGGGCAAGATCGAGCGTCGCGAACGGGAGCTGGAAGAGAGCATCCAGCGCTACCTCGATGCGCTGGAGACAGCAGATCGGACCCAGCCCACGGAGATGCAAGCCAAGACCGAGCGCCTGCAAGGCAAGATCCAGAAGATGCGCCAGCGCATGCAAGAGCTGCAAGCCATCAAGGCGCAACTGGAGACCCTACCGGATCGGCAACTCTCCCGGACGGACCCCGATGCACGGGCCATGACCACCTACAGCGCCAAGGGTACGGCCATGGTGGGCTACAACGTGCAGACCGCGGTAGACACCAAGAACCATCTGATCGTTGCCCATGAGGTCACGAACAACGGCAGCGACCGGGCACAGCTCAGTGCAATCGCGCTGGCTGCGCGTGAAGCGATGGGCAAGCGCCGACTCAAGGCCATCGCCGACCGCGGCTACTACAGTGGCCCGGGCCTCAAGGCTTGTGAGGATGCCGGGGTTGCAGCGCTGGTTCCCAAGCCCATGACGTCCAATGCCAGGGCTGAAGGTCGATTCGACAAGACGGACTTCATCTACATCGCTCGCGCCGACGAGTACCAATGCCCGGCCGGGCAGCGCGCGATCCACCGCTTCAGCCGCGAAGAAGACGGCCTGCAGATCCGCATCTATTGGTCCAGCGCCTGTCCTGCTTGCCCGATGAAGGCGCGGTGCACGACGGGCGAGTACCGGCGCATCAGGCGGTGGGAGCACGAGCAAGTCATGGACAAGGTCCAGCAGCGGCTGGACCGGATGCCCGATGCCATGGCGGTGCGCAAGAGCACCATCGAGCACGTCTTCGGCACCCTCAAGCACTGGATGGGCTGGACGCACTTCCTGATGCGAGGGATCCAGAACGTGGCGACTGAGATGAGCCTGAGCGTGCTGGCGTACAACTTCAAACGCGTCCTCAGCATCCTCGGCTTCGAGCGGGCCAAGAAGGCGATGCGGCTGCTGGGGGCGTAGACGCCCCTTTACAGCTCCCGTAGCCCGGACCTACGGCCTCGAAGATGCACCGCGGCGCTCGCAACGCCGATGAGCGCGATCAGACCCGATGGGCGGCCAAACGCTCAGGATCAACGCCGGCATCTGATCGCGAACGACCATCCGATGCGTTCTCACACAGCCTCCAGCGGGTGCTGCCGTCCGAGTGCCTCGCCGCAGCAGCGGCTTACGGCCAGGAGCGGGCGCTGGCGACCGGCGTCTTTCAGGTAGCCTATCCCGATGCGCATCCCTGAGCTGTACGTCGACTTCAACGAAATGCTCGCACCGAATCTCGTCCTGCTTTCTGCCGCAGACAGCAAGGTAGCGGCGACGGGCGAGCAGATTTCGC
This sequence comes from uncultured Comamonadaceae bacterium, assembly GCA_966111775.1. GTDB lineage: Bacteria > Pseudomonadota > Gammaproteobacteria > Burkholderiales > Burkholderiaceae_C > Pelomonas. Next base: position 9,363 of record CBHWBD010000082.1, on the reverse strand, counting down.
TTCGAGCAGGACTTCAGGTCGCCATCTACATGGACGACTTCGACGATGAGGGGAGTCGAGACGACTTGGTCGCATTCGGTGTCGTCGAGGCCAATACTTCAGTGGGCTGGGCTGAACATGTGCGATGGTGCTGTCGCATTGACGACCAAGGCATTCGCCACCGCTCGGAACTGTGACCTTGATCCGTGACCCTTGTCGGCCACCACCGGTCGGTCGCCAACGTCGGCTTTCAGAGGATCAAATGACCATATTGCGTAAGACGCTCGCGAAAGGACTGGCACTTGTTTCCGGTGCTCTAGTTGCCCACGGTGCATACGGCCTGACTCCAGATGACGGCAAGGCGCTACTGGACTCCATGCTGCAAGAGCGCATCGACTACGTTGTCAAGCGCGGGGAACCAATTTCCGATCCGGAGCAGATTGAGAAAGAGGCCGTCAACATCTTCTTCACTTTCCTGTATCCCATCCATCCGCATGGACCTCCACCGCCACCGACCAAGGAACAGGAGATTGAGTATTCGAGGCAACTTCAGGCGAAGGCTGAAGCAGGCGGAATATGGGAGCAGTTCGCGTTAGGTCAAAGGTACCTCTTCGGGAAAGGGCTGCCCGTCGACAAGAAGCGAGGCGCCGACTGGATAACCAAGGCAGCTGAGACAGGTCAAGTTGAAGCAGCCTTTGTGCTCGCGAAAATGCACGAAAGGGGCGTGTACGTTGCAGTCGACAAATTGAAAGCGATCCGCCTCTATCAGATGAGTGCTGAGAAGGGTTACCTCACGCAGTTGGCCGCTGAGCGACTAGGGGAGATCTTCGAGTTTGGCCTTGGTGTGCAGGCTGACTATTCAAAGGCAATGGAGTACTACAGGATCGCCGCCGATCGTGGAGCCGAGGAAGACGACTCGGTAGGCTCCTTCCGTCAGTCTGCAGACTTTAAGGTTGGACGCCTCTATGCGCAGGGCAAGGGCGTGCCACGGGACTACGACAAGGCGAAGGTCTGGTTCTTCAGTGCCACCAACAAAGGAAGGGGGTACGGAGGGATGGTTCCAGAGGCCGAGTGCGCGATGGCAATCCTGTACGCGACGGGTCTGGCGGTTCCGAAAGACGACGCCCAGAGGGACTTTTGGCTTAACCGGCCGAATGCGCAGGGCATGAAGGTTTGTCAGACGCTACTTCAAAAGGCTCTGTTCGGCGACTAGCTTTGCTTGCGGCCGTATATTCGCAGTCTGAGCGCAATGCGCTGGCCTTTTCTGGGGCTTGCTACCAGTCATCACGGATCGCCGAGGATTGCCCGTGGCGTTGGACGATGACGGCCGCAGCCCAATACATCGAAAGTCTGGTTTCTAGAACCCAACTGGACGAGTCGGATGTCGCTGATGGGTCGGAAGCCGTCGGCTGAACGCGCCAAGGCGGAGGACTGCCATCAGCCTTGAGCCGTCGTCGCGTGCCGCCGTGATCATGTGGTGCCCGAGTTGCCGAAACGGCTGACCAAGTCGCACCGAACGAGGTGCTCAACAGTACCCGAAACCTGCAGCGCTGACCTCCGAAGCGGTCAGTCGCATCGCCAGGCCGGCCGAACGTGGTTCCGGGGCAGGTCGTCATCGGTCCCGGAGCGGGGTGTGCCGCGGGGCAATCCCCCTTTCGGGGGAGAAGGTGGGGGATGGTCGTTCCGGCATCCCCCCTCGCCCCCACCTCGGGGTGATATTCCGCACGGTGGCGGGCGCCGAGACTGGCTTCATGACGACAGAAGCCCTTCCCCCCGTTCAAGCCGCCCACCCGTCCTCTGACGACCTGCGTTGGGCCAGTGCAGACATCCTGCGCATCACCGTCAGCCAGATGCGTGCCTGGGAGGCCGAGGCCGCCCGGCATTGCCTGGTGCCGCCCCGAAGCGACGAAGAAGCCTGGGAGGGCACCGAGATCGACGTCCGCAGGACGGTGCTGTGAAAGCCAACAAGCCGGTCGGATTCGATGCCCTGCTTGAAAAGATGCCGAAGCGGTTCAAGGCTCAAGCCAAGCGCGTGGAAGAGCGCGCCAAGCGCCGGCGGGAGGCCCAGGCCAAGCGCTTCGAAGCCATGCCCGCCGTCCGTCCCGCCGAGGCCAAGGAGAAGGCCCACGAGGAGTGGCAGGACACCGTGGCCCATTTCATCAACCCCAAGTGAGGAGACCCTCATGGCATTGCTCGATGTGAACCGCAGCCGTGGCGAAGACGCCGGCGTCAGCCAGTGGGTGCTGGACGGCACCGCCGGGCGAATCAGCGCCCGTGACACCTATGGCAACCTGGTCATGGCCCTGGCGGTCGGGCCGCTGTTCGGGCCCCGGCTGGCGGCTGCGTTCAATGCGCCGGAGGCGGTTGCGAACGCATACGCAGACGTGTTGCGCCCGCCGGCGCTCCGGCGCTGAGGAGAAGGGCCGGCGGGCTCTGCCGATCAGGCGTTGGTCCGCTTGCGCTAACCCCACAGTCGTGCGACCCTTGTACCCCTAAGACTAGGGGTAAGTGCAAGGGAGGCAGCCATGAGGCTGATCAAAGAGGCGATCGCCGTGATGTTCGGCGGTTCAAAGCTTCCAAAGGGCGATGCCGCGCCAAAGGATGCCGAAGAGGCGGCCTGGAGCGAATACCACTCGAGCTGGGAAATGGATCCGCCGCCGGACCCCCGCGCGGTTTTCCTGGCGGGCTATCGCGCGGGCCAGGACCAGCAGCAATAGGGCAGGCGCCTCAGGCGTTCAGCCCCCGTCCCACCAGCCTCAGGGTCTGCCTGAACTCGGCCTTCAGCCGATACAGCTGAGCCGGCCGATGCGGGCCTTGCGCGCGCTTGGCGCCGGGCAAGGGCTCGAGGATGGCCAGCTCGTCCATCTTGCGGCGAAAGCTCACCGGGTTGATGGCCTCGCCCAGCAGGGCCTGGTAGATGGCGTGCAGCTGCGGCAGCGTGAAGGGCTCGGGGCAGAGATGCACCGGCAGCGACGAATACTGGCTCTTGTTGCGCACGCGTTCCGTGGCCATCGCGATGATGCGGCCATGGTCGAAGGGCAACTGGGGCAGGCGGTCCACCGGCAGCCAGTGCTGGCCGGGCAGGCTCGGCTCCGGCGCCGCCACCAGGGCGAAATAGGCCACCGACACGCTCCAGCCGCGCGGGTCGCGCGCGGGGCCGCTGAAGCTGCCGAGCTGCTCCAGGTAGGGGCTCCGCAGCCCGGCCTTTTGCAAGAGAACTCGCTGAGCGGCATCCTCGCAGCCCTGGTCCTCGTTGGTGTGCACATAGCCGCCGGGCAGGGCAAGGGCGCCTTCGAAGGGCTCACGGTCGCGCTTGAGTAGCATGACCTGCAATTGGTCCTCGTGCAGCGTCAGCAGCACGACGTCGACCGTGCAGATCAGCCGAGCGTCGGCGGCAGAGTTCGTTGAATCATTCACCGAAGCAAGGATACGTCCTCGTCATGCACTGTGAACTTCATGCAATCACTTAGTTGCACAATTAATTTAAGTCGGGTTATCATGGGGCCACGCAACAAGAGGACATGCACATGAAGACGCATCTGCTGCTGATTGACCCGCAAAACGATTTCTGCGACCTGCCGCCGGACTGGCTGCCGCGCTCGCCGGTGACGGGCGAGCTGGTGCAGCCCGCGCTGCCCGTCGTGGGCGCCCATGCGGACATGCAGCGCGCGGCCGGCCTGGTGAAGCGCCTGAGCAGCGACGTCGACGCCATCACCGTGACGCTGGATTCCCACCACCGCATCGACATCGCCCACCCCGGTTTCTGGGTGGAGACGGCCACCCGCCGCGCGCCCGGGCCCTTCACGCCCATCACGGCGACCCAGGTCCGCGCCGGCGCCTATCTGCCGCGTGACGCCGCCCAGCTCGACCGAGTGCTGGCCTATCTGGACGCGCTGGAGGCCACGGGCCGCTACACGCTGATGGTCTGGCCGGTGCACTGCCAGATGGGCAGCTGGGGTCATGGCGTGCATGCCGGCCTGCAGGCGGCGCTGGACGCCTGGGCCGACCGGGAAGGGCGCTCGGTGGAAGTCGTCACCAAGGGCGAGAACCCCTGGACCGAGCACTACAGCGCCTTGCAGGCCGAAGTGCCGGACCCGGCTGACGAAGACACCGAACTCAACCAGGCTCTGCTGGCTGAACTGGACCGCTTCGACCGCGTGCTGATTGCCGGCGAGGCCGGCAGCCACTGCGTGCGTGCCACGGTCGAGCATCTGGCAGCCCATTTGCCCTCGGGGAAGATGAGCAAGCTGGTGCTGCTGACCGACTGCATCAGCCCTGTGGGCGGCTTCGAGGCCCAGCAGGCCGAATTCCTGGCCGCGATGCAGGCCCGCGGCCTGCAACTGGCTCTCAGCACCGAGGTTTGACATGAGCACCCCCGTCATCACCAGCCTGCTGGACACCGATCTCTACAAGTTCACGATGTGGCAGACCCTGCTGCATCGCCACCCGCAGACCCAGGCCGAATACCGCTTCGTCTGCCGCAACCAGCCCGGCTATCCGCTGGCCGAGCTGAAGGCCGACGTCGAGCGTGAGCTGGAGGCCCTGTGCAGCTTGAGCTTTCGCGCCGACGAGCTGGCCTACGTGAAGGGCCTGCGCTTCATCAAGAGCGACTTTGTCGATTTCCTGCGCATCTTCAAGTTCCAGCGCGACTTCGTCGAAGTGACGACCGATGGCGCGCAACTCCACATCGTCGCCCGCGGCCCGCAGGTCCATGTGATGGGCTTCGAGATCCCGGTGCTGGCCATCGTCAACGAGCTCTACTTCCGCCGTCTCGACACCCCCGAGGTGCGCGCCGAAGGCCAGCGCCGTCTCGACGCCAAGATCGCCGCGCTGCAGGCCTTCGCCGCCGAGCCGCGCCCGCAACGGCACCCCTTCGACCTGTTCGACTTCGGCCTGCGCCGACGCTTCTCGGGCGCCTGGCAGCGCGAGGTGGTCACGCAGTTGCGCGATGCGCTGCCCCAGCATTTCAAGGGCAGCTCCAATGTGCTGCTGGCCAAGGAGCTGGGCCTGGTGCCCATCGGCACCATGGCCCACGAATACCTGCAGACCTACCAGGCCCTGGGCACGGTGCGCCTGCGCGACCACCAGAAGGCGGCGCTGGAAGACTGGGTGCAGGAGTACCGCGGCGACCTCGGCACGGCGCTGACCGACGTGGTCGGCATGGACGCCTTCCTGGCCGACTTCGACCTCTACTTCGCCAAGCTCTTCGACGGCCTGCGCCACGACAGCGGCGATCCGGTCGTCTGGGGCGAGAAGGCCCTGGCCCATTACGCCAGGCTGCGCATCGACCCGCACACCAAGCGGCTGGTGTTCAGCGACGGCCTGACCGTCACCAAGGCCATCGAGCTGTATCGCCACTTCGCCGACCGCGTGCAACTGGGCTTCGGCATCGGCACCCACCTGAGCAACGACTTGGGGCCCACGCCGTTGAACATCGTCATGAAGCTGACCCATGCCAACGGCCAGCCCGTGGCCAAGCTCAGCGACAGCCCGGGCAAGACGCTCTGCGACGACGAGACCTTCCTCGCCTACATGCGCCAGGTCTTCGGGATCAAGTCATGATCAGGCTCACCGTTGCCCAGCTCAATCTGACGGTCGGCGACGTGGCCGGCAACGTCGTCCGCATGGTGGCCGCCGCGCGCCAGGCGGCCTGGGCCGGTTCGCAGCTGGTGGTGTTCCCGGAACTGGCTGTCAGCGGCTACTACCCGGGCGATCTGCTGGACGAGCCCGCCTTCCTGCGCCAGGTTGAAGCAGGCCTGCAATCGCTGCGCGCCGCCTCGCGCGAACTGCCCGAACTGACCTGGGTTTTCGGCGCCCCGCTGACGCGCGAAGGCGCCGGCAAGAAGCTGGAGAACGGCTTGCTGGTGCTCAAGGGTGGCGAGGTCTTGATGCGTTATGCCAAGCAGCTGCTGCCCACCTACAACATCTTCGACGAGCGCCGCCACTTCGAGCCCGGCCCCGACGTCGCCAAGGTGCTGCGCATCGGCACGACCCAGATCGGCCTGCTGATCTGCGAGGACGGCTGGAATGACGACGGTGCCGACTATTGTCTAAACCCCTTCGAGCGCCTGCGCGATGCGGCCCCCGACCTGGTCATCAGCATCAATGCCAGCCCCAGCAATGTCGGCAAACGCGAGCAGCGGCATCAGGTCTTCGCGTCGGCATCGAGGCGCAATGGCCTGCCGGTGCTCTACGTCAACCATGTCGGCGGGCATGACCAGCTGGTCTACGACGGCGCCAGCTTCGCCGTCGAGCCGGAAGCGGGCGTCGTCTTCGAGGCGGATCGTTTTGTCGAAGCGGTGCGCACCCTCGGCTTCGAGGCCGGCCGCTTTGTCGAACCCGACGGCAGCGACATCGCACGGCCCGACCCGACCGGCCTCAGCGTCATGGCCTTCTACCGTGCCCAGATCGTGCTGGGCCTGCGTGACTATGCGCGCCGCTGCGGTTTCACCCAGGCGGTCGTTGGCAGCTCGGGCGGCATCGACAGCGCGCTGACCCTGGCCCTGGCCGCCGAGGCGCTCGGCGCGGACAACGTCGTCGGCATCACCATGCCGTCGAGCTTTTCTTCCAGCGGCTCGGTGACCGACTCCGAGGCCCTGTGCCGCAATCTCGGCATCACCTTGCTCAACCATCCCATCCACGGCGCGGTCGAAGCTTTGAAGACCCAGTTCGCCGAAAGCTTCGGCGCACCCATGCAGGGCCTGACGCTGGAGAACCTGCAGGCCCGCGTACGCGGCACCGTCCTGATGGCCTATTCCAACGCCAACGGCCATCTGCTGCTGACCACGGGCAACAAGAGCGAGGTGTCGGTGGGCTATTGCACGCTGTACGGCGACACCAACGGTGGCCTCGGGCTCATCGGCGACCTCTACAAGACCGAGGTCTTCGCGCTGTGCCGCCACCTGAACGAAGCGGCTGGCCGCGAGCTGGTGCCGACGGCCATCATCGAGAAGGAACCGTCCGCCGAACTGGCGCCGGGCCAGCGCGACATCGACAGCCTGCCGCCTTATCCGGTGCTGGACGAGATGCTCAAGGTGTTGATCGAAGGCGGGCGCCTCGCGCACGGTGAGCGCGAGGTGGCCGTGGCCCGCATGACCGCGCTGCGCACGACGGACGAGGGCAGGGCGCTGATCGAGCGCATCGCCCGCATGATCCAGCGCAGCGAATACAAGCGCCGCCAGGCGCCGCCGCTGGTCCGCCTGCGCGCCCGGGCCTTTGGTCAGGGTCGCCAGATGCCCATCGCGGCCGTGTTTCCCGGAGTGCTGTCATGACCACCTCTGCCGCCGTCGTCATCGGCCGCTTCCAGCCCGTCCACAACGGCCACCTGGCCCTGCTGCGCGAGGCGCTGAGTTGTGCGGAGCGTGTCATCGTCATGGTGGGCTCGGCCCATCAGGCGCGCTCGCCGCGCCATGCCTTCAGCTGGACGGAGCGCGCCGAGATGCTGCGTCTGGCGCTGACCGAGGCCGAGCGGGAGCGCGTGGAGATCGTGCCGCTGCGCGACCTCTACGACGAGGCGCGCTGGGTGCAGGCGGTGCGCGCCGCCGTCGAGCAGCGCGTGGGCCCTGCCGACGTGACTTTGGTGGGCCACTTCAAGGACGCCACCAGCGACTATTTGCGTCGCTTCTCGCCCTGGCAGCTGCGCAGCCTGCCGCGCCAGCATCGGGTGGACGCCACCGACCTGCGCGCGGCGCTGTTCGAGACGCCGCCCGAGGCGCTGGACGGCGTGCTGGCCAGTTGGGTCGACCAGGTGCCGCCGGGCACGCGGTCCTTCGTGCAGGCCTGGGCGCATCTGCCCTATCTGGCCGCGCTGCGCCGTGAGTGGGCGATGTTGAAGTCCTACCGCCAGGCTTGGGGCGCCGCGCCCTACGCGCCGACCTTCGTCACCGTCGACCTGGTGCTGCGCTGCGCCGACCATGTGCTGCTGATCCAGCGCGCCAGGGACCCCGGCCAGGGCCTGTGGGCCCTGCCGGGCGGCTTTGTCGAGCCGCGCGACACCCTCTACCAGTCGGCCGTGCGCGAGCTGGAAGAGGAGACCGGCCTGCGGCTGCTGCCCGAGACGCTGACGCTGGCCTCACGCGGCGTGGCCGTCTTCGACCACCCGGACCGCAGCCAGCGTGGCCGCACCATCTCACACACCCACTACTTCGACCTCGGCGAGCGCGAGCTGCCGGAGGTGCAGGGCGCCGACGACGCGGCCCGTGCGCGCTGGGTGCCTCTGGGCGAGCTGGCGGCCATGGAAGAGCAGTTCTTCGACGACCACTTCCACATGCTGGACCGCTTCCTGGGGCTGCTGCCCGCGGCTTGAAACGACCCTCAGGGCAGGCGGGCCAGCATCATGGCCTCGGTCACTTCGTCCCAGGCCAGCGGATAGAGGCTGCGCGCCGAAGCCAGCGAGTCCGGGTGGCCGCCCCACAGCGCGATCTGCTCGCGGATGGTGGCGAAATCAATGCTCATCAACACGGCCGGCGCGTCGACCCGCGGGTTGTGGCGGGCGGCCGTGTAGGGCACCAGGCCCAGGCAGCGGCGGTAGAAGCCCACATGGCGCGGATTGACCTCGATGACCAGGCGATCGACGCGAGCGCGACGATGGGCGTGCAGATAGCCGAGGTGGAAGATCTGGGCCAGCACGCGCTTGGGGTCATGCGAATGCTTGTCCACGGCCAGGCCGCCGAATTCGCAAAGCGTGACGCCGGCTGCACGCCATTCATCCAATTCCTGCTTGAACAACAGGTCGGCATTCAGGCCGCCCTGGCCGTCGAAGCGCACGGACAGGGTGCCGACGATGTTGTTGTCGCGGTCGCGCCCGGTGCAGACGATGTCGCCGTCCTGGTTGCGGCTGCTGTAGCGCTCGCGTGAGATGACCAGCCCGCGGTCGCCGTAGCGGCGCTCGACCAGACCCAGCGCGTCGCCGTCGAGGGCGCCGAAATCGCTGTTCATTTCCAGCGCAGCGCCTGCGACGACTTGGGGCGGGGGCGCATGGCGCCGCGCTTCAACGACAGGGATCATGGACTGCAACCTCTTCCGCGCTGAATTGCGCGAGCGGCGCAGTCTAGGAAGGTCCCCCCTCAAATGGGGGGAGTCTCACAGACCGATACATCGGTGGCATTTGGGGCATGAGATTCCTCACGACTTGCCGGTTGCAAACCGTGCCCTTTGTTAGCGCATGTTTCCGGAGGGCGCGGCGCCGTCCTACAGCGGCCCGGATGGCGCGGCGCTAACGTGGCGTCGTCTGCTTCTCCCTCCCTGAGCAGGCCGCTGGTTCAGCCTCGCAGGCGTGCAAGCGATTGAGGCCCCGGCCGATGGCCGGGGCTTTTTTTTTGCCATCCCCCTTTGGAGGGATGCGAGGTGGGAGGCCCGCTCCCCATCCCCCTTCGTCCACCCCCA
>CBHWBD010000081.1:0-20622 GCA_966111775.1 uncultured Comamonadaceae bacterium | reverse complement strand
TGGCGTCGAGCTTGAGCACGGCGATGTCGGTGGCCGGGTCGCTGCCCAGCACCTTGGCCGAGAACTCGCGGCGGTCGCTGAGCTTGACGGTGACCTGCTTGGCTTCGCGCACCACATGGGCATTGGTCAGCACCAGGCCGTCGGCGCTGATGATGAAGCCCGAGCCCTGGCCACGGAAGGGCTGGGGCCCCTGCTGGGGCATGCGCAGGCCGGGGATGCCGCGGAAGAAGCGGAAGAAGGGGTCGCTGTCGTCGTCGCCGCGACCGCGCGCGACGGGCGCTTCATCGCCGTCGTCCTCATTGCCGACCTTGTGCAGGCCGGCCACGGTGATGCCGACCACGGCTGGCCCCTGGGTCTGCACGATGGCGCGGTAGTTGGGCAGTTGGGCGGCCGGCAGGGCCACGGCCGGCGCGGCCAGCGTGGTGGCTGCGGCGACAGTGGCTGCAGCCGTTGCGGGCGCGGCTTCACCGGCCACCGGCGCGTTGACCGGCGCCTTGCCCTGCAGCCAGGCCGGCGCCGTCCAGCCGGAGGCCGTGGTGGTGACGGTGACGCCGGCCGCCAGCAGCGCGGCGGCAGTGGCGATCAGCGTGGTCTTGGCGGTCTGGGTCATCGATGGCTCCTCAAGCGGGGCTGCGGTTGCAGCCGATGCCGGGAGTCTGGGGAGGCCAGATGAGGGCTGGGTGAGGCGAAGGTGAGGCGAAAGTTAAGGCGGGCTCAAGGCGGCCGCTGCCGGCGCAGCCGCCTGGCGGCGAGTGCCGATCTCGGCCCTCGCCTTGATGCGGCCCAGCAGAATCAATCGGGAGGCGATGCCGCCTTTGGAGCGATCATGAGACGCGGTAAGCGCGGCCAGATCGGCCCCCTCGTCAAAGGCTTCGAGAAGGCGCTGATCCTCTTCCTGCGACCAGGGCTTGCCGGCCTGGCCGGGTTGCGCCCTGGCCACTGTGCTGCGAGATCCCTCCAACGCTCGCGACGCCACGAACAGGGCGCGGATCACGGGCGGCTTCAGAAGAACGCTTTCTTCCGGGAAGAGCTCGCCGGTGTCAGGGTCCACGCCATCGGCAAGGGCATCGATGACGCGCTGGGCTTCGTGAGGAGTCATGGCTTTACTCCGGTTGATGCTGTGTATTTGTACAGTCATGCAAACCGAATAGCTAGCGGAACCCGACCGTGCCGTCCTCAAGTTAGACGATGCCCGTTGCTGGCCAGGCGATCTCCACCCTTAACCCACCGGCCGGCGAGGTGTCCAGCGTCACGCCGGCCCCCTGCCGCCGCGCCGCCGCCTGCACGATGGCCAGCCCGAGGCCGCTGCCTTCGACCGTCGAATCCTCGCCGCGCTGGAAGCGGTCGAAGACGCGCTCGCGGGCTTCGAGCGGAATGCCCGGGCCGTCGTCGTCCACGCGCAGCAACGGCGCACCACGCGGGCCCCGCAATGCGCTCACCTGCACCGTTCGGGCGCCGTACTTCACCGCGTTGTCGATGAGGTTGCGCAGCGCGCCGCGCAGGGCCTGAGGATCGCCGGCCAGCGGCAGCGGATCGGGCGCGGTCAGCGACAGGGTGACACCGGCCTTGTCGGCCAGGGGCTGGACGTCGGCCATGGCGAGGCGGGCCAGCTCGGTGAGGTCCAGCGGCAGCTCGGCCGCCGCGGCGCCGGGTTCGGCGCGGGCCAGGGCCAGCAGCTGCTCGACGAGGTGGACGGCGCGATCGATGCCACCGCGCAGGCGGGCGATGGCGTCGTCCTGCTCCTTGCCGGGCGCCGAGTCGCGCAGCAGCCCGAGCTGCAGCTTCAGCGCCGTCAACGGCGTGCGCAGCTCGTGGGCGGCGTCGGCGACAAAGCTGCGCTGGGCATCGAAGGCCGTGCCCAGACGACCAAGCAGACCGTTGAAGGCCTCCACCAGCGGCGCCACCTCACCGGGCAGGCCGGTCGTGGGCAGCGGGTCCAGCGCGTTGGCGCCGCCGGCCTGGGCCGCGCGGGTGACGCGCGCCAGCGGCGCCAGCGACACGCCGAGCAGCCACCACACCGCCGCCGCCACCAGTGGCAGCGCCACGGCGACCGGCACGACGCTGCGCAGCGCCGCGACCGCGGCCAGGCGCTGGCGCACGGCCAGGGGCTGGGCCACCTGCACGACGCGCAGCGGCGTGGCCGCGCTGAAAACGCGCCAATCCTGACCGCTCAGGTGCAGATTGGAATAGCCCAGCACCGCGCGCGGCGGCAGGGCTTCGGACATGCCTTGCGGCCGGCTGGAATAGAGCTCCAGCCCCTGCACCGACCAGATCTGCACCAGATAGTCCAGGCTGGGGTCGGCCAGGGCGGCGGCCTCGTCGGCGGCAACGCGGCCCTGGTCGCGCAGCGAGAGGGCGGTCTGGCGCAGTTGGTAGTCGAACAGCTCGTCGGCCTGAGCGCGCACGCTGACGTAGGTGGCGCCGCTGACGGCCACGGCCGTCACGGCGCCGAGCACGGCCAGCAGTGCGAACAGCCGGCCCCTCAAAGTGCCGAGCAGCTTCATGATTTTTCAGGCCCGGCGTAGTAGCCCAAGCCACGCACGGTGTGCAGCAAATCGGCGCCGAGCTTCTTGCGCAGCTGGTGCATATAGACGCTGATGGCGTTGCTCTCCAATTCCTCGCCCCAGCCGTAGAGGCGGTCCTCGAGCTGGGCGCGCGACACGATGGCGCCGGGACGCTCCAGCAGGGCTTCCAGCAGGGCGAACTCGCGCGCCGACAGCAGGATGGGCTTGCCCGCGCGCGTGACCTCGCGGGTGGCCGGGTCCAGGCGCAGGTCGGCCACGCTCAGGGCCGTGTCGGTGCGCCCCCCATGGCGGCGCGTGACGGCGCGCAGCCGCGCCAGCAGTTCGTCCAGCTCGAAGGGCTTGACGAGATAGTCGTCGGCGCCGGCGTCCAGGCCCGCCACCTTGTCGGTCAGCGCATCGCGTGCCGTCAGCACGATGACGGGCGTCGCGTCGCCGCGCGCGCGCAAGCTCTTCAGCACCTCGACGCCGCTGCGCTTGGGCAGGCCCAGGTCCAGCAGCACGGCGTCGAAGCGCTCGCCGCTGGCCAGCACCGCGTCGGCGGCCTGGCCGTCACGCACCCAGTCGGTCGCAAAACCCTGGCGGCGCAGCGCTTCGCGCAGGCTCTCGCCGATCATGGGGTCGTCTTCAACGAGCAGCAGGCGCATGGTCGTCAGCGGGCGAGCAGCGCGATGGCGGCGCCGGTGTCGATGACGCTGGCGTACTCGCCGTGCAGATTGGCCAGGGCCATCTGGTGGACCTCCTCGGCCGCATGGTGGACGCCGCGCAGGTCGGTCAGCGCGAAGGCGAAGCAGGCGTCGGCCACGACGCGGGTGGCAAAGCCCAGGTTGCCGGCGCTGCGGGCCGTGGACTCGACGGAGTTGTTGGTGCTGACGCCGGCGATGACCAGATCACGCCGGCCGCGTGCATGCAGCCAGCGCTCCAGGCCGGTGTGGGCGAAGGCATCAGGCACGTTCTTCTCCACGACATGCTCGTCGTCGCGCGGCGCCAGTGCAGCCTGGAACTCGGCGCCCGGCTGGCCGGGCCAGAAGGGGGAGCCGGGTGTGCGCGACATATGGCGCACATGGACCACGGTGGCGCCCGCGGCCCGCCAGGCGGTCAGCAGCTGCGCGATGTTCGCCTCGGCCCGCGCATTGTTGCGCGCGTTGGCGTCGGGCCAGGTCATGCCGACCTGCATGTCGATGATGAGAAGAACGGGCATGGGCAAGCTGGAGTTGGGTGTCGCGGCAGGCGGCCGAGCCCGCGCTGCCGGTTCCGCCGCTCAGGCGGACTGCATCGTAAGACGTCCGGGCGCCCGGGCCCGGCCTGGCTGCCGATGCGCTGCAAGGAATTGCGCCCCGTCGGAAGGACGTCGAAGACAATCACCGTCCGGGCTGCGCCTGGTCGGCCCGACGGCCCGTCCCCCTCTGCAGCCGGTGCCTTCAGACCGCCCATGACCGACGCTCCATACACGACCTTGCCGCCCTGGCCCCAGGCTTATCCGGCCAGCGGCGCCAGCGCCACCCTGAAAGCCCTCAACGAGGATTTCATCGTCACCGAGCTGCCGCTGCAGCTGCCCTCCGGTGCGGGCGAACATATCTGGCTGGACGTCGAAAAGAACGGGGCCAACACCGCCTTCGTCGCCCAGCGGCTGGCCGAGGCCGCCGGCGTGCAGGAATGGGACGTGGGCTATGCCGGCCTCAAGGACCGCTACGCCATCACCCGCCAGTGGTTCAGCATCTATCTGCCCAAGGGTCAGACGCCCGACCTGACCGGGCTTCAGCACCCGGAATTCAAGGTGCTGAGTCAGAGCCGCCATGTGAAAAAGCTGCGCCCCGGTGATCTGCAGGGCAACCGGTTCCGCATCGTGCTGCGTGACGTGACCGGCGACCGCGATGCCATCGAGGCCAATCTGAAGGCCATTGCCTCGCAGGGTGTGCCCAACTATTTCGGCGCCCAGCGTTTCGGCTTCGAGGGGGCAACGTCGAGCAGGGCCGCGCCATGCTGGCGCGCGAGATCCGCGTGCGCAATCCGAAGAAGAAGGGCATCTACCTGTCGGCGGTGCGCTCCTTCCTCTTCAATGAAGTGCTGGCGCTGCGAATCCGGCAGGGGCTCTGGGGCCAGACCCTGGCCGGTGACGTGATGGACGAGGCGGGCCGGCCCACCGGACCGCTCTGGGGACGGGGCCGCGTGACCACCACCGATCAGGCGCAGGCCCTGGAAAACGGCGTGGCCGAACGTCACGCTCCCTTGTGCGACGGCATGGAGCACGCCGGGCTGGACCAGGAGCGCCGCGCTCTGGTGGCGAGCCCGGTGGACATGGCATGGGAATGGCCGCAAGCCAACCAGCTCGTGCTCGCGTTCGCCTTGCCCGCCGGGAATTACGCCACGTCCGTTCTGAACGAAATCCTCCTCACCGCGGAGCCCGAGCGGCACGCAGAGAACGAGTCGGCGACTGTCGAATGACCCCGAGAGCGGATGGGCGATGGAGGCGCTAGAAGGCGCTCTTGGTCGTCCCCCCGTCCACCCGCAGCGCGGCACCCGTCGTGGCCGAGGCCAGCGGGCTGGCGACATAGGCCACCATCGCCGCCACCTCCTCGGGCGTGGCGAAGCGCTTGATCAGCGACGTGGGCCGCACCTTCTCGAAGAACTCGGTCTCGAACTCGGCGAAGCTCTTGCCCTGCGAGACCTGCTCGACGAAGTCGTTGACGCCGCGTGAGCGTGTCGGGCCGGGCAGCACGCTGTTGACGGTGATGCCGGTGCCGGCCAGGGACTCGGCCAGGCCGCGCGAGACGGCGAGCTGGGCGGTCTTGGTCATGCCGTAGTGAATCATCTCGGCCGGGATCTGCACGGCGCTCTCGCTGGAGATGAAGATGATGCGGCCCCAGTCCGCCTCCTTCATGGCCGGCAGCACCAGCCGCGCCAGGCGCACGCCGCTGAGCACGTTGACGTCGAAGAAGCGCTGCCAGTCGGCGTCGGGAATGTCCTCGAAGGGCTTGGCCTCGAAGATGCCGAGGTTGTTGACCAGGATCGCTATGCCGGGATGCTGGCGCACCAGGGCCTCGGCCACGTCGGGCTGGCTGAGGTCGCCGGCGAAGCCGAGGGCGTCCTGGCCCGTGGTGCTCTTGATAGCCGTGACGGCCGCGTCGACGGCCGGCTGCGTGCGGCCATTGACGATGACGCGCGCACCCTCGGCAGCGAGTGCCTGGGCGATGGCGAAGCCGATGCCGGCGGTGCTGCCCGAGACGAGGGCGAGGCGGTTCTTCAGTTGCAGGTCCATGGCGGTCCTTTCGGTGGGGTGGCGCTGTCGTCGGTGTAGCCGATGCGGAACGCCCCGACTCGCGCTGGGGCTGTTCGGCACCGTGCCAGTGCGGCGGGCCGGGGTGCCGGCCCAGTTTTGTGCGCAGGACTTGCATACAAGCCAGATGAGCCCTGGCATGGAAGCTGCATCGAGCTCGTCATGGGCATCTCCGCCACCGACATCAGCCAGCGCATCGTCGAAGCCGTGCTCGCGCAGAAGCTCGCGCCCGGCGCTCGCCTGGGCGAGCAGCAGCTGGCCCTGCTGTTCGACTGCAGCCGCACCATCGTGCGCGAGGCGCTCACAAGGCTGGCGGCGCGCGGCATCGTCACCGTCAGTGCGCGGCGCGGCTGGTATCTCATTGCCCCCTCGCAGGACGAGGTCCGCGAGGCCTTCGAGGCGCGGCGCGTCATCGAGCTGGGCCTGATCCGCGGCCAGTCCAGGCTGCCGGCCGAGGCGATCACCCGCCTGAACCAGCATCTGCAGCAGGAGCAGGCAGCCCTGCAGGGCGACGACGTCGGCGCGCGCAGCTTCCTGCTCGGCGACTTCCACGTCTGCCTGGCCGAATGCCTGGGCAACGGCCTGCTGGCCGACACGCTGCGCGACTTCACCGCGCGCACCACGCTGATCGCGATGCGCTACCAGTCTTCCCACGACGCGGCCCTGTCCTGCCAGGACCATGTCGCCATCGTCGCGGCCCTGGCCGCAGGCGACAGCGCCCTTGCCGAAGCGCTGATGGCCGAGCACCTCGCCAGCGTGCAGGCCGCCCTGCGCCTGCCCGCCGATGAAGACCCGCTGCAGCAACTGCGCCAAGCCCTCGCGCCGTTGCCGACTTCCGTCACCACAGCCACCGAACCCGCCTATCTAGGAGCCCTGCTATGACCCCGACCTTCTCCCGCCGTCTGCTGCTGACCCTGGCCGCCGGCCTGTTCACCCTGGGCGCCCAGGCACAGACCGCGCTGGACGGCATCCACAAGAGCAAGACCATCAAAATAGCCATCCCGACCGACTACCCGCCCTATGGCTTCGTCGGCCCCGACATGGCGCCCCAGGGCCTGGACGTGGCGGTGGCCCAGCTCATTGCGGCCAAGCTGGGCGTGAAGGCCGAGCTGGTGCCGGTGACCAGCGCCAACCGCATCCCCTATCTGCAGACCAGGAAAGCCGACCTCGTCATCTCGACGCTGGGCAAGAACCCCGAGCGCGAGAAGGTCATCAACTTCAGCGCGGCCTATGCGCCCTTCTACCAGGCGGTGTTCGCGGCCAAGAGCCTGTCCATCAAGAGCTGGGCCGACCTGGGCGGCAAGACGGTGGCCGTCACGCGCGGCGCCATGGAAGACCAGGAACTGGCCAAGGTCGCGCCGGCGACGCTGGAATACAAGCGCTTCGAGGACAACAACGCCACCATTGCCGCCTTTGCCGCCGGCCAGACCCAGCTGCTGGCCACCAGCGCCGCCGTGGCCGGCAACCTGATGCAGCGCAACCCGGGCCTGAACACCGAATACAAGCTGCTGCTGAAGGACAGCCCCTGCTTCGTCGGCGTGGCCAAGGGCGAGGACACGCTGCTGGCCAAGGTCAACGAGATCATCGTGGCGGCCAAGGCGGCCGGCGAGCTCGAAGCCATCTCCAAGAAGTGGCTAGGCCGCGGCACCGGCGAACTTCCCCTTTGAGCTGACACGGCACCGAAGCCATGCTCAGCTTCGACTTCCTCGCGGTGCTGGCCGAATGGCCGCTGCTGCTCAAGGGCCTGGCCTGGACGCTGGGGCTGACCCTGGTCGCCACCCCGCTGGGTCTCGTCATCGCCATGCTGGGCGCCTGGTCGCGTGCCAGCGGCCCGGTGTGGCTGCGGCGCTTGCTGGGTGCCTACGTCGAGCTGCTGCGCAACACGCCCTTCATCGTGCAGCTCTTCTTCATCTTCTTCGGCCTGCCGGCGGCGGGCGTGAAGCTGTCGCCGGAGGCCGCCTCGCTGATCGCGATGACCTTGAACCTTGGCGCCTACGGCACCGAGATCCTGCGTGCCGGCATCCAGGCCACGCCGCGCGGCCAGTGGGAGGCGGCGCAGAGCCTGGCGCTCAGCCCGGTGCAGGTCTTCACGCGTGTCGTGCTGCCGCCGGCCCTGCAGCGCGTCTGGCCGGCGCTGACCAGCCAGATCATCATCGTCATGCTGGGCTCGGCGGTCTGCGGCCAGATCTCCACCGAGGAGCTGAGCTATGCGGCCAACCTGATCCAGAGCCGCAATTTCCGCGCCTTCGAGGCCTTCATCATCGCCACGTTGACCTATCTGGCGCTGGCCATCCTCGCGCGCAAGCTGCTGATGTGGGCCGGCCCGCGCTTCATCTTCGGCGGGAGCCGGCGCCATGGTTGAGTTCACGCTCTGGGACATCGTCCGCAACCTGCTGCTGGCGCTGCGCTGGACGGTGGCGCTGTCGGCCATCGCCTTCATCGGCGGCGGCCTGGTGGGCGGCCTGCTGCTGACGCTGCGCATCGGCCTGGGCCGACGGACGCAGCGCCTCATCTCGCTGTATGTGCAGCTCTTCCAGGGCACGCCGCTGCTGATGCAGCTCTTCCTGGCTTACTTCGGCCTGGCCCTGCTGGGCCTGGAGGTGTCGGCCTGGACGGCCGCGGCGCTGGCGCTGACCCTCTACACCAGTGCCTATCTCGTCGAGATCTGGCGCGGCTGCGTGGAGGCCGTGCCGCGCGGCCAGTGGGAGGCGGCGCGCAGCCTGGCCCTGTCCTTCGGCGAGCAACTGCGCCACGTCATCCTGCCGCAGGCCTTGCGCCTGGCCATCGCGCCGACGGTGGGCTTCCTCGTGCAGGTCGTCAAGGGTACGGCGCTGGCGTCGGTCATCGGCTTTGTCGAGCTGACCAAGGCCGGCAGCATGATCGCCAACGCCAGCTTCAAGCCCTTCCTCGTCTTCGGTTGCGTGGCCCTGCTGTATTTCGCGCTGTGCTTCCCCATCAGCCTGTACGCTCAACATCTGGAAGGCAGAACCCATGGCCGCTGAAGCCCATGTGTCCACCAACTCACCGCCCATCGTGCGCATCACCGCGCTGCGCAAGTCCTATGGCGCCAACGAGGTGCTCAAGGGCATAGACCTGGACGTGAAGCGCGGCGAGGTCATCGCCATCATTGGCAAGAGCGGCTCGGGCAAGAGCACGCTGCTGCGCTGCGTGAACGGGCTGGAGCAGTTCCAGGACGGCGCGCTGACCGTCAACGGCAAGCCCCTGCTGCACGAAAGCGTCATGGCCATGCGCGCGCTGCGCCAGCAGGTCGGCATGATCTTCCAGGGCTTCAACCTCTTCCCGCACCTGAGCGTCGGCCGCAACGTGATGCTGGCGCCGACGCTGGTGAAGAAGCGCAGCGCCGACGAGGCGGCCCGGCAGGCGTCCCAGCTGCTGGCCCGCGTCGGCCTGGCCGAGAAGTTCGACGCCATGCCGGACCAGCTCTCCGGCGGCCAGCAGCAGCGCGTGGCCATTGCCCGGGCCCTGGCCATGGAGCCGGCCGTGCTGCTGTGCGACGAGATCACCTCGGCCCTGGACCCCGAGCTGGTGGGCGAGGTTCTGCGCGTCGTCGAGAGCCTGGCCGAAGAGGGCATGACGCTGCTGATGGTCACGCACGAGATGGGCTTTGCCCGCAAGGTGGCCGACCGCGTCATCTTCATGCACCAGGGCCGCGTGCACGAGATGGGCCCGCCGGCCGAGCTGTTCGGCGCGCCGCAGACACCGGAGCTCAGGCAGTTCCTGTCCTCGCTGCACGACTGATCTGATCAGGTTTCAAGAAGCGGCCCCGATCGGCTGCCGTTACGCTGCGCTCACCGCAAGACAGAGAGCGACCGCCATGAGCAGCAAGACCCCTTCGACCGCCACCCCGCCCGCCTCCGCCCTCATCGACGAACGCATCGAAAGCCTGGGCGGCTGGCGCAGCGAGACCCTGGCCGCGCTGCGCGCCCTCATCCACGAGGCCGACCCCGAGGTCGTCGAGGAATGGAAGTGGAGCAACCCGGTCTGGTCGCACGACGGCATCCTCTGCACCGGCGAGGCCTACAAGAGCGCCGTGAAGATGACCTTCCCCAAGGGGGCCTCGCTGGCCGACCCCAAGGGCCTCTTCAACTCCAGCCTGGAAGGCAATGTGCGCCGCGCCATCGACTTCAAGGAAGGCGACAAGATCGACAAGGCTGGGCTGAAGGCTTTGATCAAGGCGGCCGTCAAGGCCAACCGCAAGACCTGAAGGCCAGCGTCGCAGCGCCTGGGCTCACGCGGTTTCCCGGATTGGCGCGGGCCGCGGGCTTTGCTGAACTCGGGTGGATAGGGGCGCTTGCCGCCGCAGTGACCCCGCCTACGGAGGGAAGCCCATGCCGCCAATCGCTGATGCCGTCCCGGCGCGCCCGAGTGCCCGCCGTCGTTTCGATGCCGGGCTGTGGTTGTGGGCCATGCTCGGCGCGGCGACGGTCTGGGTGCTGCTGTCCAATGAAGTGGCCCTGCTCCTGGACTACCCGCTCTATCACGCCTACCGCCTGCAGATGGCGTTGGACAGCCGGCTGCTGGTGCCGCACGCGGCCTTCGGCACGGTGGCGTTGATCACCGGCACGCTGCAGTTCTCATCGCGGCTGCGCCAGCGCCGCATCGAGCTGCACCGCTTGATGGGCCGGACCTATGTGGTGGCGGTCTATGGTGCGGCCTTCACGGCTTTTGCCATCTCCTGGGACCGTCCCTTGATGCCGGGCACGCTGGCCCAGGGGCTGACCTGGATCGTGGTCACGACCGTGGCCTGGGTGCTGGCGAGAAACGGTCATACGGCGGTTCATCGGCAATGGGTGGCCCGCTCGTACGCCGTGACCTTCACCTTCGTCAGCCTGCGCATGCTGTCCATCTGGCCCGCGTACTGGAACCTCTCGGATCCCGCCACCGTGCTGGTCATCACCTGCACCACCCTGGCCTCGGTGCTGGTGGCCGACATCATCATGAACTGGCGCGAGCTCAGCGCTCGCCGCCGCTGACACGGGCGCGGGCGGTCCAGCCCTGCCCGCTGCGTCAGTCCTTCATCGCCGTCTTGTAAATGGACTGCCGCGGCTGGGCCATCAGCCGCCTGAGCATGGGCTCGAAGAAGGCCAGCGGCAGGGCCTCGGCGGCAGGATCGAAGGCCGGGTTGTCATAGCGCTCGACGAACTCGGCCGTGCGCTCGAAATGCGGGTGGCCGCGGAACTGCTCGCGCATGTCGCGGTCCAGGCCGACGTGGTGGAAGAAGTTGTGGCCCTGGAAGATGCCGTGCTGCTGCACCATCCACAGGTTCTCCTCGGCCACGAAGGGCTTGAGGATGGCCGCGGCGATGTCGGGGTGGTTGAAGCTGCCCAGGGTGTCGCCGATGTCGTGCAGCAGGGCGCAGCAGACGTACTCCTCGTCGCGGCCGTCGCGGTGGGCCAGCGTCGCGGTCTGCAGGCAATGGGTCAGCCGGTCGACCGGGAAACCGCCGAAGTCGCCATCGAGCAGGCGCAGATGGTCCAGCACGCGGTCGGGCAGGCCGCGGGACATCTTGACGGCCTCGGGCACGATGAGGCCCCAGTCCTCTCGGGTGCTCTTGTCCATGCGGGTGAAGCCGGCGCGTGCGTTCATGACGTTCTCCATGGGGCTCGGGCGATTCTGCTTCGTCCGCCGGTGCCAGGCTGTCGCATCCGCTACGCCTCGCGCCCCGGCATACTGCCGCCGCATGAAGACCCTGGGCTTTCATGCCATCGCCAAGTCCTTTGGCCCCGTGACGGTGCTGCATGAGGTGAGCTTCGAGCTGACGGCCGGCCGCGCCGTCGGCCTGCTGGGCGAGAACGGCGCGGGCAAGAGCACGCTGATGAAGATCCTGGCCGGCTACGAGGCGCCGACCGGCGGCGAGCTGAGGCTGGACGGCACGCCGGTGCGCTTCGACGGACCGCGCGCGGCCGAGGCCAGCGGCATCGCGATGATCCACCAGGAGTTCGCGCTGGCCGAGGCCCTGACCGTGGCCCGGAACGTCTTCCTCGGCCATGAGATCCGGCGCGGCTGGCTGCTCGACGACAGTGCCATGCGCGCGGCCACCGCCCAGCTGCTGGACCAGGTGGGCCTGGACTGCTCGCCCGACATGCCGGTGCGGGCCCTGAGCCTGGCGCAGAAGCAGCGTGTCGAGATCGCCAAGGCCTTGCAGCGCCGCGCCCGCGTGCTGGTGATGGACGAGCCCACCGCCACGCTGACCCGCAAGGAGGCCGATCAGCTGTTCGCCCTGGTCGACAGTCTCAAGGCCGATGGCGTGACGCTGATCTACATCTCCCACAAGCTGGAAGAGGTGGAGCGCCTGACCGACGAGGTCGTCGTCATGCGCGACGGCCGCTTCGTGACCCGTGCGCCGACGGCCAGCCTGAGCCGGGCGCAGATGGCCAGCCTGATGGTGGGGCGCGAGCTGAGCGATCTCTTCCCGCCCAAGGCGCCACGGCCCGTCGCCGAGCCGCTGCTGAAGGTGGGCGGGTTCAGCGTGCCGGGCTGGGCCCGGGACATCAGCTTCGAGGTCGCGCCGGGCGAGATCCTCGGTTTCGCCGGCCTGGTGGGCGCCGGCCGCACCGAGCTGTTCGAGGGCCTGATCGGCTTGCGGCCGGGCGCCGCCGGCCGGGTCGAGATCGCCGGCAGCGCGGTGAGCATCGGCAGCCCGCGTGAAGCCGCCGACCTGGGCCTCGCCTATCTGAGCGAGGACCGCAAGGGCAAGGGCCTGCATCTGGACTTCGGCCTGCGCCAGAACCTGACGCTGATGGCCTTGCCGCCGTGGTTGAAGCCGGCCGACGAGATGGCGGCGCTGAAGCGGGCGGTCGACGAATTCGGCATCCGTGCCCGCTCGCTGGATGTGCCCGCCCGTTCGCTGTCCGGCGGCAACCAGCAGAAACTGGCCCTGGCCAAGGTGCTGCATCCGGGGCCGCGCATCGTCGTGCTGGACGAGCCGACACGCGGCGTCGACGTGGGTGCCAAGCGCGACCTCTACGGCCTCATCCAGCGCCTGGCTGCCGATGGGCTTGCCGTCATCGTGGTGTCGTCGGAGCTGATGGAACTCATAGGCCTGTGCCACCGCATCGCCGTCATGCGCGGCGGCCGCCTGCAAACCGTCGTCGATGCCGCCGACGCCACCGAAGACCTGCTGATCGCCCATGCCACCGGAACTCACTGACGCCCGCTCCAGCCTGCTGTCGCGCCTGCACGGCCTCGGGCCGCTGACCGGCCTGGTGCTGCTGTGCATCGTCGCCTCGCTGCTGAATTCCGAGTTCGCGACGATCGACAACGCGCTCAATGTGCTGACCCGCACCACCTTCACCGGCATCATCGCCGTGGGCATGTGCTTCGTCATCGTCGGCGGCGGCATCGACCTGTCGGTGGGCTCGATGGCGGCCCTGATCGCCGGCTGCGTCATCCTGCTGATGAACACCCTGGGCGCCCATGGCGTGACGCCGGGCGTGGCGGTGGTGGCGGGCGCCAGCGGCGCCGTGCTGCTGGGCAGCGTGCTGGGATTTGCGCATGGCTGGCTGATCACGCGCGGCCACATCGAGCCCTTCATCGTGACGCTGGGCACCCTGGGCATCTTCCGCGCCGTGCTGACCTGGTTGGCGGACGGCGGCGCCATCACCCTGGACAACGAGCTGGCCGATGCCTATGCGCCGGTCTACTACGGCACGCTGCTGGGCGTTCCCGTCCCGGTCTGGGTTTTCGCCCTTGTGGCGCTCGGCGCGGCAGCCCTGCTGCAGCGCACGGCGTACGGCCGCTACGTGCAGGCCATCGGCTCCAACGAGCAGGTGGCGCGCTATGCCGCCGTCAAGGTCGACACGGTCAAGCTCGGCAGCTATATGGTGCTGGGCGCCATGGTGGGCGTCGCCACCCTGCTCTATGTGCCGCGCCTGGGATCGGCCTCGCCCAGCACGGGTTTGCTATGGGAGCTGGAGGCCATCGCTGCCGTCATCATCGGCGGCACGGCGCTGAAGGGCGGCTCGGGCAGCATTGCCGGCACGGTGGTGGGCGCCCTGCTGCTGTCGGTCATCGGCAATGTGCTCAATCTCACCAGCTTCATCAGCATCCACCTGAATGCCGCGGTCCAGGGCATCGTCATCATCGCCGTTGCCTTCATGCAAAGACGGCAACGCTAGACAGGAGACTCAGCGCATGTTCACCCGCAGACTCGCCCTCGCGATTGCACTGGCGGCGGCCTCCACCGCCCAGGCTCAGACGCCCGTCAACCTGGGCGTGGCCATCCCCGCGGCCGACCACGGCTTCACGGCCGGCATCGTCTGGTGGGCCAACCAGGCCAAGAAGGAACTGGAGGCCGCCAACCCCGGCCTCAAGATCACCGTCAAGGCCGCGGCCTCGGCCGGCGAGCAGGCCAACCAGCTGCAGGACCTGCTGACGACGAACAAGATCAACGCCCTGGTCGTCCTGCCCCAGGAGTCGGCGGCGCTGACCAAGCCGGTCCAGCAGCTGCACAACAAGGGCGTCTATGTGACGGTGGTGGACCGCGGCCTGACCGACGCCTCGGCCCAGGACGCCTATGTGTCCGGCGACAACACCGCCTTCGGCAGCGTGCCGGGCGAGTTCATCGCCAAGCAGCTCGGCGGCAAGGGCGACATCGTGGCCCTGCGCGGCATCGCGACCACCATCGACAACGAGCGCATGGACGCCTTCAAGGCGGTGCTGGCCAGGAACCCCGGCATCAAGCTGCTCGACGCCAAGCACGGCAACTGGAACCGCGACGACGCCTTCAAGGTCATGCAGGACTTCCTGACCCGCTTCAAGCACATCGACGCCGTCTGGGCGGCTGACGACGACATGGCCTTCGGCGTGTTGAAGGCCATCGACCAGGCCAAGCGCAGCGACATCAAGCTGGTCTTCGGCGGCGCCGGCGCCAAGGGCATGGTCAAGATCCTGAAGGAGGGGGCCGACCCGCGCATCCAGGCCAATGTGTCCTACTCGCCCAAGTTCATCTATGACGCCATCAAGCTGACCGCCGAGGCGCGGCTGAAGGGCCAGAAGCTGCCGGCCAAGACCATCGTGCCCTCGGTGCTCATCACTCGAGAAAACGCCAAGGACTTCTACTTCCCCGATAGCCCGTTCTGATCATGAGACCCCTCACCCTCTTCACCGGCCAATGGACCGACCTGCCGCTGGCCGAGCTGGCGCCTCTGGCCAGGCGCATGGGCTATGACGGCCTGGAGCTGGCCTGCGGTGGCGACCATTTCAATGTGCAGCGAGCGCTGAAGGAGCCCGGCTATGCCCAAGGCCAGCGCGCCTTGCTGGCCGAGCATGGGCTCGAAGTCTTCGCCATCGGCAACCACCTGATCGGCCAGGCCGTCTGCGACCTCATCGACGCGCGCCACCAGGCCATCTTGCCGGCCCACGTGTGGGGCGACGGCGAGCCCGAGGGCGTGCGCCGGCGCGCCGCGGCCGAGCTGGCCGACACGGCGCGCGCCGCCAGGCTGCTCGGCGCCCAGCGCGTCACCGGCTTCACCGGCTCGTCCATCTGGCATGCGGCCTATGCCTTCCCGCCGACCTCGCAGGCCTATTGGGACGCCGGCTTTGTGGACTTCGCGCGCCGCTTCACGCCCATCCTCGATGTCTTCGAGGAGCAGGGCGTCAACTTCGCGCTGGAGGTGCACCCGACGGAGATTGCCTTCGACATCGCGACGTCGGAGCGCGCCATCGCCGCGCTGAACGGCCACCCGCGCTTCGGCTTCAACTTCGATCCCAGCCATCTGGCCTACCAGGGCGTGGACTATGTGCGCTTCATTCGCCAGTTCGGCCCGCGCATCTTCCATGTGCACATGAAGGACGTCTGGTGGGGGCGCGGCGACGGCACGGTGGGCACCTTCGGCGGCAACACCAGCTTCGGCGACCCGCGGCGCGGCTGGGATTTCCGCAGCGTCGGCCGCGGCATGATCGACTTCGAATCCATCATCGTCGCGCTCAACGACGTCGGCTATGCCGGACCGCTGTCGGTCGAATGGGAAGACAGCCGCATGGACCGCGTGCATGGCGCCACCGAGAGCGCTGCCTTCTGCCGCCGCCTGGACTTCCCGCCCGCCCATGGTGCCTTCGACGCGGCCTTCTCGAAAGGCATGGCGGGATGAAGCTGCGCGTTGCCATGGTGGGCGGCGGTCGCGACGCCTTCATCGGCGCCGTGCATCGCCATGCGATGGCGCTGGATGGCCGCTACGAGTTGGTGGCCGGTGCGCTGTCGTCCACGCCGGAAAAGTCCCTCGCCTCGGGCCGCGACCTCGGCCTGGCCGATGACCGCATCCACGCCGACTGGCGCGCCCTGCTGGCCGACGAGCTGCGTCGCCCGCCCGAACAGCGCGTCCATCTCGTCGTCATCGTCACGCCCAACCATCTGCACTTCGAGGTGGCGCGCGCCTTTGTCGACGCGGGCTTCCATGTCGCCTGCGACAAGCCGCTGGTGAACAGCAGCGCCCAGGCCGACGAGCTGGTGCAGCTCGTCGACAGCCGCGGCACTGCCTTCGCGGTGACCTACAACTACACCGGCTACCCCCTGGTGCGCGAGGCCCGCGAGCTGGTGCGCTCGGGTGCCATCGGCAGGGTGCGCAAGGTCGTCGTCGAGTACCACCAGGGCTGGCTGGCCGGTGCGCTGGAGAGCAGCCGCAACAAGCAGTCCGCCTGGCGCACCGACCCCGCCCGGAGCGGCCCCGGTGGCGCCCTCGGCGACATCGGCACGCACGCCGAGAACCTGCTGCACACGGTTACCGGCCTGGCCATCGAAGAACTTTGCGCCGAGCTCAGCAGCTTCGGCGCGGGCCGCCAGCTGGACGACGACGCGAGCCTACTGCTGCGCCTCTCGGGCGGCGCCCGTGGCGTGCTGCTGGCTTCGCAGATGGCCATCGGCCACGAGAACGACCTGCGCCTGCGCGTCTTTGGCGAGCGCGGCAGCCTGAGCTGGCAGCAGGAAGATCCCAATGTCCTCATCCATGCGCCGCTCGACGCCGCGCCGCGCCGCCTGACGCGTGGTTCCGCCGGCCTCAGCGAATCGGCTCGCCGCGCCTGCCGTCTGCCGCCCGGCCATCCCGAGGGCTTCATCGAGGCCTTTGCCAATCTCTACACCGAGCTCGCAGCCGACCTGCAGGCCGGCACACGCAGCGGCGACTACCCGCGCGTGACGGACGGTGCACGCGGCGTGCGCTTCGTCGAAGCCGCGGTGGCGTCGAAGGGGCAGTGGGTGACGCCGTGACGCCAGCGTTGTCGGCTTCGCGCGATCTCTACGGCTTCCTGCGCACCTCGCCCTGGGGCCGGACCCTGGCGGCGGCGGATCTCGATCTGGTGCTGTCAGGCGCTGTCGAGCGGGTCTACTTCCCGGGCGAGTCCATCGTCAGCACCGGGGCCGAGGCGAGCTACTGGGTCGGCATCATGGACGGCCTGGTCGTGCAGAAGGTGGTCAGCGAGGGCGGCGAGCAGACGGCCCTGACGGCGGCCTGTTCGGGCACCTGGTTCGGCGAGGGCACGCTGATGAAGCGAGGCCAGTGGCGCTACGACGCCGTGGCGCAGAGGGAGACGCGGGTCGCCCTCATTCCGCTGCAACTCTTCCAGTGGCTGCTGGACAGCAGCCTGGCCTTCAACCAGTTCGTCGCCCGCCTGCTCAATGCCCGGCTCGGCCACTTCATGGAACTGCTGGCCATCGGTCGGCTGCCCCGCATCGACGCCCGCGTCGCCCACACCCTGGCCAGCCTTTTCGATCCCTATCTCTACCCCGGCCGTCCGGACCTGCTGTCCCTCAGCCAGGGTGAAATCGCCCTGCTGGCGGGCGTGTCGCGACAGCGGGCCAATGCGGCACTGAAGCAGCTTGAAGCCGATGGCCTCATCGAGACCCGCCGGCAAGGCGTGCGCGTCCTCGATGTGGACGGCCTCAGGAGCCGCTAGGCCTGCCAGACCCCGTAGCCCGCCTCGCGCAGGGCGATGGCCAGCTCCACCTCCATGTCGCGCGCCGCTTCGTAGGGCATGGGGTTGTAGCACTCGTAGAGCTCGGGCATCAGCCGCTCGCCGTACTTCAGCACGAAGCGGTTGGCCTGCACGCCGGCCATGTGCTTGTCGAAGCGCAGGTCGGGGTCCAGGCCCGTCATGCCGACATAGACGCAGGGCTTGAGGATGTCGTGGTCGGGGTTGGACCTGCGGAAGGCCGGCTCGTTCCAGACGCGCTCGGACAAGAGCACGACGTAGACGTGGTGGTGGGCGCGGGGCGATCGGCGCGGCATGGCGGGCGGATTGTCAGCGGCGGCGGCGCGCCGGGCGACCTCTCTAGAATTCGCCCCCTTTCCCGCAAGCGTGCTCCCGGTTTCCATGGATAT
Organism: uncultured Comamonadaceae bacterium; assembly: GCA_966111775.1. Lineage (GTDB taxonomy): Bacteria > Pseudomonadota > Gammaproteobacteria > Burkholderiales > Burkholderiaceae_C > Pelomonas. The sequence continues at coordinate 2,488 of CBHWBD010000081.1, read as the reverse complement.
CGTCGTCAACGAAGAACTCAAGGCCTATATCGAACCGCTGACGGCCGACGAACATGAGGCCCTGGAGCGCAGCATCCTGGCCGAAGGCTGCCGCGACGCGCTGGTGTTGTGGGGCAATGTGCTGGTGGATGGCCACAACCGCTACGGCATCTGCAGCAAGCACGGCCTGCCATTCCAGACGGTGCAGAACCCGCGCTTCCAGTCCATGGAGGACGTGCACCTGTGGATGATCGACCAGCACCTCGGCCGTCGCAGCCTGTCCGACTACCAGCGCGGCGAGCTGGCGTTGCGCAAGCGCGAGATCGTCGCGGAGCGGCGCGCCCGCAGTGCACCGCCGGCACAGGAGCAGCCAGTCGCTGCCGCGGCGACCCTGCCAAAGCTCCCCGACCACGAGGCGCTGCAGACACGCGAAGCCCTGGCCAAGGCGGCGCGCCTGAGCAGCAACCAGGTCGTGCTGATCGAGAAGATACAGAAGCAGGGCGCGCCGGAACTGGTGGCGGCGGTGAAGTCCGGCAAGGTCTCCATCAATGCCGCGGCGGCGGTCGCCACGCTGCCGGCGCAAGAGCAGGTCGCCGCCGCGGCGGCGGGTGCCGAGGAGATCAAGCAGGCCGCCAAGCGCGTGCGCGAAGCCAAGCGCAGGACGCCCGCGGCCGGCCCGGCTGCGGAGGCCGAAGAGCCGTCAGCCGAGCTGGATGCGCCGCCGGACACACTGGAATCGCTGCGACTGCGGGTGGCCGCACTCGAGGCCGAGAACGCTGCCCTGCGCCAGGAACTGGCGGCGCTTCGCCCCTAGACTTGGCCCATGCAGCTCAACATCGTCGTCTATTCCAAGTCCGCCTGCCCGCAGTGCGACACCGTCAAAAGCCTGCTCAAGGCCCGCAGCCTGGCCTTCGAGGAGATCCTGATCGATGACGAGGAGCAGCGCCTGGCCTTCTACGCGAAGTGCGGCCCGGCCGTGCGCCAGATGCCCCAGGTCTTCATCAACGACCAGCGCGTCGGTGGTGTGGAAGGGCTGAGGGCGGCGTTTGCGCAGCTGAAGCTCTGATCTTCGGCCGGAGCTGGCGCGACCGATGGCATCGCGGGAGCGCAAGCCCCGGGCAGAGGCGGAGCCGCCCGCGGCCGTGGCGCCGAATCCGGGCTGGCCGGTGCGGCTGCTGCCTCACGACTGGCCTTTCCTGTACAGCGTGCTTGCCAATGGCGATGTGGTGGTCAACAAGCGCCTGGCCGTCGCTGCACCAGCGACGCGAAGCCGCAAGCGCTCCGACACCGAAACGGGTGACGCGCCGATCTAGCTGGACCCGGCGCTGGCGTGGCCGCCTTCAAAGCGTCCCCGGCGAGGTGTCCCCGAACCGCGCCGCCGGCAGGGCCAGGCTGATGACGGCGCCGCCGTCCGGCCGGTTGGCGGCCCAGATGCGGCCGTCGTGGGCCTCGGCGATGCGGCGGCAGATGGCCAGGCCCAGGCCGGTGCCGCCGGCCGCGTTCTTGGTGGCGCTGGACTGCACGAAGGCCTCGAAGATGCTTTCCAGCTCGTCAGGCGGGATGCCGGGGCCGCGGTCGGCGACGTCCAGGCGCACCTCGTCGGCCGCGTCGTCCTGCCAGGCGGTCACCTCGATATGGCCGCCGACGGGCGAGAAGCGGATGGCGTTGGCGAGCAGGTTGCGCAGCAACTGCTGCAGCCGCTGCGGGTCGGCCAGCACGACGAGGTCCTCGTCGCCCAGAGCCAGCGCCAAGCCGAGCTGGCGCGCCGCCAGCAGGGGCTCGAGTTCGCGGCCGACCTCCACGGCCAGCGGCCGCAGGTCCAGGCGCTCGGGCTGCAGGGGTTCGCCGCTGCGCTCGATCTTGCTGAGGTCGAGCAGGTCGTTGACGAGGCTGAGCATGCGCTGGCCGGCGCGATGCACGTCGCTGAAGAGCTCGGCCAGGCGCGGTTCGGCGCGGGCGCGCAGCGTGCCGATCTCCGAGAAGCCGAGGATGGACTGCAGCGGCGTGCGCAATTCGTGGCTGACGTTGGCGATGAAGTCGGACTTGGCCCGCGAGGCCTGCAGGGCGGCGTCGCGGGCGGCGCGCGTGGCGCGCTCGGCCTCGCGGAACTCGCTGATGTCCATGAAGCAGACCACGATGCCCATGGGCCGGCCGTGGTCGTCGGCAAAGGTGGATTTGCTGACGTAGAGATCGCGCCGGCGGCCGTCGATGCCATGCCAGACGGACTCGTAGTTCATCTCGCCGCCGCGTGCCAGCAGTTCGGCGTCGCGGCTGTCATGCAGGGCCGCCTCATCGGGGCGGAGATAGCTGGCGGCCTTGCGCCCCAGCACCTCGCTGCGGCGCCGGCCGGTGAACTGCTCCCAGGCGCGGTTGACGTCGAGATAGCGGTTGTCGCCGTCCAGCACGGACATGGGCAGGGGGCTGCTGGACAGCAGCGAGCGCGCCAGGCCGAGCTGGGCGCGCAGCTCGGCCTGGGCGCGCACCAGGCCGCTGACGTCGGCGGCGCTGC
>CBHWBD010000080.1:0-20915 GCA_966111775.1 uncultured Comamonadaceae bacterium | reverse complement strand
GCCTCTGTCTGCCCGGCCCCGGGCGCTGCTTTGGTTTTGTGCGGCGGCGGGCCCCCCCAGCGCGGGGCGGCCGCCCAGGGCACCGTCTCCAGCGAAGTCACGTTGCGCATCAGGTTGGTGATGCGGCGGGCGAAGAAGTTGGCGCTGAGCAGGCCGCCCTTGGTCAGGTAGTGCTCGTAGCCGACCTCGAAGCCGGTGGCGAGTTCGGGCTTGAGGTCGGGGTTGCCGGCGCGGTCGGGCGTGTTGGCCTGGTGGGGCACCTGGCTGTTGATGGTCGGCCGGGCGATCAGGTCCTGCAGCTGCGGGCTGCGGTAGCTGCGCGTCAGGCTGGCGCGGATCATGTCGCGGCCCTTGTCGTCGAGCTTGTAGCGGGCATGGGCCAGCGGCGTGAAGACGCTGGACTTGTTGCGGGCGTCATAGCTGGCCGCGCTGGAGCGGGTGGTGATGCCCTCCCAGCGCAGGCCGGCGTAGAAGTCCCATTGCTTGCCGACGTTCCACTCGTCCTGCGCATAGGCGGCGATGCGGGTGGATGAGGCGTCCAGGTCGTCGCCGAAGTCGTCCAGCCCCGGCTGCGGCGCGCCGTTGACGAGGGTGACGCGGTTGGTGTGGCGGCTCGTGCCTTCACCCTCGATGCCGCTGACCAAACTGTGGTCGCCGCCGAGGTTGTGCGAGATCTTGGCCAGTGCGCTCCAGCTGCTGTCCCGACTGGTGTTGCTGTCGTCCTGCAGGCGTGAGGGCGTGCCGGCCAGACTTTCCTGGCGCACGCTATGGCCTTCGGCGCGCGCGCGGCCCAGGCCGCCGCGCGCTTCCACCCGCGTGTCGGCGCTCAGCTTGCTTTGCCATTGCGCGTTCAGCCGCGCCATCGTGAAGCGGCTGTCGCCGTCACTGTCGGCCTGGTCGAAGAAGCCGGGCGGCCTGGGGTTGGGCTGGGGCGTCGTCGTCTGCAGCAGCTGGGTGTTGCTGCTGGACTTGGTGGACACGATGAAGGGCTGGATGGCCAGGCTGTCCGTCGCGTTGAGCTTGAGCTGCAAGCGGCCGGTAATGTTGATGGCGCTGCGCTCGTCCTGGCTGCGGCCGCGCGACACCAGCAGGCTGTCGCTGTGGGTCGCCACCGTGTGGGTCAGCGTGTCGTTGATGATGTTGTCGATGCGCTCGCCATGCATGGCGTTGACGGTCAGGTTGTAGGCATGACCCTCGCCGAAGTTGTCGTTGCGCGTCCAGCTGATGCCGGGGCTGATCTTGTCGCGCTCGGTGGCAAAGCCGGCGCGGAACTCGTTGAGTCGCTTCTTCAGCGCCTCGCGCAGCACGATGTTGATGGTGCCGGCCACGGCGCGGGTGCCGTACTCGGCCGTGGGCGCACGCAGCACCTCGATGCGCTCGACCTGCTCGGGCGGCAGCTGGTCCAGCGAGAAGCCCGGCGGCATGCGCTCGCCGTTGACGAGGATCTGGGTGTAGCCGCCGCCCATGCCGCGCATGCGGATGTCGCCGCCACGACCCGGGCGGCCACCGGTCGTCACGCCAGGCAGGCGCTTGATCATCTCGCCCAGCGTCGAGTCGCCGAACTTCTCGATCTCCTCGCGGGTGATGACGATCTTGCTGGCCGTCGAGGCCTTGCGGATGGACTCATCGCTGGCCGTGCCGCTGATCTCGACGCGTTTGAGCTGTTCGGACTTGCCGTCGGCTGGCTTGGCCGCCGGGCGCTGGGCAGGCCGCGCCGGCGCGGACGCGGGGGCATCGGGCGGCGGGGCTTGGGTTTGGGCAGCAGCGGAAAAGCTGCCGCAGGCCGCCAACAGGGCGGCCGCGGAAACACGGGTGAGTCGCATGGCCGGCAGTGTGCCGTCGGGCCCGCGCCGCCTTGTGGCGGGGCGGTGAACGAAAAATTTCTTTACCGAGCCTGCTGCGAATCGCTCACCGCCGTGACGATTTCGCGATGCATCGGCGCCAGCCGCGCCAGCATGCCGTTCTGGGCGGCGAAGGGAATGCCCCTGGCGTCCATGGCCTGCTGCAGGATCTCCACCAGCGCATTGAAGTCGCGCCGCTGGATCTCCAGGTCCTGGTGCACCAGCTTCATCGGCGCGCCCTGGTAGCTGCAGGGGCCGCCGGCTTCCTGGCAGAGCTGTTCGGTCAGCTGGGCCGTCAGGTTCTCGCGGTTGACGGTCTTGAAGAAGGGGGCCGTGCGCGGGTCGGCGATCAGGCGCGGCACGAAGTCGTCCATCACCGCGCGGATGCCGGCCTTGCCGCCCCAGGCCTGGTAGACGCTGTCGTTGGCCGGCGGCGTCTGGGCAAACGCAGCGGAACAGACCAGCAGGCTGGCGAGGAGAGCAAGGCGCATGGGGTGACTCCTAGAGCGCGAACTGGGCGGACAGATAGCTGCCCGTCTGGCGCTTGGGTTGCACGGCCGGCGCGATGCGGCCGAGGTCCACCCAGGCGGCGGTCAACGAGAAATGCTTGCTCGGCGTCCAGGCGATGAAGACATCCTTCCAGTCGTCCTCCTTCAGCGCGCCGGCGCCGAGGACGGACTGGTTCAGGTTGTCGGGTTTGGCGCGGAACTCGAAGCCGATGGCCAGGTCCTTGCGCAACAGCTTGGCGACCGAGAACTCGGGCTGCAGGCGATAGCCCTTGCCCTGGGCGCCGCCAAAGCCCAGCAGGCCGTTCTGATTGGCCTTGGTGGCGCGCAGCGTCAGGTTGACGAGCACACCGTCGGCCAGGAACAGCTTGGTGGCGCTGGCATAGAAGTCGGTGCCCGAGTCCTTGGCGCCCAGCGGCCCGAACAGGGTGGGGCCGAGGTTGCCCGCATGGGTCTTCTTGTGCTCCAGGCCGACGGCGATCTGGGGCATCAGGGTGTCGCTGTCGAGCACGGCGTCGCCGGCGACGCGGACCTTGAGGCCCAGGATGTCCTGCTTCAGGTGCAGGCCATCCAGGCCGAGGGGGGCGAGATTGCTCTCGGTGTCGAAGTCCTGCTTGGCCAGCGACAGCTCGATGCGGTCGTGGAAGGCGACGGCGGCGCCATAGGTCAGCAGGCCGTAGTTGTCGGTCTTGGCGCGGGTGATGAAGGCGGTGCCGCCGATCTCGCCGGCCGTGGCGTAGCTGCCGGTCACCGCCCAGGGCGTCAGGCCACCGCCGGCCGCGCCGTCGATGCTGGACACGCCGCCGGTCAGCAGCAGCTTGCCGCTGGATTGGGCGAAGGCGGGGGCGCCGAGCAGGGCAGCGGTGAGCAGAAGGAGGGGACGGCGCATGGAATCTCCGGCGGCAATGCGAGGCCGCCTCACTCTACGCAGAAAGCCCCCCAACCGGATGCAAACCCCTCGCGGGCTAGACTGCTGGCCCCGCTTCCCGTGAACTGTTCCCTGCCATGACCGCGATCTCTGACGTCCAGCTGCAACCCCTGCTGCAAGCCGTGGTGGACCCTGGAAGCGGCCGCGTGCTGGGCGAGTCCAAGGCGGTCCGCTCCATCAAGGTCGACGGCGCCGACGTGAGCGTCGACATCGAGCTGGGCTACCCGGCGGCCAGCCAGCATGCCGCCCTGCGCGCGGCGGTGATTGCCGCGGCCAAGAGCGTGGCCGGCGTCGGCAATGTCAGCGTCGCCATCTCGACCAAGGTCGTGGCCCATGCCGTGCAGCGCGGCGTGCAGTTGCTGCCGGGCGTCAAGAACATCATCGCCGTGGCCTCCGGCAAGGGCGGCGTGGGCAAGAGCACGACGGCCGCCAACCTGGCCCTGGCCCTGCATGCCGAGGGCGCCCGCGTGGGCGTGCTGGATGCCGACGTCTACGGTCCCAGCCAGCCGCTGATGCTGGGCGCCAGCGGCCGCCCCGAGACCCTGGACGGCCAGACCATGGAGCCCCATGTCGCCCATGGCCTGCAGGTCAATTCCATCGGCTTCCTGGTCGATGACGACCAGGCCATGATCTGGCGCGGCCCCATGGCCACCCAGGCCCTGGAGCAGCTGCTGCGCCAGACCCGCTGGCAGGAGCTGGACTACCTCATCGTCGACATGCCGCCCGGCACCGGCGACATCCAGCTGACCCTGTCCCAGCGCGTGCCCGTCACCGGTGCCGTCATCGTCACGACGCCCCAGGACATCGCGCTGATCGACGCCAAGAAGGGCCTGAAGATGTTCGAGAAGGTGGGCGTGCCCATCCTCGGCATCGTCGAGAACATGGCCGTGCACATCTGCTCCCACTGCGGCCATGCCGAGCACATCTTCGGCGCCGAGGGCGGCGCGAAGATGGCAGCCCAGTACGGCACGGAGCTGCTGGCGGCCCTGCCCCTGGCCATGAGCATCCGTGCCCAGGCCGATTCCGGCACGCCCACGGTCGCCGCCGAGCCGGACGGCGAAGTGGCGGCGCTTTACAAAGCGCTGGCCCGCAAGGTGGCGTCCAAGATCGCCGCCCAGGGCAAGGACTACTCGGCCAAGTTCCCGAGCATCTCGATCTCCAAGACCACTTGAGGCGTCACCTGACGCCGTGCTGACACGGCTGGATACCCGACCTGTCTTGTCCCCCTGGATTGCCACCCTGGACAAGCCCTCTCCTTTGTGAAGAAATCACCTTGCGGTGGCCGAAGCTGGCTGCTGGCGTGATTCGTTCCTGCACAAGAGCGGGCGCTGCCCGCAGGAGACAGCCGAATGGACATGGACCGGAGGCAATTCTTCCGGGTGAGCGGGGCAGGGCTGGCAGCGTCCAGTCTGGTGGCCCTGGGGTTCTCGCCGACGGCCGCCCTGGCCGAGGCGCGCAACTTCAAGCTTGCCCGGGCGACCGAGACCCGCAACACCTGCCCCTACTGCTCGGTGGGCTGCGGCATCATCATGTACAGCTTGGGCGACAAGGCGAAGAACGTCACCTCGTCCATCATCCACATCGAGGGCGACCCCGACCACCCGGTCAACCGCGGCACCCTCTGCCCCAAGGGCGCGGGCCTGCTGGACTTCGTGCACAGCCCCAACCGGCTGAAGTACCCGGAGATCCGCGAGCCGGGCGCGACGGAATGGAAGCGCGTCAGCTGGGACGAGGCCATGAACCGCCTCGTCAAGCTGATGAAGGCCGACCGCGACGCCAACTTCCAGGCCAGCAACGCCGCCGGCCAGACGGTCAACCGCTGGACCAGCACCGGCATCCTGGCTGCCTCGGCCTCGTCCAATGAAACAGGCTACATCACGCACAAGGTGATGCGCAGCCTGGGCATGCTCGTATTCGACAACCAGGCCCGTGTTTGACACGGCCCGACGGTGGCCAGTCTGGCCCCGACGTTCGGCCGCGGCGCGATGACCAACCACTGGGTGGACATCAAGAACGCAGACCTGGTACTCATCATGGGCGGCAATGCCGCCGAGGCCCACCCCTGCGGCTTCAAGTGGGTCGTCGAGGCCAAGCAGCACAACAAGGCCAGGCTGGTCGTCGTGGACCCGCGCTTCACGCGCTCGGCCGCCATGGCCGACTACTACGCGCCCATCCGCGCCGGCTCCGACATCGCCTTCCTCAGCGGCGTCATCAACTACCTGCTGTCCAACAACAAGATCCAGACCGAATACGTCCGCCACTACACCAACGCCACCTTCATCGTCGGCGAGGGCTACAAGTTCGAGGACGGCATCTTCAGCGGCTACGACGAGGCCAAGCGCAGCTACAACCCCGCCTCCTGGGGCTATGAGCTGGACGACAAGGGTTTCGCCAAGGTCGACATGAGCATGGAGCACCCGCGCTGCGTGCTCAATGTGATGAAGCAGCACTACTCGCGCTACACGCCCGAGCAGGTCAGCAAGATCACCGGCACGCCCAAGGAGAAGTTCCTCAAGGTCTGCGAGCACATCGCCAGCACCTCCACGCCCGACCGCACCATGACCATCATGTATGCCCTCGGCTGGACGCAGCACAGCATGGGCTCGCAGATGATCCGCACCGGGGCGCTGGTGCAGCTGCTGCTGGGCAATATCGGCCAGCCGGGCGGCGGCATGAACGCGCTGCGCGGCCACAGCAACATCCAGGGGCTGACCGACCTGGGCCTGCTGTCCACCTCTCTGCCCGGCTACCTGAGCCTGCCGCGCGACAACGAGCAGGACCTCGACACCTACTACAAGACCCGCGCCCTCAAGCCCCTGCGCCCGGGGCAGATGAGCTACTGGCAGAACTACCCCAAGTTCTTCGTCAGCTACATGAAGTCGACCTTCGGCAAGGCGGCCACGGCCGAGAACAGCTGGGGCTACCACTGGCTGCCCAAGTGGGACGTCGGCTACGACGTGCTGCGCGCCTTCGAGATGATGAACCAGGGCAAGCTCAACGGCTATATCTGCCAGGGCTTCAACCCGGTGGGCAGCTTCCCGAACAAGAAGAAGATCGTCGCGGGCCTCAGCAAGCTGAAGTACCTCGTCATCATCGATCCGCTCAACACCGAGACGGCGGAGTTCTGGAAGAACTATGGCGAGCACAACGACGTCAAGAGCGCCGAGATCCAGACCACGGTGTTCCGCTTCCCGTCGACCTGCTTCGCAGAGGAAGACGGGGCGCTGACCAACTCCGGCCGCTGGCTGCAGTGGCACTGGAAGGGCGCCGAGCCGCCGGGCGAGGCGCGTGGCGACCCCGAGATCATTGCCGAGCTGTTCACCCGGCTGAAGGCCGCCTACGCCAAGGAGGGCGGCGCCTTCCCCGACCCCATCGTCAACCTGACCTGGCCCTATCTGCAGCCCACCAAGCCCTCGGCCGAGGAACTGGCCAAGGAGTACAACGGCAAGGCCCTGGCCGACGTGACCGACCCCAAGGACGCGACCAAGGTGCTGGCCAAGGCCGGCGAGCAGCTCGGCGGCTTCGGCCTGCTGCGCGACGACGGCACGACGGCGGCCGGCTGCTGGATCTATACCGGCGCCTGGACGCAGGCCGGCAACCAGATGGCCCGGCGCGACAACGCCGACCCCTGGGGCATTGGCCAGACGCTGAACTGGGCCTGGGCCTGGCCGGCCAACCGGCGCGTGCTCTACAACGCCGCGTCCTGCGACCCGACGGGCAAGCCCTGGAACCCCAAGCGCCGTCTCGTCAGCTGGAGCGGTGACAAATGGGGCGGTTCCGACGTGCCGGACATCCGGCCCGACGCCAACCCGGGCGACGCCGACGCGGTGCGGCCCTTCATCATGACGTCCGAGGGCGTGGCGCGCCTCTTTGCGCCCAGCGGCATGGTGGACGGCCCCCTGCCCGAGCACTACGAGCCCTTCGAGACGCCGCTGCTCAACAACCCCATGCACCCGGGCAACGCCAAGGCCAAGTCCAACCCGGCCGCGCGCGTCTTCAAGGGTGACATGGAGGCCTTCGGCCAGCCCAAGGACTTCCCGTATGTGGCGACCAGCTACCGCCTGACCGAGCACTTCCACTACTGGACCAAGAATGTGCGCACCTCGGCCATCATCCAGCCTCAGCAGTTCGTCGAGATCGGCGAGGAGCTGGCCAAGGAGAAGGGTGTGGCCAATGGCGACTGGGTCAAGGTGACGAGCAACCGCGGCTTCATCAAGGCCGTGGCCGTCGTCACCAAGCGCATCGCGTCCCTGGACGTGGACGGCAAGCGTGTGCACACCGTGGGCCTGCCCAACCACTGGGGCTTCGTCGGTGTGGCCAAGCCCGGCTATCTGGTCAACACGCTGACCCCCTTCGTGGGCGACGCCAACACGCAGACGCCGGAGTTCAAGAGCTTCACCGTGAACCTTGAGAAAGCCTGAGGGAGAGCGACCATGTCATCACTCCAATCCCTCGACATCGCCAAGCGCTCGGCCACCACGACGCCGTCCACGCAGGCGCGCACCCATGTCGCCGAGGTCGCCAAGCTCATCGACGTGAGTTCCTGCATCGGCTGCAAGGCCTGCCAGGTGGCCTGCATGCAGTGGAACGACCTGCGTGACGAGGTCGGCGAGAACCATGGCACTTACGATAACCCGCGCGACCTGACGCCGCAGAGCTGGACGGTCATGCGCTACTCCGAGGTGGAGGTCGAGAAGGACAAGCTCGAGTGGCTGATACGCAAGGACGGCTGCATGCACTGCGAGGACCCGGGCTGCCTGAAGAGCTGCCCGGCCCCCGGTGCCATCGTGAAGTACACGAATGGCATCGTCGACTTCATCTCCGAGCACTGCATCGGCTGCGGCAACTGCGTGACCGGCTGCCCCTTCGACGTGCCGCGCATCAGCAAGGTCGACACCAAGGCCTACAAGTGCAGCCTCTGCTCGGACCGCGTCGGTGTGGGCCTGGAGCCGGCCTGCGTGAAGGCCTGCCCGACGGGCGCCATCCGCTTCGGCACCAAGGAAGACATGCTGCAGTTCGGCGCGGAGCGCATCGTTGACCTGAAGGAGCGCGGCTATGCGAATGCGGGCGTCTACGACCCGCCGGGCGTGGGCGGCACCCATGTCGTCTATGTGCTGCAGCATGCCGACAAGCCCGAGCTGTACCACGGCCTGCCCGCCGATCCCAAGATCAGCCCGTTGGTGTCGTTGTGGAAGGGCGCGGCCAAGCCGCTGGCCGTGGCGGCCATGATCGGCGCGGCAATTGCCGGCTTCTTCCACTACACGCGCGTCGGGCCCATCGAGGACCCTGACGACCCCGAAGCCGACCGCAACGTCGCCCGCGACGATGCGGACCAACCCAACGCCTGACAGGAGCGCACCATGGGGACCCGCTTCATTCAGCGCTACAACGCTGGCGAGCGCACCAACCACTGGTTGATCGTGCTGTTCTTCCTCGGCGCCGGCCTGTCGGGCCTGGCCTTCTTCCACCCGGGCTTCTACTTCCTGACGGCCCTGTTCGGCGGCGGCACCTGGGCGCGCATCCTGCATCCCTTCATGGGGCTGCTGATGGCGCTGTGCTTCCTCGCCCTGTTCCTCAAGCTGTGGCGACACAACGTGATGAACGAGGCCGACAAGGAATGGATGAAGCACAGCGGCGCGATGCTGCGCGGCGACAAGAGCCACATGCCGCCCGCGGGCCGCTACAACGGCGGCCAGAAGCAGGTGTTCTGGGTCATGGTCGTCAGCCTGGCCGTGCTGGTGCTGACCGGGTTCATCTTCTGGCAGCCCTGGTTTGCCGACAGCTTCCCCATCGTTGCGCGCCGCATCGCCGTCGTGCTGCATGCCCTGTCGGCCACGGTGCTGATCCTGGCCGTCATCGTGCACGTCTACGCGGCCATCTGGGTCAAGGGCACCCTGCGCGCGATGACGCGAGGCACGGTCACCGAGGGCTGGGCGCGTCAGAATCATGCGCAGTGGCATCGTGAAATGACCAATGACCGTCGGTAGCACGCAAACCAAGATCCTCAGCCCGGAAGAGATCGCCGTCCGTGCCGGCGAGCAACTGACCTTCCTGCACCTGCCCGAGGCCGGCGTCTTCGCCGACCGGGCCCTGCGCCTGCGCGAGCTGGCCGCCGGCCATGCGATGCGCGATTTCTTGCTCTTCGTCGCGGAACTGGCCGAAGCCCAGCATCGCGCGCTGTCGGCCGGCGCCGAGGTGCCGCTGCCCACGGCCGAGCAGGTCGATGCTGCTGCCCGCGCGGGTCAACCCCTGCTGCCGGCCGAAACCTGGCCACGCGCCGCCGTCTGGCGCGAATCGCTGCGCACGCTGCTGGCCGACCTGGCGCGCCGACTGCCTGAGGGCCCGGCCAAGGCCACGACCCTGCAACTGGTCGCCGCCAGCGACGAGCACCTGGAGACGCAAGCCGGCCGCCTGCTGAGCGGCGTCATGCTGGGCCTGGATATGGCCAGCGCGCCGCTGATCGCCGCCGGCCTGCAACTGCATTGGGTGCGGCTGGCGCAGCAGACGGCAGCCCGCACGGCGGGCCCGGTCGCCGCCTTCGGCCGCATCGACGACCCCACCGCCTGCCCCTGCTGCGGCTCGACGCCGGTGGCCTCCATCGAGCGCCTCGGCTCGGAAGGTGCCCGCTACCTGGCCTGCGGCCTGTGCGCCACGCAATGGCATTACGTGCGGGTCAAGTGCGCGCATTGCCAGAGCACCAAGGGCATCTCGCTGCAAAGCCTGGTGGCCGCCGACGACGGCGCCGCGACGACGACGGACGCGGTCGTGCAGGCCGAGTGCTGCAGCGAATGCGGCCGCTACCTGAAGCTGATGCACCCGGCGCGGGACCCCGGCGCCGAGCCCGTCGCGGACGACCTTGCCAGCCTGACGCTGGACCTCTTGATCAGCGAGACTGGCCTGCAGCGCCACGGCGTCAACCTGCTGCTGCTCTTCGGCGAGTCCGACGAAGCGCCACCACCAGGACGGGAACACTGATGAACGCGCCCGACGAATCCGTGGTCCACGGTTCCAAGGCGAGGCCCCCCGCAAGACCTAGCGATCTGCCGGCCCTCGACAGACTGCTGCGCGACTGCGCTGCTCTGGTCACCGAGCATGGACACACCTTGGTCGCCAAGGAGGCGAGGGCGCTGCTGGATGGTTTGCGCACCCGCGCCGTCGCCGGTGAACTGCTGCGCAGTGAGGTGGAGGCTCTGCCACAAGCCCTCGCGACTCGCGTGCACGACCGCATGCAGCCGGCCATGCGCGCGGTGCTCAACCTGACCGGCACCGTCATCCACACCAACCTCGGCCGCTCCCTGCTGGCCGATGCGGCACTGGGCCAGGTGCTCGCCCTGATGGGCTCGCCCAACAACCTCGAGTTCGACTTGCAAGCCGGCGCGCGCGGCGACCGCGACGACCTCATCGAAGACCTGCTCTGCGAGCTGACGGGTGCCGAGGCCGCCACCGTCGTCAACAACAACGCCGCCGCCGTGCTGCTCGGCATCGCGGCTCTGGCCCGCGGCAAGGAAGCCATCGTGTCGCGCGGCGAACTCGTCGAGATCGGCGGCGCCTTCCGCATGCCCGATGTGATGAGCGCGGCCGGCGCGACGCTGGTGGAGGTCGGCACGACCAACCGCACCCATCCGCGCGACTATGAGCAGGCCCTCACGCCGCGCACCGGGCTCATCGTCAAGGTCCACACCAGCAACTACCAGGTGCAGGGCTTCACGTCTTCGGTCGATGAGGCGACGCTGGCCCCCATCGCGCGTCAGGCCGGCGTGCCGCTGATGACCGACCTCGGCAGTGGTGCCCTGGTCGACCTGGCCAAATGGGGCCTGCCGGCCGAGCCTTTGCCGCAGGCCATGCTGGCCGCCGGCTGCGATGTCGTGACCTTCAGCGGTGACAAGCTGCTGGGTGGCCCGCAGGCCGGCCTCATCGTCGGCAGCAAGGCCGCTGTCGGCCGCATCCGCAAGTTTCCGATGAAGCGCGCGCTGCGTCTGTCCAAGCTGCCCTTCGCGGCGCTGGAGGCCACGCTGCGCCTGTACCTGCGGCCCGAGCGGCTGGTGCAGGACCTGCCGACGTTGCGCCTGCTGACCCGCCCGCAGGGCCAGATTGCCGAGTTGGCCCAACGCCTGCTGCCGGAAGTCGCCAAGGCCGTCGCTCCTCGCTTCACCGTCGAGACCGTCGCCCTGCAAAGCCAGATCGGCTCCGGCTCCCTGCCCGTCGAGCGCCTGCCTTCCGCCGGCCTGGCCATCACCGCCGCCGACGGCCGTGGCCGCACGCTGGAAGCCCTGGCCACCGCGCTGCGCGGCCTGCCGCGACCGGTCATCGGCCGCATCAACGAAGACCGCCTGCTGCTGGACCTGCGCTGCCTCGAGGAGCCGGCGTTGCTGACGTCGCAACTGGGCTTGCTGAAGGAGGCGCTGGCGTGATCGTCGGTACCGCCGGCCATATCGACCACGGCAAGACGACGCTGGTGCGCGCGCTGACCGGCGTCGACACCGACCGTCTGCCCGAGGAGAAGGCGCGCGGCATCAGCATCGAGCTCGGGTATGCCTACCTCGACGTCCCTGGGCATGTGGAGCGACTTGGCTTCATCGACGTACCCGGCCACGAAAAGCTCGTCCACACCATGCTGGCCGGTGCCAGCGGCATCGACTTCGCGCTGTTGCTGGTCGCTGCAGACGACGGCGTGATGCCGCAGACCCGCGAGCACCTGGCCGTGCTGAGCCTGCTGGGTTTGACCCGTGGCGCTGTCGTCATCACCAAGTCCGACCGCGCCGAGCCCGGGCGTGTCGAAGCGCTGCAGGGCGAGGTGAGGGCGCTGTTGGCTGGAACGGGGCTGGACGATGTGCCCATCCTCGGCGTGTCGGCCCAGACCGGGCAGGGCGTGGCCGAACTGCGCGAACTGCTGTTCGACGCCGCCCGCCACACGCCGCCGCGCGCAGCTCAAGGCCTGGCCGCCCGCCTGGCCGTGGACCGTTCCTTCAGCCTCGACGGCGTCGGCACCGTTGTCGCCGGCACCCTGCATGCGGGCGAGATCGCCATCGGCGACGAGCTGTTCATCCAGAGCCGCAGAGCCCGCGTGAAGAGCCTGCATGCGCAGAACCGCGTCGTCGAGCGGGCCCAGGCTGGCCAACGCTGTGCCGTGGCCCTCGCGGGCTTGGCCAAGGAGGACGCGCCGCGCGGCCAGTGGCTGACGGCACCGGCCGCAGCGCTTGCGACCGACCGCTTCGATGCTCGTCTGACGCTGTGGCCCGGCGAAGCCAGGCCGTTGCGCTCCGGCGTCCGCGTGCACCTGCACCTCGGCGCGCAGTCGGTGATGGCCAGCGTCGCGGTGCTGGAGGGCGATGCCGTCGAACCCGGCGCCTCCGCCCGCGTGCAGCTGGTCTGCCACGCGCCCGTCGGCGCCTGGCGCGGCGACCGCCTGGTGCTGCGCGATGCCAGCGCATCCCGCACCATTGCCGGCGGTCTCGTGCTCGATCCCTTCGCGCCGACGCGCTACCGCCGCACGCCCGAGCGCCTGGCGGAGCTGAGTGCCTGCGAACTGCCCACCGTGGCCGAGCGGCGCGAGCAGTTGCTGGCCTTGTCCTCGCTGGGCCTGGACCTCGCCCGTTTTGCCCAGGCCGAAGGTCTGGCCGAGGCGCTCGACGGCTGGGCCTTGGGTGACACGGCCCGCACGGCGCTGACCACCAAGCTGCTCGCCGCGCTGGCCGACTTCCATGCCAGGTCGCCTGATGAACTCGGCCCCGACGCCGCCCGCCTGCGCCGCCTCGTCGCGCCGCGCATCGCCGAGCCCTTGTGGCGCCAGTTGCTGAGCGAGCTGCGCGCCGTGGGCCGCGTCGCCGTGCGTGGCGCCTTCGTTCACTTGCCCGAGCACGGCGTGCAGCTGTCGGCCGCCGAGGAGCGCATCGCGCAGAAGATCGCACCGCATCTCGCCACCGCCGGCGCCGAAGGTGCCTGGGCGCGTGACCTCGCCAAGGACTGCGCCGAGCCCGAGGCGCTGCTGCGTGCGACCTTGGCCCGGCTGGCCCAGCAGGGCGAACTGCACCAGGTGGTGAAGGATTTGTACTGCGACACCGCCACCATGGCCAGGCTCGCGGCCGTCGCTCGCACCATCGGCGCCGAGCAGGGCAAGGTCACCGCCGCGGCCTTCCGCGACGCGACCGGCCTGGGCCGCAAACGCGCCATCCAGCATCTCGAGCATTTCGACCGCGTCGGCCTGCTGCGCCGCGTGGGCGACGAACACAGGCTGCGGCCGGACAGCGCGCTGTTTGCGCAGGCGGCGCCGTGATGAAGCAGAACATGGAAAGAGAACGACACCGGTGTGTCGGCCGGGCTTCAAACCCGGTGGGTGGCGCCACGCGTCGCCGGGTGGGTTCGACTCCCTCCTCTTTCCGCCACTCCCTGCAAGGTGGGCCGCGATGAGCCTGCCGACCGGTTTCTGGCTGTGGGCCGAGGATCAGACCTGGGCCGAGCCGCTGCCCGATGGCCATGTCCGCATCGGCATCACGGCACTCGGCTTGCAGGCCTCGGGCGAGATCTATATGTGCCGCCCTAAACCTGCGGGCAGCGAGGTGGAGCAGGGCCGCTCCGTCGGCGTGGTCGAACTGTCCAAGTCCATCGTCGCCGTGAAGTCACCGCTGTCGGGCGTGGTGGTCAAGGTCAACGAGGCACTGGAGGAGCAACCCGAGCTCGTCCATCAGTCGCCCTACGACGCCGGCTGGCTCGTCGAGCTCGCGCCATCGAATCTCGAAGCCGAGAAGGCCCGCCTCGCCATCGGCGACGCCGCCATCCACGAAGCGATGAGCCGTTGGGCCTGGCTCAACAAACTGGACACCCCCTCATGAAGCGCGCCGGCCTTGCCATCCTGCTCTGGGCTGCCGACCCCGACGACCCGGTGCGCCTGGCCACGCCGTTTGCCGAGGCGGCCGCCGCCGCCGCGCTGGACATGCAGGTCGAGATCTATTTCACCGCCCGCTCCGTGCTGCTGCTCAAGCCCGGCGTGGCCGAGCAACTGCGCGCCTCCGAGCGTTTCGACAAGACGATTGCCGACTGGATGAAGGACGCCCAGGACCATGGCGCGCGCTTTTTCGTCTGCACCGATGCCCTCGCGGCCCAGGGCCTGACGCATGAAGATCTGATCCCCGCCGGCCGCCGCCGCGGCGGTGCTGTCCAATACGCCTCCCGCGCCGCCCACTCGGCGTGGGCCACCCTCGTGTTCTAACCCTCAGGAGAAATCAAATGGCCCTGTCTCGTGTCGTCGCCGGTCTGGCGCGCGGTGTGGTGATGTCGCTGGCATTCGCGGGTGCCGCAGCTCAAGCCCAGCAGGTGCTGCGCGTGACCGCCATCCCCGACGAGTCGCCCACCGAGCTGGCGCGCAAGTTCGCGCCCCTGGGCCAGTACCTGGAGAGCAAGCTGGGCATGAAGGTCGAGTGGACGCCGGTGACCGACTACGCCGCGGCCGTCGAGACCGTCGTCAACAAGAAGATCGACCTGGCCTGGTTCGGCGGCTTCACCTTCGTGCAGGCCAACGTCCGCTCGGGCGGCAAGATCGTTCCGCTGGTGCAGCGCGAGGAGGACGAGAAGTTCCGTTCCGTCTTCATCACCGACGCCAAGAGCGGCATCAACAAGCTCGAGGACCTCAAGGGCCACACCCTGTCCTTCGGCTCGCAGAGCAGCACCTCGGGCCATCTGATGCCGCGCAGCTATCTGCTGGCCGCCAAGATCAACCCCGACGTGGACCTCAAGCGCGTGGCCTTCAGCGGCGCGCATGACGCGACCATCGCGGCTGTCGCCAGCGGCAAGGTCGATGCCGGTGCGCTCAACATCTCGGTCTGGGAGAAATTCGTCGCCGACAAGAAGGTGGACACGACCCAGGTCAAGGTGTTCTACACGACGCCCGCCTACTACGACTACAACTGGTCGGTTCACGCCGACATGCCGCAGGCCCTGCAGGACAAGATCAAGGCCGCCTTCCTGGCCCTGGACCCCAACACGCCCCAGGGCAAGGAGATCCTGGGCCTGCAGCGCGCCACCAGGTTCATCGCTACCAAGCCCGAGAACTACACCGGCATCAAGGCCGCCGCTGAGAACGCCGGTTTGCTGAAATGATCGAACTGAACGGCGTCGACGCCGCCGCGCTGGGCGGCGTGACGCCCGTACTGCGCGCTGTCGACCTGAGGCTCGCCGCCGGCGAGCAGGTCGCCGTCATCGGTGCCTCGGGCGCCGGCAAGACGACGCTGCTGAATCTGCTGGCGCTGATGCAGTGCCCGCTGGGCGGCCGCTTCACGCTGGACGGTACCGACCCTTGGGCCCTGGCCCGCGTTGAGCGCCAGCGCCTGCGTGCCGGCATTGCGCTGGCGCCTCAGCAGCCGCCCCTGCCACCGCGCCAGCGCGTGGCCGTGGCCGTGCTGGCGGCGCGCCTGCCGCGCATGAGCTGGGGCCGCGCGCTGCGCACCTTGTGGAGCCCGCCGGATGCGGCGCTGGCGCAGGCCGCGCTGGAGCAGCTGGACCTGCCCGACAAGCTCTGGCTGCGCGTGGACCGCCTCTCCGGCGGCGAGCGCCAGCGCGTGGGCCTGGCGCGCCTGCTGGTGTCCGAGGCCCGGCTGTGGCTGGCCGACGAGCCCCTGGCCGCGCTCGACCCAGCGCGTGCCGAGCGTTCCCTGGCGGCGCTGCAGGACGGCGCTCGGGCTGCCGGCGCCGCGCTGGTGTGCAGCCTGCATCAGGTGGACCTCGCGCTGGCCCGCTTCCCGCGGGTGGTGGCGCTGCGCGCCGGCCAGGTCGTCTACGACGGCGCACCGGTCGGCCTGGGTGGCGAATTGCTGGACGAGCTCTACCGCAGCCAGCTGGAGCCGCCACCCGAACTGGCGCCGCTGGCCCAGCCCGTGCCGTTGCCGCAGGCGATGTGCCGGTGATGAATCCCGCGCTGCGCGACCCGGCGCTCGGCCGCCGCTGGCTGGCGCTGCTGGCCGGCCTGGTGCTGCTGTGGCCCTTGCTGGTGCTGTCCGAGTTCAAGCCCTGGGAGCTGCTGGAAGAGCGCGGCCTGCGCGCCACCGGCCGCTATCTCGCGCAGTTCGTGCACATGCGCGTCGATGCCGGGTTCCTGGCCCTGCTGGCCACCGACACCTGGCGCACCGTCGCCATCGCCACGGCTGGCCTCAGCCTGGCCTTGCTGCTGGCCGTGCCGCTGTCGCTGCTGGCCACGGCGCGGCTGTCGTCCAGCACGCTGGAAGGGCGGCCAGGGCCGGCGCGCTGGCTGCGCCGTGCGGTGCGGGCGCTGCTGGTGGCGCTGCGCTCCATTCCCGAGCTGATCTGGGCCCTGGTCTTCGTGCGCGTCGTGGGCCTGGGCCCGACGGCCGGAGTGCTGGCCATTGCCATCGCCTACGGCGGCATGCTGGGCAAGGTCTACGCCGAGATCCTGGAGAGCGCCGACGCCGCGCCCACCCAGGCCTTGCTGCGATCCGGCGCCACGCGCTGGCAGGCCCTGCTGTTCGGCGCCTTGCCCAGCTGTGCGCCGGAGCTGCTGAGCTACACCGTCTACCGCTGGGAATGCGCGGTGCGCTCGTCGGTCGTGCTGGGCTTTGTCGGCGCGGGCGGCCTGGGCCAGCAGCTGGACAACGCCTCCAAGATGTTCGCGGGCAACGAGGTCAGCGCCATCCTGCTGGTCTTCATCCTGCTGGTGATGGCAAGCGACGCTTTCAGCCGCTGGCTGCGCGGGAGGCTGGCATGAAACTGATGCCCCTCGCCCAGACTCGCCGCGCTGGACGCGGGCAAGCCTGGTCGGTCCCCCGAGGGGACGGCGATGCTCGCGGCATCGAGCCGCGAGCACATCGCCAGTGCGGGCCGGCTCGGGAGCGGCACAGCGCTCGGCCCGCAAGTTTCGTGGCAACGCGCAGCACCATGGAAGCAGCGGCATGAGGCTTCACCGAGAACCCGTCCGGGCCTCGACGTGGTTGGTGTGCGCCGGCCTCGTCGTGCTCGTCGTCGCCAGCTTCTGGTCGCTGAATCTGCAATGGTCGGCTTTCCTCGGCCTGGACGCCTTGGCCAGCATGGGCCGTTTCGTCGCGGGCTTTTTCCCGCCGCAGCTGGCGCCTGGCTTCCTCGCGAGGACCGGCTGGGCGCTGCTGGAGACCCTGGCCATGTCGGCCCTGGGCACGCTGCTGGCCGTGGTTGGTGGGCTGCTGCTGGCACTGCCGGCTTCTGGGCAGGGCGCGGGCCGGGCGGCGGCGCGGCTGGTGCTGAACGTGCTGCGCAGCGTGCCCGAGCTCGTCTGGGCCACGCAGTTGCTCATCCTCGCGGGCCTGGGGCCGCTGCCGGGCACGCTGGCCCTGGCCCTGCACACCAGCGGCGTGCTCGGGCGGCTGTTTGCCGAGAGCTTCGAAAACGCACCCGTGGCCGGTGCGCTGGCCCTGCGCCAGCGCGGCCTGGGCGAGGCGCGCGTGTGGCTGTTCGCCACCCTGCCGCAGACCCTGCCCCAGCTCGTCAGCTACACCCTCTACCGCTGGGAGAACAACATCCGCGCGGCCAGCGTGATGGGCGTGGTCGGTGCCGGTGGCCTGGGCCAGATGCTGAGCTACCACCTCGGCCTGTTCCAGATGGCCGAGACCTGCACTGTCCTCGTCGGCATGATCGTGCTGGTGGGCCTGGTGGATGCCCTGTCCTGGGCGGCGCGCAGAATGCTGATGCGATGACTGCCCCCGAAGCCCTGAACGTCCTGCTGACCCGCTATTCGGTCGGCCCCAAGCACCTGGTCGAGCCCGGCCCCAGCGACGAGCAACTGGCGCTGATGGTGCAGGCTGCATTGCGCGCACCCGACCACGCCGAAATGGTGCCTTACCGATTCAAGCTGGTGCGCGGCGCCGCAAAACAGGGCATGGCCGCCCTGTTTGCCGACGCGGCATTGGCGGCCGGCAAGGGCGAGGAGGGCGCGGCCCTGGATGCCGAGCGGGCGCTGAAGCCGCCCGTCACGGTGGCCGTCGTCGCCCGCGTCGACCTCGGCCACCCCCAGGTGCCCGCCCACGAGCAGTGGGCGGCCGTGGGTGGCGCCATCGCCAACTTCCTGACGGCGGCCCATGCGCTGGGCTTCGGCGGCAAGATGCTCAGCGGCGCCAAGGTGCGCAACCCGGCCATCGCCGCGGCCTTCTGCGAGACGGGTGAGACCCTGCTGGGCTGGATCGCCCTGGGTACGCCCGCGCGGCGCCCGGCCGGGCCGGCGCGCAAGCCGGCCCCGGCGGAAGTCCTGATCGAGTGGGCTAGACCAGACCGGTGAACTTCAGGATGGCCCAGAAGCTGATGTCCTTGCCGATCATGGGCGTCCAGCCGGCCGGCGCGGCCTTGCGGAAGGCGCGTGGGTCGCTGTCGACGATGCCGTTGAAGACTTCCATCAGGATGCGGCCGCCCACCGGGCCGAGCTGTGACACCGAGCAGGGGCCGGTCGCGAAGTCGTCGTCCGTCAGGTCGCGCTTGCCCACCTCGCGCCAGTAGGCCAGCACCGGCTGCTGGGCCTCGGCCAGGATGTAGAACCACAGCGGCGTCTCGGTCAGGAAACGCTTGTCGGCGCTGTCAATGCTCTTGAAGGTGAAGCCGTTGGCGCCCTCGGCGCGCACCATCAGGTCGTCCGGCCCCAGCGGCGTTTCGTGCAGCTTGGCGGCAAAGGCCTGGCCGGTGGCGATGGCATAGCTGGGCAGGTTGCCGCGCTTGAGGTTGAGCGCCGCCAGCGATGCGCCGGCGCCGACCGAAGGCGGCAGCTTGGCCAGCGGGTCCACCAGCGAAGGATCGATCTTGTAGGCCCATTGCAGGCGCACGGCCGGGTTGTTCTCGACCGGCTCGGGGCCGTTCTTGACCGGGATGCCGAAGCTCGGCGTGAAGAAGCGGCCCCAGTCGTCGATGACATGAGCCGCCGGCAGCGGCTGGAAGCCGATCAGGCTCTCGTCGGGCGAATCGGTCGCGTCGAAGATCAGCTTCTTGGTCTCGGTGTTGAGGCGGTAGCCGCGGCGCACCATCGAGTGGCCATAGCGATAGGCCGCGCCGACGAACTCCTTGGGCAGCTCGGCGCGCATGCTCACGTTGTTCACGTAGAGGTCGTAGGCGCCGTCGCCCAGCGCCGCGCGGCGCTGGGTGAAGAAGTCGTAGGTGTGGGTGTTGACGATACGGTGCAGATAGTCCTCCAGCACCACGCGCTGGTAGGTCCAGGTCACCTCGGCGCGGGCGCGCTCGAACAGGTTGCTGGTGTCGCCGCTGGCCTTGAGCCTGGTGACGACGGCGTTGTGGAACTTGATCATGGCCAGCTGGATCTGGCAGACGATGGAGTTCTCGTCGTTGCGCTTGTCGCCGATGATGGCGCGGCCATTGGCGTCCTGGCGCATCAGGTCCTTGCCGCCGGCGCCGATCAGCAGCGTGGCGCCGTCGCCCTCGTACATATAGGGCTGGTCCTGCGGGCCGGCGCCGTAGATGCAGTCCAGGTCCAGGGCCGGCGTGCGCAGGTTGGACGCCGCATCGGTGGGCCGGGAGAAGGACGAGGTCGTGTCCAGCGTCAGGTCGTGATCGATGAACTGGCCGAAATAGGTGTACCCGGCCGGTACGGCCAGGTTCTCCTCGGCATCGGCGCCGTCGTTGAGTTCGTTGTCCTCCATGACCATCAGCGCGGCCAGGGCATCCAGGCTGGCGTCACTGAAGGGCTTGGGGTTCTCCGGCAGCAGGCGGACGAACTTCTGTTCACGCGTGCCGACCAGGCCGTGGCCGTTGTTGGGGGCTGTCATGGCGGTCTCCTGAAAAAACGGGGCAGGCCGGCATCGTGAACCTGCGTTCTCTCGGGTGAATCCATAGGCTTGCGGACAAAGCGCCTCTGGCACGCTTCAAGCTAGGGGTTAGCTAGCCCCGATTGCTCTCAAGCTTTTGCAAAGCCAACATGGGGCTGACGAATCGATCGAACGAGGCCAGATGGAACTCACTCCCCGAGTTCGGCCGGCCTTTGCGGCCGCTCGGGCTGACTGAAAAATATCGAGCGAAGCGAGATGGAACTTACGCCCCGTGCTCGGCCGGCCTTTGCGGCCGCTCGGGCTGACTGAAAAATATCGAGCGAAGCGAGATGGAACTTACGCCCCGAGAAAAAGACAAGCTCCTCCTTTTCACTGCCGCGCTGCTGGCCGAACGCCGCCGCGCGCGCGGACTCAAGCTCAACTACCCCGAGGCCGTGGCGCTGATCAGCGCCGCCATCCTGGAAGGCGCGCGTGACGGCAAGACCGTGGCCGAGCTGATGAGCGAGGGCCGAACCGTGCTGACCCGCGACGACGTCATGGACGGCATCGCCGAGATGATTCCCGAGATCCAGGTCGAAGCGACCTTTCCGGACGGCACCAAGCTCGTCACGGTCCATCAACCCATTGCCTGAGCCCACCCATGCGCAAGATGCTTTTGCTGCTGCCCCTGATTGGCGCCTCCGCCCTGGCTCACGATGGCCATGGCGCGCCCGCCGTCCACCTGCATGGCTGGGACGGCGCGGGCATGACGGCCCTGGCGGCCGCTGCCGGCGTGGCCCTGTGGTGGCTCGTCAAGGGCCGCAAGTGATGATCCCGGGCGAACTGATCCCTCTAGAGGGCGAACATGAACTCAACCCCGGCCGCCGCACGCTGACGCTGAAGGTCGCCAACACCGGCACCC
>CBHWBD010000079.1:0-21113 GCA_966111775.1 uncultured Comamonadaceae bacterium | reverse complement strand
ATGGCAACCCTCCACGTCGACGTGGTCTCCGCCGAAGAGCAGATCTTCTCCGGCGAGGCCAAGTTCGTCGCCCTGCCGGGCGAGAGTGGCGAGCTCGGCATCCTGCCGAAGCACACGCCGCTGATCACCCGCATCAAGCCGGGCGCCGTGCGCATCGAGCGACCCGATGGCAGCGAAGAGTTCGTCTTCGTTGCCGGCGGCATCCTCGAGGTGCAGCCCAACCGCGTGACCGTGCTGGCCGACACCGCCATCCGCGGCAAGGATCTCGACGAGGCCAAGGCCACCGAGGCCATGAAGCGCGCCGAGGAAGCGAAGAAGAACGCCAAGAGCGACATCGACTTCGCCGCGGCCCAGGGCGAGTTCGCCACCATGGCCGCGCAGATCGCGGCGCTGCGCAAGTTCCGCGCCAAGCGTTAAGGGCATTCCCTGCCCGAACCGGAACCCGCCTCATGGCGGGTTTTCTACTTTCTGACCCAGCCATGATTTCGCCCACCGCCGATTCAGCCGCTGCCCCGAACGGGCCGGTCCTGCACGTCGAGCAATGGGCGGCGTGGGCACCGGGTCTGGCCACGCAGGACGACTGGCAGGCCTGGCTTCGCAATCCCCAGCCTCTGCCCGCCGATGCTCCGGCGTCGCCGCCGCTGCCGGAGATGCCGGCGATGGCGCGCCGCCGCATCGACCCCCTGGGCCGCGCCGCCCTGCAGGTGGCCTACTGGGCCCAGGCGGATGTCGACGCCGCCGCGCTGCCGGCCATGCCGCTGGTGTTCGCGTCGCGCTGGGGTGAACTGGCGCGCTCGATCGGCATGCTGCAGGAACTGGCCCGCGGCGAGGCGCTGTCGCCCACCGCCTTCAGCCATTCGGTGCACAACGCCATCGGCGCCCAGTACTCCATCCAGCGCGGCATCACGGCCAATGTCAGCGCCGTGGCTGCGGGCGAAGTCAGCGCCGCCGCCGGCTGGGCCGAAGCCCAGGCCTTGCTGGCCACCGGCGCGCCGGCCGTGCTGCTGACGGTTTTCGACGCGCCGTTGCCCGAGCTCTATGCCCCTACCGGGCTGGACGCACCGATCGCGCCGCCCCATGCCTACGCGCTGCGGCTGCGGCGGGCTCGTGCGGGCGAGGCCGGCGTGAGCCTGTCGCGCGAGCCGGCCCTGGCGCATGCGACGCCCGACGTCCGCATCGCGCCCAATCTGCAGGTGCTGCAATGCCTGCTCGACCCCGCGGCGGAACTGCGCCAGGCCGACGGCGCCGCGGACTGGCACTGGCGCCATGTCCTTGCTCGCTAGGCTGTCCTCGGCCTGGTCGCGCGCCTGGCGCGTGCCGGCCACGGCCTTCAGCTTCGCCTGCTTCGGCATCGGCGGCCTGCTGATGGGCGTGCTGCTGTTCCCCCTCATCAACCTGCTGGTGTGGGAGCCGGTGCGCCGCATCCGCTGGTCGCGCGCCCTGGTGGGCGCCAGCTTTCGCGGCTTCATCGGCTTGATGACGCTGCTCGGCCTGGTGCGCGTGCGCTGGACGGGCGCCGGGCGCCTGCAGCGCCAGGGCCTGCTGGTGCTGGCCAACCATCCGACGCTGATCGACGTCGTGGCCCTGATTGCCCGCACGCCCAATGCCGACTGCGTCGTGCGGGGCGGCCTGGGCAACAACCCCTTCACCTGGGGGCCGGTGCGGGCCTGCAACTACCTGCGCAACGACCGCGGCAGCGAGGTGTTGGCAGGTTTCAACGCCAGCCTGGCTTCGGGCAGCAATCTGGTGATTTTTCCCGAAGGTACGCGCAGCGTGCCGGGTCGTGCTTTGCAGTTGCAGCGCGGTGCGGCCCAATTGGCCCTGCGCAGCGGCGTGGCCATCACGCCGGTGCGAATCCGCTGCGAGCCGCTGGGGTTGAGCAAGGGCTGGCCGTGGTGGAAAACCCACGACCGGCCGTTACAGCTGAGTCTGGATGTGGGCGAGGACATCGCCGTTACACCCTTTCTAGAGGGGGCTCACGGAGAATTCCCGCTCGCGGCCAGGCGGCTCACGGGATACTTGCAAAGTTATTTTTCTAGGGGACAGGGCGATGGAACAGAGCCTGGAACTTGAAATCAAGACCTTGCTCATCGATGCCTTGAACCTCGAGGACATGAGCGCAGACGACATCGACGCCGAGCAGCCGCTCTTCGTCGAAGGCCTCGGCCTGGATTCCATCGACGCGCTCGAGCTGGGCCTGGCGCTGCAGAAGCGCTATGGCGTGACCATGTCGGCGGATTCGGAGGAAACCCGCCGGCATTTCCGTTCGATCCGGGCGCTGGCCGCCTTCGTGGCCAACAGCCGCAAGAGCTGAACCGCCAGGGGAGTACTTCATGACCGAACAAGACATCTACACGCGGCTGTCGGCCATCCTGGTCGAGACCTTCGACATCGAGCCCGAGCGCATCCGCCCCGAAGCCCGCCTGTACGACGACCTGGACATCGACTCCATCGACGCAGTGGACCTCATCGTCAAGCTCAAGCCCCTGGTTGGCAAGCGCCTGCAGCCCGAGGCCTTCAAGTCGGTGCGCACGCTGCAGGACGTCGTCAACGCGCTGACGGCGCTGCTGCAGCTGAGCGACGAAACCACCGGGGAAGACGAGGCCGCGCTGCAGCGCGCCGCCTGAGTCCGACTCCTCCTTCTCCCGCTCCAGCGTGCGCAACATCCTCTGGGTGGCGCTGACCGCCCTCTATCCCGTTCTCGTCTACCTGGGGCTCGCTCATGCCGAACCCCGGGTTTTGGCGCTGCTGCTGCTGGCCCTGGCCCTGGCGCGTTATCTCGCATCGCGCAGCCAGCAGGCCCTGGCCGTGGCCCTGGCCGGCCTGGTGCTGGCGGCGCTGACGGCCTGGTCCAACCAGCTGCTGCCGCTGAAGATCTATCCGGTCGCGATGAACGTGGCCATGCTGGTGCTGTTCGGCGCCAGCCTGCTCAAGGGCCAGACCGTCGTCGAGCGCCTGGCGCGCCTGCACGACCCCGAGCTGGACGCCCATGGCGTGGCCTACACCCGTCGCGTCACCATCGTCTGGTGCGGCTTCTTCATCCTCAACGGCGGCATCAGCCTGGCCACGGCCCTGTGGGGCAGCGAGCAGACCTGGGCCCTGTACAACGGCCTCATCACCTATGTGCTGATGGGCAGCCTGATGGGCGGCGAGTGGCTGGTGCGCCGCCGCGTGCGAGCCGGCAAGCATGTGGCGTGAACTCCGACTCGGCCTCGCCGGTGCGCAGAGCCCGGCGCGGGCCGCCCAGCCGGTGGGCATCCGTGCCGGCCGCAGCATCCTGTCGGCCGAGTTCCTGGCCCAGGCCGCGGGCTGGTTCGCCCACTTCCAGGCCCTGGCGACCGGCGACGTCGCCCTGTATTTCGAGGACACCCTGCATGCCGCCGCTGCCCTGCTCGGTGCCTGGCATGCGCGCAAGACCGTCTGGTGGCCCGGCGATGCGCTGCCCGCCACCGCACAACGCCTGTCCGACAAGGTGGGCGCCTTCGCCGGCGACTGGCCCGGCCATGCCGACGCCAAAGCTGCGGTGGCCGACGCCCCTCAGCCCGACTGGCAGCCGCTGGACCCCCTGGCCCCCCAGCTCGTCGTCTTCACCTCCGGCAGCAGCGGCGAGCCCACCGCCATCGTCAAGCAGCTGCACCAGCTCTTCGACGAGGTGAGGGCGCTGGAGGCCGAGTTCGGCGCGCGGCTGGACGGCGCCACCATCCATGCCACCGTCAGCCACCAGCACATCTACGGCCTGCTGTTTCGCGTGCTG
This sequence comes from uncultured Comamonadaceae bacterium, assembly GCA_966111775.1. Lineage (GTDB taxonomy): Bacteria > Pseudomonadota > Gammaproteobacteria > Burkholderiales > Burkholderiaceae_C > Pelomonas. The sequence continues at coordinate 17,359 of CBHWBD010000079.1, read as the reverse complement.
TGGCCGCTGGCCGCCGGTCGGCCCACGGCGGCCCAGCGCGTCGCCTATCTGGAAGACCTGCACAGCGCGCCCGGCCCTGGTTCCGGTCGTTTGGCGCTGATCGCCAGCCCCGCCCATCTGAAGCGCCTGCAGCTCGCCGTCACCGGCGACCTGCCGCAGCGCCTGGCCGCCGTGTTCAGCTCCGGCGGCCCGCTGCCTGCCGAGGCGCTGGGCCCTTGCGCCGAGCGCCTGGGCCAGACGCCCATCGAGGTCTATGGCAGCAGCGAGACCGGCGGCGTGGCCTGGCGCCAGCGCCCACCCGGCGCCGGTGACGCCGAGCCCTGGCGCGCCCTGCCCGGCGTCGAGTGGCAGTTGAGCGACGGCCAGCTGCAGCTGCGCTCCGCCCACATCGGTGGTGACGACTGGTACACCGCCGCCGACCATGCCCGCGCCGAGGGACCCGGCTTCGTGCTGCTGGGCCGTGCGGACCGCATCGTCAAGGTCGAGGAAAAGCGCGTGTCCCTCGCCGCCGTCGAACAGGCCCTGACCAGCAGCGGCCAGGTGCTTGAAGCCCGCGCCCTGCTGCTGCCGGGGTCGCGCCAGGAACTGGGCGTGGTGCTGGTGCCGACGGCGGAGGCCTGGACCACCATCGAGCAAGCCGGCCGCAATGCCTGGCTGGCACCGTTGCGTGAGCGCCTCGCCGCCCAATTGGAAGCCACCGTGCGCCCGCGCCGCTGGCGCCTGGTCAGCGAGCTGCCCGCCAACACCCAGGGCAAGGCCACGCAGGCGGCCCTGCAGGCCCTGTTCGACCCCATGCGCCCGCCGGCGCGCGTGCTGCTGCGCGAGCCGCTGACGGCGCGCCTGCGCCTGGACATCGAGGCCCGCCACCCCGGCTTCGAAGGCCATTTCGACAACCAGCCCGTGCTGCCCGGCGTCGTGCAGCTGGACTGGGCCGAACGCTTCGCTCGCGAGCTGTTCGCCTTGCAGCCGGACCTCAAAGGCCTGGACCAGCTGAAGTTCCAGCAGGTCATCCGCCCCGGCACGGCCGTCGACATCGAGCTGACCGTCAATGCCGACGGCAGCGAACTGCGCTTTGCGCTGAGCAGCGACCACGGCGCCCATGCCAGCGGCAAGCTGCGCTTCGGAGCCGCGGCGTGATGAAGGTCTGCGCCGTCATCCCCGTCTACAACCATGGCGGCACTGTCGGTGCCGTTGCGGCCCGGCTGCGCGCCCAGGGCCTGCCGGTGCTGCTGGTGGACGACGGCAGCGAGCCTGCCACCGCCACCCAGCTCGATGCGCTGGCCCGGCAGGGCGGCATCCAGCTGCTGCGCCTGCCGCACAACCAGGGCAAGGGCGCGGCCGTCATTGCCGGCATGCGCCTGGCAGCCGAACAGGGCTACACCCATGGCCTGCAGATCGATGCCGACGGTCAGCATGACGCCGGCGACGCGTCGCGCTTTGTCGCCGCCGCCCAGGCCGCTCCCCGGGCGCTTATCTGCGGCTGCCCCATCTACGACGAGTCGGTGCCGCGCGCTCGCCTGTACGGCCGATACGCCACCCACATCTGGGTCTGGATCAACACGCTGAGCTTCGCCGTGCGCGACTCGATGTGCGGCTTTCGCATCTATCCGCTGGCCACCACGCTGCCTCTGCTGGCGCGCGCGTCCATGGGTCGGCGCATGGACTTCGACACCGAGATCGCGGTACGCCTGGTCTGGGCCGGCGCGCCCGTCGTCAACCAGCCCACGCGCGTGCACTACCCGGTGGGCGGCATCTCGCATTTCCGCGTCTGGCGCGACAACGTGCTGATCTCGGCCATGCACACGCGGCTGTTCTTCGGCATGCTGCTGCGCAGCCCCATCCTGCTGGCGCGCAAGCTGCGGAGCGGCGCATGACCGCACGTACTCAGCACTGGGCGTCGTTGGGTGAAACGACGTTCGTCAGCGGCATCTGGCTGCTGTACGGCGTGCACAAGCTGTTCGGCCGCCGCCTGGTGCGCTGGGCCATGTTCCCGGTCGTGCTGCTGCACTGGCTGACGCGCCCGGCGCTGCGGCGCTCATCGCTGGAATACCTGCGCCATCTGCACCGCGCCGAGCCCGGCGTGTTCAAGCGCGAACCCGACTGGCGCGAGGGCCTGCGCCACGTCGCCTGCTTTGCCGAGACCATGCTGGACAAGCTGCTGGCCATGGCCGGCCGCTATCCGGTCGAGGCCGTGCGCGAGCAGGACTTCTCCGTGGTCGACGCCATGCTGGCCCGCGGCCAGGGCGGCATCCTGATCACCGCCCACATGGGCTGCCTGGAGCTGTGCCGCATGATCGGCAAGTCCAAGCATGGGCTCAAGCTGACGGTGCTGGTGCACACCCGCCATGCCCAGGCCTTCAACCGCATCCTGAAGCGGCTGGACCCGAACTCGGCCGTCAACCTGCTCGAGGTCACCGACTTCGGCCCGAGCATGGCCCTGCAGCTCAAGGCCCTGGTGGACGGCGGTGGCTGGGTGGCCATTGCCGGCGACCGCGTGCCCATCCATTCGGCCCAGACCGTCAGCGTCGATTTCCTCGGTGCGCCGGCACCCCTGCCCGTCGGCGCCTATGTGCTGGCCGGCGTGCTGCACTGCCCGCTGGTGCTGCTGACCTGCCTGCACAAGGACGCTGGTTACGAAATCCGTTTCGAGCTACTGGCCGACGAGGTCAAACTGCCGCGTGCCGGTCGTCGCGAGGCTCTGGCCCAATACGCCCAAACCTACGCGCAGATCCTGCAGCGCCGCCTGCGCGAATCGCCTTATGACTGGTTCAACTTCTACGCCTTCTGGGACAGCCCCCATGCAGCCGCACCCGCCGTCTGAAATCCTCTTTGACGGCCGCCCGCTGAGCCTGGACGACATTGCCGCCATCGCGCGCCGCGAGGCCCGAGCCTGCCTGAGCACGGCGCCCGATTTCGTGCGCCACATCGACGCCGGTGCCGAGTTCATCGCCCGCCTGTTGGCCGAAGACGGCGTCGTCTACGGCGTCACCACCGGCTATGGCGACTCCTGCACCGTCAGCATCCCGCCGGCCCTCGTCGCCGAGCTGCCGCGCCATCTCTACACCTATCACGGCATCGGTGCCGGCCCCATGCTGGCGCCCGAGCAGGTGAGGGCGGTGCTGGCCGTGCGCCTGCAGTCCCTGGCCCAGGGCGTGTCGGGCGTCAGCTATGCCTTGCTGCAGCAACTGGCCGCCCTGCTCGAGCACGACATCCTGCCGCTGATCCCCAGCGAAGGTTCGGTCGGCGCGAGTGGCGACCTGACGCCGCTGAGCTATGTCGCCGCCGTGCTGTGCGGCGAGCGCGAGGTCTGGTTCCAGGGCCAGCAGATGCAGTCGGCGCAGGCCCTCGCGGCAGTCGGTTTGAAGCCGCACACGCTGCGCCCCAAGGAAGGCCTGGCCATCATGAACGGCACGGCCGTCATGACGGCCCTGGCCTGCCTGGCTTTCCAGCGTGCCGAGAGGCTGTCGCTGCTGGCCACGCGCATCACGGCGGCCAATGTCGTCGCCAGCGCCGGCAACGCCCATCACTTCGACGAGCGTCTGTTCGCCGTCAAGCCGCATGCGGGCCAGCAACGCGTCGCCGCCCGCCTGCGTGTCGATCTGGCGAGTGACAGGCCCTCTCGCAACGAACAGCGCCTGCAGGACCGGTACTCGCTGCGCTGCGCCCCCCACGTCATCGGCGTGCTGGAAGACGCGCTGCCCTGGCTGCGCCAGCTGATCGAGAACGAGCTGAACAGCGCCAACGACAACCCGCTGGTGGACGCGGTGGAAGAACGCGTGCTGCACGGCGGCCATTTCTATGGCGGCCACATCGCCATGGCCATGGACACGCTGAAGACGGCCGTTGCCAACGTCGCCGACCTGCTGGACCGCCAGCTGGCCCTGCTGGTGGACACGCGCTTCAACCACGGCCTGCCGTCCAATCTGAGCGGTGCCCTGGGCGAGCGCGCCGCCATCAACCACGGCCTGAAGGCGCTGCAGATCAGCGTCTCCGCCTGGACGGCCGAGGCCTTGAAGCAGACCATGCCGGCCTCGGTCTTCAGCCGCAGCACCGAGTGCCACAACCAGGACAAGGTCAGCATGGGCAGCATCGCCGCCCGTGACGCGCTGCGCGTGCTGGACCTCAGCGAGCAGGTCGTCGCCGGCCTGCTCATCAGCGCCCGCCAGGGCCTGGGCTTGCGCCAGCGCCTGGGCGGTCTGCAACTGAGCCCGTCGCTGTCCGCCTGGTACGAGCAGCTGTGCGAGCGCCTGCCACTGATCGACGAAGACCGTGCGCTGGACGGCGAACTGCAGATGCTGCTGCGCGAAATCCGATTGCCCGCCGGAGCCTTGCATGCGCCTGCGTGAGGATCCCCGTCTCGCCCACGAGATCGAGATCACACCCGCCTTCCACGATCTCGACCCGATGGAGATCGTCTGGCACGGCCGCTATGTGCAGTACCTGGAGCAGGCGCGCTGCGCCCTGCTGCAGCGCTTCAACTACGACTACCCCGAGATGCGCGCCAGCGGCTATGCCTGGCCCATCATCCATCTGCAGCTGAAGTACGTGCGCTCGGCCGAGTACGGCATGCGCCTGGGCGTGCGCGCCTGCATCACCGAGTGGGAGCATCGCCTGCGCATCGACTACACGGTGCGCGACCTCGCCACCGGCGAGTGCCTGACCAAGGGCCACACGCTGATGGTGGCCGTGGACATGCGCACCAGGGAAATGCAGTTCGCCAGCCCGCCCGTCCTGTTCGAAAAACTGGGCATCCCCCTGCCATGAAGCGCCGCATCCTCCTCCTCGCCGCCCTGCCGCTGCCGGTTCTGGCCGACACCATCGCGCAAGTCCAGCAGCGCTTGGTCAGTGGACCTGTGCAGCGTGGTCGCTTCGAGCAGGACAAGCAGCTGGCCGGCTTCGCCAAGCCGTTGAAGAACCAGGGCGACTATCTGCTGGTGCGCGGCAAGGGCCTGATCTGGCGCACCACGGCGCCCTTCGCCAGCCAGCTGGTGCTGACGCGCGACCGCATCGCCGGCGGCGCCGGCATGCAGCTGGACGCCAGCAAGGAGCCGGGCATCCGCGTCGTCACCAGCCTGATGCTGTCGCTGCTGGACGGCGACCTCGGTGCGCTGCAGCAGGCCTTCGAGGTGCAGGCCAGCCTGGTCGGCGACAAGGCCTGGCGCGCGGCGCTCAAGCCCAAGGCGGCCGCACTCGCCCAGCTCTTCAGCCGCATTGAGCTGGAGGGCGACCGCCAGCTGCGCCGTATCGTCATGACCGAGGCGCAGGGCGACATCACGACGCTGCGTTTCGACGAACAGCCGCGCGATCCCGCCGCGCCCAGCGCCGAAGAGGCCAAACAGCTTGGTTGATCGGCCCAGCCGTCTGGCGCCCTGGCTGTGGGCGCTCGCGCTGCTGCTGATGGCTGCCGGCCTGGCGCTGGCCGCGTGGAGCGGCCGCGTGCGCATCAACACCGATGTGCTGGCCATGCTGCCCAAGGACGAGCGCCGGCCCGAGGTCGAGCAGGCGCTGGCGGCGCTGGCCAAGGCCGGCGAAGGCCGCGTCATCGTGCTGCTGCGCGCGCCCGACCACAGCGAGGCGGTGATGGACCGCTTCATCAGAAAGCTGCAGGCCGCCGCCCCCGGCATCAAGCTGCGCCACCAGGTGTCGGACCAGCAGCAGGCCGACTGGCTGAAGTTTTTCGCGCCGCAGCGCGGCGCCCTGCTGACCGATGCACAGCGCCAGTCACTGCAGAACGACCCTTCGGAGGTCCTCGCACAACAGGCCCTGACCGGCCTGATGCAGCCCATGGGCCTGCCGCGCGTGGGTCGCTGGATCGACGACCCCTTCAACACCCTCGGCGCCTGGCTGGCCGAGCGCGCGCAGAGCAGCAAGGTGCGCGCCCTCGACGGCCGCCTGCGCCTGGCCGATGCCCAGGGCGACTGGATGCTGGCCCTGATCGACAGCGGCGCCAGCGCCTTCGCGCTGAGCGACAACGAACGCATCGCCAACGCCCTGGCCCAGGCCCGCGCCGCCGTGCCCGAGGCCCAGGTGCTGGCGGCCGGCGTGCCCCTGCATGCCCACGCGGCGGCGGCGCAGGCCCAGCGCGAGATGCATCTGATCGGCGTTGGCTCCCTCGTCGGCGTGTTCGCGCTGAGCTGGTTTGCCTTCGCCCGCATCCGGCCGCGCCTGCTGGTGCTGTTGTCGGTGGGCAGCGGCCTGCTGGTGGCCGTGGCGGCGACGCTGGCCGTCTTCGGTGAACTGCACCTCATCACGCTGGTCTTCGGCGCCAGCCTCGTGGGCGTGGCCGAGAACTACGCCAGCAGCCACTACAGCAGCCGTATCGGCCAGCCGCCGGTGCAGCGCTTTGCGCTGATGCGCGAGCAGTTGCCGACCATGGCGCTGGCGCTGAGCACCACGCTGGCCGGCTATGCGTTGCTCGCGACCACGCCTTTTCCGGGCCTGCAGCAGGTGGCGCTGTTTTCCGCCGCCGGCCTCACCGCCGCCTTCATCAGCACCTGGCTGTGGTTCCCGCATCTGGACGCCGGCTCCGTGCCCGAGCGGCCGCTGACGCGTGCTCTCGGCCGCGCCTGGCAACGCTGGCCGCGGCTGAGCTGGCGCGGCGGCCTGATCGGCGGCCTGGTCATCGCCGCGCTGCTGGCTGCAGCCGTCTGGCGCGGCCATGCCAACGACGACATCCGCCTGCTGCAGAACACGCCGCCCGCGCTGATGCAGGAGCAGATCGACATCGGCCGCCGCCTGGACCTGCCCAGCCCGGCCCAGTTCTATCTGCTCACGGCCGGCACCGAGGCCGTGCTGCTGGAACGCGAGGAAGCCCTGAAGGCCAAGCTCGCCGCCGTGCCAGGTGTGGCCGGCTGGCAGGCCGTGTCCGACTGGGTGCCGTCACCGTCCCGCCAGGCCGCCGACGCGGCCCTGGTGCAGCGCCGCTGGGCTGAGGTCTCGCTGCTGGTGGCCGAGCAACTCGGCCAGCCCCTGCCGCAGCGCGACGCCGTTGCCGCGCCGGTGCTGACGGTCGAGGCCTGGCGTGCTGCGCCCGTCAGCGAGGCGGCGCGCCATCAGTGGCTGGGCCGCGATATCGACGGCCGCTGGCACAGTGTCGTGATGCTGCGCGGCGTATCGCGCGAGCTGCTGCCCCAGCTGGCCGCCCTGGCCGACAACGACACGGTGCGCTGGGTCGACAAGGTGGCCGACGTCTCCGAGCTGCTGGCCCGCCAGCGCATCCGCATGCTGGGCGTGCTGGTCATCGCCGTCGGCGCCGTCGCGGCCCTGCTGGCCTGGCGCCTGGGCGCGGCGTGGTGGCGGGCCCTGGTGCCGACCCTGCTGGCCGGCGGCCTGTCCCTGGCCGCCACCGCGCTGCTCGGCCAGCCCTGGCAGCTCTTCCATGTGCTGGCCCTGCTGCTGCTGCTCGGCGTGGGCGTGGACTACGGCATCTTCCTGCTCGCCCAACCGAACCGGTGCGACCTGCGCGGCTTCGTCTCCATCACGCTGGCGGCCGCCAGCACCTGGCTGTCCTTCGGCCTGCTCGCCCTGTCCGGCACACCGGCCTTGCGAGCCTTCGGCCTGACCCTGGGCCTGGGCATTGCCCTGGCCTGGTTCCTCACCCCCTTCTTCATCACCGACCATGACTCTCGAAAAGACTGACGTCTGCATCATCGGCGCAGGCCCTGCAGGCGCCGTCGCTGCAGCCCTGCTGCGCCGCCAGGGCCTGGCCGTCACCGTGCTGGAGCGCCAGACCTTCCCGCGCTTCTCCATCGGCGAGAGCCTGCTGCCGCAGTCCATGGCCTATATCGAGAAGGCCGGCCTGCTGCAGGACGTCGTCGAGGCCGGCTTCCAGTTCAAGAACGGCGCCGCCTTCTGCCGCGGTGAGAAGCGCACCGCCTTCGACTTCCGCGACAAGTTCACCGCGGGTTGGGGCACGACCTACCAGGTGCAGCGCGCCACCTTCGACAAGGTGCTGGCCGACGGCGCCGCCAAGGCCGGCGCCGACGTGCGCTACCGCCACGAGGTGACGGCGGTGCGCGTGGGCGCAGGCCAGCGCCCGCAGCTCGATGTGCAGCCGCTGGACGGCGGCGAGGCCTACACCGTCGAGGCCGGCCATCTGCTGGATGCCAGCGGCTTCGGCCGCACCCTGCCGCGCCTGCTGGACCTGGAGACGCCGTCTGCCTTCCCTGTCCGCGCCGCCACCTTCACCCATGTGCAGGACCGCATCAGCGACCCGACGTTCGACCGCACCAAGATCCTCGTCACCGTCCACCCCGACGACGTCGACGTGTGGTTCTGGACCATCCCCTTCAGCAACGGCCGCTGCTCGCTGGGCGTCGTTGCGCGGGCCGAGTATTTCGACCGCTTCCCCGAGGACCCGACCGAGAGACTGAAGGCCGTCGTCGCCGAGACGCCGACGCTGGCCGCGCTGCTGAAGGACGCGGTCTGGGACACGCCGGCCAACCGGCTGCAGGGTTATGCCGCCAACGTGAAGTCGCTGTGGGGCCCGGGCTTTGCGCTGCTGGGCAATGCCGGCGAGTTCCTCGACCCGGTGTTCTCCAGCGGCGTGACCATCGCCGTGAAGTCGGCCGACCTGGCCGTGACGGCCCTGCTGCGCGAGCGTGCCGGCGAGACGGTGGACTGGGAGAAGGACTACGCCAAGCCGCTGCGCGCCGGCGTCGATGCCTTCCGCGCCTTCGTCGAGAGCTGGTACCGCGGTGGCTTCCAGGACGTCATCTTCCACCAGGACCAGAACCCCGACATCCGCCGCATGATCTCGTCCATCCTGGCCGGCTACGCCTGGGATCTGGCCAACCCCTATGTCGCTCAGCCCGAGCGCATGCGCACGCTGGAGCAGTTGTGCGCCCCCTGATCCTGCTTGCTGCGCTGCTGCTCGCGGCCTGCCAGACCCTGCCGCCGCCGGCCCAGCTGCCAGCGCTGCAGATCGCGCCGGCCGCCTTCGGTGCCGAGCTGTCGCTGGCCCAGCGGCTGACGGTGACCGACGCGCCCGAGGATCCGAATGGCGCCATCACCGAGCGCCAGCTCGACACCCTGCTGCAGGTCGACGCCACGCAGCTGCAGCTGGCCGGCCTGGCTTTCGGCCAGCGCGTGCTGACGATGCAATGGGACGGCCGCGAACTGCAGGTCAAGCGCCACCCCATGCTGCCCACCGCCGTCGACCCCGCGCGCGTGCTGCGCGACGTGGCCCTGGTGTTCGCGCCCCTGCCCGCGCTGCAGGCGGCGCTGCCCGAAGGCTGGACGCTGATCGACGCTGGCAACGAGCGCACGCTGCGCCAGGCCGGCGAGGTGCGCCTGACGGTGCGCTACATGGACGGCCGCAAGCGCGTCGAGATCGACAATCGCGTCGAGCACTATCAACTGCGCATTGAATCCCGCCCGCTGGAGGGCGGTTGATTGATGATGAATTTCTACCTGAACGCCCTCGGCGTCGTCTGCGCCGCCGGCCATGACGCCGCCACGCTGAGCCAGGCGCTGTGGGCCGACACGCCCAGCGGTGTCGAGCCCGAAGCCTGGCGCGGCCGCAGCCTGCACCTGGGCCGCGTGCGCCAGCCTTTGCCCCTGCCCGATGCCACCGCCCAGCGCAGCCGCAACAACGCCCTGCTGCTGACGGCCCTGCAACCCATCCGCGCGGCCGTCGACGCCGCCATCGAACGCTTCGGCCCGCTGCGCGTGGCCGTCGTGCTGGGCACCAGCACCTCGGGCGTCGGCGAGAGCGAGGCGGCCTGGAGCCACCACCAGGCCGAGGCCAGCCTGCCGGCCTGGCACGACGTGCGCCAGCAGGAGATCGGCTCCGGCGCGTCCTTGCTGGCTGCCGAACTCGGCGTGCTCGGCCCGGCCTATGTCATCTCCACCGCCTGCTCGTCCAGCAGCAAGGCCCTGGCCAGCGCCGCGCGGCTGCTGCAGGCCGGCATGGCCGATGCCGTCGTCTGCGGCGGCGCCGACAGCCTCTGCGACTTCACCGTCGCCGGCTTCGCTGCGCTGGAGGCCGTCAGCGATGCGCGCTGCAACCCCATGAGCGCCCAGCGCTGCGGCATCAACATCGGCGAGGCCGGTGCGCTCTTCCTGATGATGCGCGAAAAAAGCGACGGTCCGGCCGTGCGCCTGGCCGGCTGGGGCGAGACCAGCGACGCCCACCACATCTCGGCCCCCGAGCCCAGTGGCCGTGGTGCCGAGGCGGCCATGCGCGCCGCCCTGGACATGGCGGGCCTGGCGCCGGCTGACATCGGCTATCTGAACCTGCATGGCACGGCCACCCAGCACAACGACGCGATGGAGAGCGAGGCCGTGGCCCGCGTCTTCGGCCTCGGCACGCCCTGCAGCTCCACCAAGCCGCTGACCGGCCACACCCTGGGCGCCGCCGGCGCGCTGGAGGCTGCCATCGGCTGGCTGACCCTGCTGGGCGACGGTGCCCTGCCGGCCCACCATTTCGATGGCGAGCGCGACGCGGCCCTGCCAGCCATCCGGCTCGTGAAGCCGGGCGAGCGCCTGGCCGCCGCGCCACGCGCCGTGCTGTCCAATTCCTTTGCCTTCGGCGGCAGCAATGCCGCTCTGGTCCTCACTCGTGAAGACTGATCTCGACATCTCCGATCTCGTGCCGCACGGCGGTCCCATGAGCTGGCTCGACCGAGTCATCGAGGCCGATGCCGAGTCGCTGCTGGCCGAGGCCACGCTGCGCGCCGACCATCTGCTGATGCGCGACGGCCAGCTCAGCGCCGCCGCGGGCGTCGAGTACATGGCCCAGGCCGCCGCCGCGTGGGCGGGCTGGCAGCGCCACCTGAAGGCAGACGACGGCGGCGCGGCCCGCATCGGTTTTTTGCTCGGCACGCGGCGCTACCAGTGCGACCGCCCGGCCTTCCAGGTCGGCGACGTGCTGCGCATCCATGTGCAGCGCCTCTTCCAGGCCGACAACGGCCTGGGCCAGTTCGAGTGCGTCATCACCATCGATGGCACCGAGGCGGCCCGCGCCAGCCTGAATGTGTTCGGCCCGGACGATCCCGAGGCCTTCCTGAACGGACAGACCCCATGAGCAGTAACAACACCGTGCTGGTGACCGGCTCCAGCCGCGGCATCGGCCGCGCCATCGCGCTGCGCCTGGCGCGCGACGGCTACGACGTCGTCATCCATTGCCGCAGCCGCCGCGAAGAAGCCGAGGCCGTGGCCCAGGCCGCCCGTGAGCTGGGCCGCAACGCCCGCGTGCTGGCCTTCGACGTGGCCGACCGCGCCGCCACCGCCGCCGCGCTGGAGGCCGATGTCGAGGCCCACGGCTGCTATTACGGCGTCGTCTGCAATGCCGGCATCGCCCGCGACGGCGCCTTCCCGGCGCTCAGCGGCGAGGACTGGGACGCCGTCATCCACACCAACCTCGACGCCTTCTACAACGTGCTGCAGCCGCTGACCATGCCGCTGGTGCGCCGCCGCAAGCCCGGCCGCATCGTCACGCTGGCCTCGGTGTCGGGCCTGATGGGCAACCGCGGGCAGGTCAACTACAGTGCCGCCAAGGCCGGCATCATCGGCGCCACCAAGGCGCTGGCCGTCGAGCTGGCCAGCCGCAAGATCACGGTCAACTGCGTGGCGCCGGGCCTGATCGAGACGGACATGATCGACAACGAGGTGCTCGAGCACGCGATGAAGTTGATCCCGGCCCAGCGCGTCGGACAACCCGAAGAGGTGGCGGCGCTGGTGGCCTTTCTGATGAGTGAAGACGCGGGCTACATCACGCGTCAGGTGATTTCGGTGAACGGGGGGATGTTGTGAACAAGAGAGTCGTCATCACCGGCATCGGGGCGCTGTCGCCGCTGGGGCATGACGTCGAGACCGTCATGGACAGCCTGCGCGCCGAGACCAACAAGGTCCAGCGCATGGCCGACTGGGCCGACTACGAGGGCCTGAACACCCAGGTCGGCGTGCCCTGCGCCCCCTTCGAGCTGCCGTCCGACCGCTACAACCGCAAGACCATGCGCAGCATGGGCCGCGTGGCCCAGATGGCCACGCGCTCGGCCGAGCTGGCCCTGGAACAGGCCGGCCTGATCGGCGACCCGCTGCTGACCAGCGGCCGCATGGGTGTCAGCTACGGCAGCTCCAGCGGCACGCCCAGCGCCATCGGCGACTTCGGCCGCATGATGACGGTCAAGAGCATCGAGGGCATCAACGCCAACACCTACGTGAAGATGATGTCGCACACGGCGACCGTCAACATCGCGGTGTTCTTCGGCATCACCGGCCGCATCATCACGACCAGCAGCGCCTGCACCTCGGGCAGCCAGGGCCTGGGCTATGCCTACGAAGCCATCCAGAGCGGCCGCCAGGTCGCCATGCTGGCGGGCGGCGCCGAGGAACTGGACCCGACGCAGGCGGCCGTCTTCGACACGCTGTTCGCCACCAGCACCAAGTACAACGACCAGCCGCGCCTGACGCCGCGCCCCTTCGACGCCGACCGCGACGGCCTGGTGCTGGGCGAGGGCGCCTGCACCTTCGTGCTGGAGGAGTACGAGCACGCCAAGGCGCGCGGCGCGACCCTGCTCGGCGAGATCGTCGGCTATGGCACCAACTGCGACGGCACCCACGTCACGCAACCGCAGTCGGCCACCATGGCCCAGGCCATGCGCCTGGCGCTGGAAGACGCCGGCCTGCCGCCCGGCGCCATTCCCTACGTCAACGCCCATGGCACCAGCACCGACCAGGGCGACGTGGCCGAGAGCCAGGGCACGCACAGCGTGTTCGGTTCCGGCGTCGCCATCTCGTCGCTGAAGAGCTATATGGGCCACACCCTGGGCGCCTGCGGTGCGCTGGAGGCCTGGATGACGCTGGAGATGATGAAGGCCGACTGGTTCGCGCCCACCATCAACCTCAAGCGCGTGGACCCGCGCTGCGGCGAGCTGGACTATGTGCCGAGCGGCGGTCGCGTGCTGCAGACCGAATACGCGATGACGAACAACTTCGCCTTCGGCGGCATCAACACCTCGTTGATCCTGCGCCGTCTCTGATTTCAATCCATGCCTGGGAGGGCCACCTGATGAAGCGCAATGTCTTGGCTGTCGTGTTGATGCTGGCGGGGGCTGCGGCGCAGGCCGGGTCCACCCCCGAGCAGGAGTTGGCCGAGGGGCGCAGGCTGGCGGCTACTTTGTCGCAGGAGGGGCGTGACCTCTGTGTCTTCGACAACGGCGCGCCATCGGACATGCCGCACCAGATGCTGCAGAAGCTCAAGGTCGCCAAGGGCACCTATGGCGGCGTCAAGGAGCTGCTGCCTTCGCTGGTGCAGCAGGCCCTGGCGGCCAAGGCGGATGCCCTGGTCGACTACAACAGCTCGCAGCGCTTCGGCTTCTGGCCCTGGCGCGTCGTGCGCCCCGTCGTCACCGCGACGGCCATCCGCTGGAACGAGGCGCCGCGCAAGTCCTGCGAGGCCATGGGCGGCGTGCGCATGGAGGTCATCCTGACCACCAACCGCAGCCCCGAAGCCCTGGCGCGGAGCGCGCCGCCCCAGGCGCCCGCCGCCGCCACCCCCGATCAAGCGGCCTCCGCGCCGCAGTGAACCCGCAGCCCGACCCACTTTCAAGGAGCTTGTTGATGAAGTCTCGTCTTGTCGCCCTGGCCTTTGCCTCCCTGCTGTCCCTGCCCGCCTTCGCGCGCGACACGGTGCTGCACATCCCGCTGGCCGACGTGCTGGAACTGCCCGAGGCCAAGGAGAAGCTGGACCCGGACTTCAAGTTCTACCTTGACGGCCAGGCCACGCCGAAGCGCGTCAAGCGCCTCAGCACCGACGTCAGCAACCCCAAGACCAATGGCTTCAACAAGAGCGACGACTACGGCTGCAAATGGGCGGCACTCAGCGCCCTGATCAGCCTGCAGAACGGCGCCAAGCGTGAGGGTGCCAATGCCGTGGTCGACATCGTCAGCTACTACAAGAAGGTCGAGTACAAGAGCACGACCGACTTTGAATGCCATGCGGGCGCCTTCGTCATCGGCGTGGCGCTGAAGGGCACCTACGCCAAGATCGAGTGAGCCTGGCTCGCGGCCCGAGGGCGCGGTGAAGCTGCTCTGCCTGCTGGCTGCCGAGCCCGAGGTGCGGGCCGGCATGCCGGCGCCAGAGGGCTGGTTGACGCCCTCGGAGCAGGCCCGGCGGCAGTCCCTGGGCACCGAGGCGCGCCGCGCCACCTTCCTGGCCGGCCGCTGGCTGGCACGTCGCGCGGTGCAGCGCTGGCTGGGCAGCGAAGGCCTGCCCGCGCTGGAGGTGGCCGACAGTGGCGCCTGCCGCGTGGCCGGCCGCGGTGATGTCTTCGTGTCCATCAGCCACAGCGGCGGCAGCGTCGCCTGCGCGACGGCCGGCGTGCCGGTTGGCGTGGACCTGGAGAGCCTCGCGCGGCCGCGCGACCACCTCGCGCTGGCCGAGACCGTGCACAGCCTCACGCAACAGGCCCGTTTGGCGGCACTGCCGGTGGCGGTGCGGGCCGAGGTTTTCCTGCAAGCCTGGACAATCAAGGAGGCCTGGCTCAAGGCGCGCGAGCAGGGCCTGGACTTCGCGCTGATGCGTGTGCTGGACTTCGACGACGACCCGCAGGGCGACGTGGCGGTGGCCGGCGTGGACGGCCTGGTGCTGGCGGTTGCCTGCAATCCCCAGTTGCCGCTGCGCATCGAAGGTCCCACGAATGCAGTGTGGCGCCGCTGCAGGACGCGAACGACGCCCACCTAAACTGCGCGCCCCGAAAAGTTGTACGGAGAAATCATGGCGCGGCGATGGCGCTCCTGGATGGTGATGACAGGCCTGGCGTTGGTCGCGGCAACGCGGGTCGCGGCCGACCCCTCGCCGCTGGCCGAGCATGTGTCGGTCAGCGCGCCGGTGCCCATCCGGCTGCTGCTGAGCTTCGACGACGGCCCGAGTGCCCGCGAAGAAGACAACCCCACCGTCCAGATCCTCGACGGCCTGGCGCGCAACGCCATCCAGCCCGGCATCAAGGCCGTGTTCTTCGTGCAGACCGGCGCCCTGAATGGTGGCGCGACGCTGCGCGGCCAGGCGCTGATGAAGCGCACGATGGACGAGGGCCATGTGCTGGGCTTTCATACCGCCACGCCGGGCCATACCAGCCACACCCGGCTCAGCGACGAGGTGCTCGAGATCAGCCTGAGACAGGGCCTGGCCTCGCACATCGAGCTGACCGGCCACGCGCCGGTGCTGGTGCGGCCGCCGCACTGGGCCTATGACGCGCGCACCTTCGCGGCCTATCAGCGCCACGGGCTCAACCTCGTGATGACCGATCTGTCGGCCAACGACGGCAAGATTCCCTGGCCCAACGCCAGCCTGCGCCGCCGCTCCCACTTCGAGCACCAGCTGCGCGAACTGCGCCGCCGCGTCAACGAGCTGCCCGTGGTGGATGGCGTGCGGCCGGTGGTGGTCACCTTCCACGACGCCAATCCCTTCACCGGCAGCCATATCGACGAGTATCTGGAGATCCTCGTCACCGGCGCCAACAAGGCCGGTCTGATGCTGGCCGATCCGCCCTTCTACGCTTCCTCCGAAGCGGCCGAGGCCGCGGCGCAGGCCCGCGCGTTGACCGACCCGAGCGTGCAGATCCGCATCCCGGGCTTCTGGACCTCGCTGCTGGCCTGGATCCTGCCCGAGAAGCCGCTGGACTGAGGCGTCAGCCCGGCTTCCTCGCGACCGCGTTGAGCAGGGTCTCTTCGCGATTCTTCGGCAGGCCGAATCCCAGCCATTCGCGCGCGCCCAGGTCGCTGCGGCTCCACCACAGATAGGGCGTGCTGATGCGGTCGGCGTCGACCTGGAAGCCGGCCTCGCGCACCAAGGCCAGGAATTCCTCGGCCGTGCGCTGCACATGCATGGGGTGGCGGAACAGCAGCCGGATGATCCAGCTGTGGATATAGGCGCGGGTGCTCTCGGCCAGCAGCAGCAGGCCGCCCGGCTTCAGCACGCGGAAGACCTCGGCCAGGGCCGCGCCCTGGTCGACGATGTGGTGCAGGGTCTGGTGGCAGAGCACCATGTCCACCGAGTTGTCGGGCAGAGGGATGCGCTCGGCGTGGGCGGCATGCAGGGTGACCGGCACGGGGCAGGCCTTGACCATGTCGGCGCAGCGGGACTCGAAGTCGGGTTCGGGGTCCAGCGCATGGATCTGCGACGGCGCGAAGCGCGCCGCCATCTCGGGCAGGGAATGGCCCTGGCCGGTGCCGATGTCCAGCATGACGCCGCCACGCGGTGCGTCCGGCGCCATGCGCTGCAGGTCGCTCAGCGCGCGGCCCAGCACGTGGACACGCCAGGTGGCGGTGGACAGGAACCACAGGCCGAAACGGGTTTCCGGCACGAAGGCCAGTTTCTTGGGGGAGGGGGCGCTGGCAGTGGTCATCGCGGCTGGAGGCGGGCGCCCGTTGGCGCCCCGAAAAACAAGTCGGCGATGATAGAGCGTTGACCGCCGCGCACCTGTCCGCCCCATGAGCACCGAAGCCTCCCGCATCACCCTGCAAAGTCCCGATGGCGCCAGCGCCGAACTCAGCCTGCATGGCGGCCACCTGCTGTCCTGGAAACCGGCCGGCGCCGGCGAGCAGCTCTATCTGTCGCCGCGCAGCGAGTTCGTGCCCGGCAAGGCCATCCGCGGCGGCGTGCCGGTGTGCTTTCCGCAGTTCTCCGATCGTGGTCCCCTGCCCAAGCATGGCTTCGCACGGACGTTGCCTTGGGAATTGGTCAGCCAGGAACAGGGCAGGGACGATGCGCTGGTGGTCATGCGCCTGCGCGACAACGGCATCACGCGCGCCCTCTGGCCGCATGCCTTCGAGCTGGAGCTGAGCGTGCGCATCGGCGGCCGCACGCTGGACGTCGAGCTGGCCTGCGAGAACCTCGGCCAGCCCGGTGATGGGCCGCTGCAGTTCACCGCGGCCCTGCACACCTATCTGCGTGTGCTGGACCTGGACGCCGTCAGCGTCGAGGGCCTGGCCGGCCTGCGCTACTGGGACAGCATCAAGAAGGCCGAGGCCCTGCAGCGCATGGACCTGTTGCTGACCGGCGAGAAGGGCGTGCTCGATCTTGACCGCATCTACTTCGGCGTCAAGGAGAGGCCGCTGCTGGTCACCGAAGACCGCCGCCAGCTGGCCGTGCGCCAACTGGGCTTCGAGGACGCCGTGGTCTGGAATCCCGGCCCCGAGCGCTGTGCCCAACTGGCCGACATGCCGCCGGAGGGCTGGTCGGAGATGCTGTGCGTCGAGGCCGCCACCATCGGCCGCCCCGTCGAACTGCCGGCCGGCGAAAGCTGGGTGGGGCGGCAGAGCCTGGTGCTGCTCTGAACTCCGATAATCCCGGGATGTCTTTCGCTGCCCTCCAAAACGACAGCTTCCTGCGCGCCTGCCTGCGCCAGCCCACCGA
>CBHWBD010000078.1:0-21280 GCA_966111775.1 uncultured Comamonadaceae bacterium | reverse complement strand
CAGATGGTCACCATCAACCAGCAGCTGGACCAGGAAACGGCCATGATCCTGGTCGAGGAAATGGGCCACAAGGCCTTCGCCGCCAAGCTGGACGATCCGGACGCCTTCCTCGAAGAAGAGGGCACCACCGAGCAGCAGCACGAATCGCTGTCGCGCGCCCCGGTCGTCACCGTCATGGGTCACGTCGACCACGGCAAGACCTCGCTGCTGGACTACATCCGTCGTTCGCGTGTCGCGGCTGGCGAAGCCGGCGGCATCACGCAGCACATCGGCGCCTACCACGTCGAAACGCCGCGCGGCATGATCACCTTCCTGGACACCCCGGGTCACGCGGCCTTCACGGCCATGCGTGCTCGCGGTGCCAAGGCCACCGACATCGTCATCCTGGTTTGTGCCGCGGATGACGGCGTCATGCCCCAGACCAAGGAAGCCATCCACCACGCGAAGGCCGCTGGCGTGCCCATCGTGGTCGCCATGACCAAGATCGACAAGCCCGACGCCAACGCCGAGCGCGTCAAGAGCGAGCTGGTGGCCGAGCAGGTCGTGCCGGAAGAGTTCGGTGGTGATTCGCCCTTCATCGGCGTGTCTTCCAAGACGGGCCAGGGCATCGACGATCTGCTGGAGCAGGTGCTGCTGCAGGCCGAAGTGCTGGAACTGAAGGCCCCGGTCGAATCCATGGCCAAGGGCCTGGTCATCGAAGCCAAGCTGGACAAGGGCCGCGGCCCGGTCGCCACCGTCCTGGTGCAGAGCGGCACGCTCAAGCGCGGCGACGTCGTGCTGGCCGGCTCCACCTTCGGCCGCGTGCGCGCCATGCTGGACGAAGACGGCAAGGCCACCAACGAAGCGGGCCCGTCCATCCCCGTCGAGATCCAGGGCCTGACCGAAGTGCCGCAGGCCGGTGACGAGTTCATGGTGCTGGGCGACGAGCGCCGTGCCCGTGAAGTGGCCACCTTCCGCCAGGGCAAGTACCGCGACGTCAAGCTGGCCAAGCAACAGGCCGCCAAGCTCGAGAACATGTTCAGCGAAATGGGTGCCGGCGACGTGCAGACCCTGCCGCTGATCATCAAGAGCGACGTGCAGGGCTCGCAGGAAGCGCTGGCCGCCTCGCTGCTCAAGCTCAGCAACGCCGAGGTCAAGGTGCAGATCGTCCACGCGGCGGTCGGCGGCATCAGCGAAAGCGACATCAACCTCGCCATCGCCTCCAAGGCCGTCATCATCGGCTTCAACGTGCGGGCCGACGCCGGCGCGCGCAAGCTGGCCGAGGGCAATGCCGTGGACCTGCGTTACTACAGCATCATCTACGACGCTGTGGACGACGTGACCAAGGCCATGTCCGGCATGCTGGCGCCCGAGCAGCGCGAAGAGGCCCTCGGTACCGCCGAGATCCGCGTCGTGTTCGTCGCTTCCAAGATCGGCACGGTGGCCGGTTCCATGGTCACCAGCGGCCTGGTCCGTCGTGGTGCCAAGTTCCGCCTGCTGCGCGACAACACCGTGGTCTACACGGGTGAAGTCGAGTCGGTGCGCCGCGAGAAGGACGACGTCCGCGAAGTCAAGGAAGGCTTCGAGTGCGGTATCAAGCTCAAGAACTACAGCGACATCAAGGAAGGTGATCAGCTCGAGTTCTTCGAAATCAAGGAAGTGGCCCGCACGCTCTGACCTCCAGACCCGAGGGTTAACCCCGCCCCTCGGGGCGGGGTTTGTTCTTTCAGGAAACCGCCATGAGACACAAACGCGCCATCCCCAATCGAGCCTTTCGCGTCGCCGACCAGATCCAGCGTGATCTGGCCGAGCTGATCCGTGAGCTGAAGGATCCGCGCATTGGCATGGCGACCATCAGCGCGGTCGAAGTCACACCCGACTACGCCCACGCCAAGGTCTTCTTCTCGGTGCTGATCGGCGATGCCGCCGAGACGCAAGTCGCGCTGAACGAGGCCGCCGGCTTCCTGCGCAACGGCCTGTTCAAGCGCCTGCAGATCCACACCGTGCCGACCCTGCATTTCCAGTTCGACCGCACCACCGAGCGCGCGGCCGAGATGACGGCGCTGATCCACAAGGCCAATGCCACGCGAGCGATCGAGGACGAGGAGCCGAATGACTGAAGCTGCGGTCGCCGCGAAGCCTCAACGGGTACGCATCCAGCGTCGCCCGCTGCATGGCGTGTTGTTGCTCGACAAGCCCCGGGGCCTGTCGAGCAACGACGCGTTGCAGAAGGCCCCGTGGCGGCTGCGCGCCCAGAAGGCCGGTCACACCGGCACGCTGGACCCGCTGGCCACCGGCCTGCTGCCGCTGTGCTTCGGCGCGGCCACCAAGTTCAGCCAGGCCAGCCTGGATGCCGACAAGCGTTATCTCGCGACCCTGGCCCTGGGCATCCGCACGACAACGGGTGACGCCGAGGGTGAGGTGCTGGAGCGCCACGACGTCGACGGCATCACCCGCGAGCAGGTCGAAGCCGCCTGCGCCGCCTTCACCGGCGAGATAGCCCAGACGCCGCCGATGTACTCGGCGCTGAAGCACGAAGGCAAGGCCCTCTACGAATACGCCCGTGCCGGCGTCGAGATCGAGCGCAAGAGCCGTCGCGTGACGATTCATGCCATCGACATCGTCGCCATGCAGGCTGGCACCGTGACCCTCGACGTCCGTTGCACCAAAGGCACCTATATCCGCACGCTGGCCGAAGACATCGGCGCGAAGCTGGGCGTCGGCGCCTCGCTGGCGGCCCTGCGCCGCACGGGCTCCGGCGGCCTGACGCTGGACGGCGCCGTGACGCTCAGCGCAATCGAAGCCATGCCCGACGAGGCCCGCGCCGCGCTGCTCACGTCCCCCGATCGCCTGCTGGCCGAATCCCCCGAGCTGCGGCTGGACGCTTCGGAAGCTGCCCGCTTCCTGTCCGGCCTGCGCCGCCGCGTGAATGCGCCCGACGCCGAGCGCGTGCGCGTCTACGGCCCCGAATCGCGCGCCTTCCTCGGCAGCGCCCACATCACTTCTGGCGAACTGATCGCCGATCGCCTGTTGACCCCACCGGAGGTCCAGGCTCTGCTTTCCGCCTGATCCGGTTTTTTTCGAAGCATCACCATGACCACCCCGATCCGCAACATCGCCATCATTGCCCACGTTGACCACGGCAAGACCACCATGGTCGACCAGCTGCTGCGCCAGAGCGGCACCTTCGCCGACCATGAAAAGGTCGTCGACACCGTCATGGACAGCAACGCCATCGAACGCGAGCGCGGCATCACCATCCTGGCCAAGAACTGCGCGGTCAGCTGGGGCGGCACCCACATCAACATCGTCGACACGCCCGGACACGCGGACTTCGGCGGCGAAGTCGAACGCGCCCTGTCCATGGTGGACGGCGTCGTGCTGCTGATCGACGCCCAGGAAGGCCCGATGCCGCAGACCCGTTTCGTCACGAAGAAGGCGCTGGCCCTGGGCCTGAAGCCCATCGTCGTCGTCAACAAGGTCGACAAGCCCGGTGCCAAGCCCGATGCCGTCATCAACGCCGCCTTCGACCTGTTCGACAAGCTCGGCGCCACCGACGAGCAGCTCGACTTCCCCGTCGTCTATGCCTCGGGCATCAACGGCTGGACCTCGCTGACCGAAGGCGCGCCCGGCGAGCAGTGGGGCCCCGACATGTCGGCCCTGTTCGACACCGTGCTCAAGCATGTGCCCGCCCAGTCGGGTGACCCGGCTGCCCCGCTGCAGCTGCAGATCTCGGCCCTGGACTTCTCCACCTTCGTCGGCCGCATCGGCGTGGGCCGCATCAGCCAGGGCACCATCAAGCCCGGCATGCAGGTCGCCGTCATGGAAGGCCCGGACGGCAAGAGCGTCAACGGCCGCATCAACCAGGTGCTGACCTTCCACGGCCTGGACCGCGTGCAAGTGACCGAAGCCGGCCCCGGCAACATCGTGCTGGTCAACGGCATTGAAGAGATCGGCATCGGCGTCACCGTGACCGACCCGGCCAACCCCACGCCGCTGCCCATGCTGAAGGTGGACGAGCCGACGCTGACGATGAACTTCTGCGTCAACACCAGCCCCCTGGCCGGCCGTGAAGGCAAGTACGTCACCAGCCGCCAGATCTGGGACCGCCTGCAGAAGGAACTGCAGCACAACGTGGCCCTGCGCGTCAGCGAGACCGACGAAGACGGCATCTTCGAGGTCTGCGGCCGCGGCGAACTGCACCTGACCATCCTGCTGGAAAACATGCGCCGCGAAGGCTACGAGCTGGCCGTCTCCAAGCCGCGCGTGATGTTCAAGGACGTGGACGGCCAGAAGCAGGAACCGATGGAGCTGGTCACCGCCGACGTCGAAGAGACCCATCAGGGCGGCGTCATGCAGGCTCTGGGCCTGCGCAAGGGCGAGATGCTGAACATGGAGCCGGACGGCCATGGCCGCGTGCGCCTGGAGTACCGCATCCCCGCGCGTGGCCTGATCGGCTTCGCCAACGAGTTCATGAACCTGACCCGCGGCTCGGGCCTGATCTCGTCCATCTTCGATGGCTACGAAAACCACAAGGGCGACATCGGCGGCCGCAAGAACGGCGTGCTGATCTCCATGGACGACGGCGAGATCTTCACCTACGCCCTGGGCAAGCTGGACGACCGCGGCCGCATGTTCGTCAAGCCCAATGACCCGGTCTACGAAGGCATGATCGTCGGCATCCACAGCCGCGACAACGACCTCGTCGTCAACGCCACTCGCACCAAGCAGCTGACCAACTTCCGCGTCAGCGGCAAGGAAGATGCCATCAAGATCACGCCGCCCATCGACCTGACGCTGGAATACGGCGTGGACTTCATCGATGACGACGAGCTGGTCGAGATCACACCCAAGAGCGTGCGCCTGCGCAAGCGCCACCTGTCGGAGAACGAGCGGAAGCGTGCGTCCCGCGCCTAAGCGCGGACCACCCACTCCCGCTCGCCCTCCGCGCGTGCCGCGGTTGAACGTTTGGCTCCCCCCAGCCCCCCTCCAAGAGGGTGGCTCTAGCTAGAGATTTGCCCGCGCCCCGTTTACGGGGCGCTCTTGTTTGATGACGCACCGTTCGGCCGTTTTGCTGATGCTGCTGGTCACGCTGCTGTGGAGTTCGGCGGGCGTGGTCACGCGGCATCTGGATGCGGCGCGGGGTTTCGAGATCACCTTCTGGCGCAGCAGCTTCAATGCCCTGGCCCTGGTCGTCATCCTCGGCTTCATGCGGGGCAGGGCGCTGCTGGGCAGCCTCAAGGGGCGCGCGGTCTGGGCCTCTGGCGTCTGCTGGGCCGTCATGTTCACGGCCTTCATGGTGGCGCTGTCGCTGACGACGGTGGCCAATGTGCTGGTGACGATGTCGCTGTCGCCGCTGTTCACGGCGGTGTTCGCTCGGGTCTTTCTGCATCAGCCGGTGCCGACGCGCACCTGGTGGGCCATCGCGATTGCCGGCGCCGGCATCGCCTGGATGTTCGGCGGCCAGCTGGGTGGACCTTTGCTCGGTGTCTTCGTCGCCCTGGGCGTGCCGCTGGCGGCCGCCAGCAACTGGTGCCTGCTGCAGAAGGTGGGGCAGGGCAGCGGGACCGACATGCTGCCGGCCGTGTTGATCGGTGCGCTGATCTCCATGGCCGCCATGCTGCCGCTGGCCTGGCCGCTGCAGGCCGGTGCGCACGACCTGGAGTTGCTTGCGCTGCTCGGCGTTTTCCAGCTTGCCGTGCCCTGCCTGCTGGCGGTGCGCATCGCTCGCGAGCTGCCCAGCCATGAAATTGCGCTGCTCGGCCAGGCCGAAACCCTGCTTGGCGTGCTCTGGGCCTGGCTCTTTGCGGGCGAACACCCAGGCAGCGCGGCCCTGATCGGCGGTAGCCTCGTGCTTGCCGCGCTGATTGCCAACGAGGCCCTGGCGCCGCCCTCCGTCAAAACCGTTTCCCTGAAGAAAGCATGAGCGACCTGATGCCGACCCTCGTGTCCGATGGCCAGATCCTGGCCGAGGTCAATGGCTGCCTCGGCCTGATCACGCTGAACCGTCCGCAGGCCCTGAATGCGCTGTCGCTGGCCATGATCCGCGACATGACGACGCTGCTGCGCCACTGGGCGTCGCGCCCCGAGATCCAGGCCGTGGCCGTGCTGGGCGCGAGCCGCGGTGAAGGCAAGCCGCCGGCCTTCTGCGCCGGTGGCGACATCCGCTTCTTCCATCAGGCCGCCCATGCCGGCGACCCGGCCCTGGGCGACTTCTTCACCGAGGAATACCGCCTCAACCATCTCATCCACCACTACCCCAAGCCCTATATCGCGCTGATGGACGGCATCGTCATGGGCGGTGGCATGGGCATCAGCCAGGGCGCCAAACTGCGCGTGTTGTCCGAGCGCTCCAAGCTCGCCATGCCCGAGACCGGCATCGGCCTCTTTCCCGACGTCGGTGGCGGCTACTTCCTCGCGCAATGCCCGGGCCATGTCGGCGAATGGCTGGCCCTGACCGGTCACGCCATCGCGGCCGGTGATGCCATCGAATGGGGCCTGGGCGACGTCTACGTGCCGGCTTCGCAGTGGACGGACCTGGTCCAGGCGCTGCGGGTCAGCCCCCAGCCCAGTGCCGAGCATGTGGTGGCGACGGTCATGGAGCGCGTCGACCTCGCACCCACGGCCGACCCCAAGGCCGCCGCCGAGCGCATCGACCGCCACTTCGGCGAGCCGACGCTGGCGGGCATCCTCGACTCCCTGGCGGCGGCCAGCGACGACTGGGCACGCCAGACCCACGCCACCCTGCTGACGCGTTCGCCGACCATGATGGCGGTGACGCTGGAACTGGTGCGCCGCGGCCGCAAGCTCAGCCTGGCCGACGACCTGCGCCTGGAACGCGACCTGGTGCACCACGCCTTCCAGTCGCGCGGCGCCGCGCGCAGCGAGACTGTCGAGGGCATCCGGGCGCTGGCCGTGGACAAGGATCACGCGCCGCGCTGGAACCCTGCCGCCGTGGCCGACATCGACGCAGCCGAGGTGGCCGCCTTCTTTGTCAGCCCGTGGAGCCCGGCCGACCATCCGCTGCGCGACCTGAGCTGAAGCTGTCGCCCCCCGGATCGGGGGTTGGCCGGCTACACGCGTCTCCAGACACTCGCGGAAATTTTTCACGAACCACGGAGACATTGATGCGCAAGCTGCTCACGACCGCCCTGCTGGCCGCCGGTTTCATTGGCCAGGCCGCCCAAGCCGCGCCGGTGCAGTGGACTGTTGCCTCCGGCGGCAATGACCATTACTACGAGTTCATCGACAGCAATGTCACCTGGGCCGACGCCTTCAAGGCCGCCCAGAGCATGAGCTTCATGGGCATGACGGGCTATCTGGCCACCGTCACCAGCGCCGGCGAGAACCGCTTCGCCTCGGTCACCGTGGCCGGTAGCGTGCTGGCCTGGCTGGGCGCTTCCGACGACGGCCACGAAGGCACGTTCACCTGGCGTGACGGCCCCGAGAACGGCCAGGCCCTGACCTACACCAACTGGAACCCGAACGAGCCGAACAACTGCTGCGGTGGCGAGAACTATCTACAGACCAACTGGGCCACTCCCATGGGCTGGAACGACCATGGTGGCCCGGGCAATGCCGGCCAGGTCAACGGCTTCCTGGTCGAGTTCAGCGCCAACACGGTGCCCGAGCCTGCCAGCCTGGCTCTCGTGATGACGGCCGCTCTGGCCGGTGTCGGCGTGGCCCGCCGCCGCGGCCGCCGCTAAGCCCTCAAGCTGCAGCATTTCTCAACGCCCGCGTCAGCCCGACGCGGGCGTTGCCATTTGCGGCCCGGGATAATCGGGCCCGTGACTGCTGCCCTTTCTTCCCGGTTTTCTCCCTGGCGCCTGTCCGTCGCACCCATGATGGACTGGACCGACCGCCACTGCCGCTATTTCCACCGGCTCATCACCCGCCAGACCCTGCTCTACACCGAGATGGTGACGACCGGGGCGCTGCTGCATGGGGATCAACCGCGCCACCTCGACTTCAATGCCGAGGAGCATCCCGTTGCCTTGCAGCTCGGCGGCAGCGAGCCCGAGGACCTGGCCGCCTGTGCCCGGCTGGCCGAGCGCTGGGGCTATGACGAGGTCAACCTGAACTGCGGCTGCCCCAGTCCCCGCGTGCAGAAGGGGGCCTTTGGTGCCTGCCTGATGGGCGAGCCTCAGCTGGTGGCCGATTGCGTCAAGGCCATGCGCGACGCGACCTCGCTGCCCGTGACCGTCAAACATCGCATCGGCATCGACAGGATTGAAAGCTATGACT
This sequence comes from uncultured Comamonadaceae bacterium, assembly GCA_966111775.1. Classification (GTDB taxonomy): domain Bacteria; phylum Pseudomonadota; class Gammaproteobacteria; order Burkholderiales; family Burkholderiaceae_C; genus Pelomonas. The sequence goes on along the minus strand of CBHWBD010000078.1, from coordinate 13,057 downwards.
TCGTGCGCGACTTCGTCGCCACCGTCGCCGAGGCCGGCTGCGAGGTCTTCATCGTGCACGCCCGCAATGCCTGGCTGCAGGGCCTGTCGCCCAAGGAAAACCGCGAGATCCCGCCGCTGCGCTATGAACTGGTGGAGCAGCTCAAGCGCGAGTTCCCGCACTTGACCATCGCCATCAACGGCGGCCTGAAGACGCCCGACCAGATCGCCGAGCAACTCGCCGTGCTGGACGGCGTCATGATCGGCCGCGAGGCCTATCACGAGCCCTGGAGCATGGCCCAGTGGGACTCGCGCTTCTTCGGCCAGCCCGACCCGGCGGCGTCGCGCGAACAGGTCGAGGAGGCCTGGCTGGACTATCTCGAGCGCGTGCATGCCAAGGGCCGCTCCTGGGCCCATGCCATGCGCCATGCCCTGGGGCTGTGGAATGGCACACCGGGTGCGCGCCGTTGGCGCCAGGTCTGGAGCGATCACCGCCTGAAGATGCTGGCGCCGCGCGAAGTAGCGAAGCAGGCCACGGCCGCACGACTGTCGGGCGCCGCCGTCGCGGCATGACGACCGGCCGCAAGGCCGGCTTGTCGCGAACATCGGGGCATGCGCTTGCTGCTTCTCGCCCTCTTCGCCGTCTGCGGTGCCGCCCAGGCCCAGCAGATGCTGGCGCCTGGCGTCGTTCTCGTGCCCGGCGGCTTCGAGGCCGGCCGCCAGCCCGACGGCAACAGCCTGCTGCTCCAGGGCAGCGAGGGCTGGCTGCTGATCGACAGCGGCCGCCACCGGGCCCACACCGAGGCGGCGTTCAAGGCAGCGGACGGGCAGGTGAGGGCGGTGCTGAACACACACTGGCATCTCGACCACCTGGGTGGCAATGCCTGGCTGCGTGCGAAACGGCCGGACCTCGAGGTCTGGGCTTCGCCCGCCGTCGCGCAGGCCTTGGCGGCTGACGGCTGGCTGGATCGCTATCGCCGCCAGCTCGCCGAGGCCCTGCCGACGGCGCCGGCCGAGCAGGCCACCGTCATGCGCGTGGACCAGGACCTGCTGAATGAGGCCGCGGCGCTGAAGCCCGACCATGAGGTGAAAACCGCATCGACGTTGACCTTGGCCGGCCGTCGACTGCAGATTGGCGTCGAGACGGCCGTCAGCGGTGGCGACCTGTGGGTGTTGGACACCGCATCGGGCACCCTGGCCGCGGGCGATCTCGTCACGCTGCCCGTGCCCTTCATGGACACCGCCTGCCCGCCGGCATGGCGTGAGGCCCTGGCGCGTGTCTCGGCCCAGCCTTTCAAGCAGGTCGTGCCCGGCCACGGCCCCGTCATGAGCTGTGCCGACTTCGAACGCTGGCGTGATGGCTTCGAAGCCCTGCTGGACTGCGCCGACCAGGGCCTGCACCCGGCCGCCTGCGCGGCCGTCTGGCGCCTGCGCGTCGACGCCTGGCTGGACGATGCCGGCCGTGCCCGCGTCAACGGCATGGTTGGCTACTATTTCAAGACCCTGCTGCAGGCTTCCACCGAACAACGTGAACGATTTTGTCGACGACCCTGACATCGGCCCGGTGCTGCCGCCGGACGAGCCGCTGTGGAGCCACGGCTTCGAGACGGCCCTGGGCCGCTGCGGCCTGGTGTGGAGCGAGCGAGGGATCGTTGCTTCATTGCTGCCCGATGCGACTGCGGCGCGGCTGAGGCGGCGCCATCCGAGCGCGCAGCCAACGATCGAGCTGCCACCCCATATCGCCCATGCCGTCGCAGCCATCCGCGCCCTGCTGGCCGGCGAGGTGCGCGACTTGAGCGACATCGTTCTCGACGAGCGCGGCATCCCCGAGTTCCGCCGCCAGGTCCATGCGCTGACGCGCGCCATCCCGCCCGGCCAGACACGCACCTATGGCGAGATCGCCAATGCCCTCGGGCAACCCGGTGCCGCCCGCGCTGTCGGCCGCGCCGAGGGCGACAACCCGTTTCCGCCCATCGTGCCCTGCCACCGCGTGATGGGGGCGGGCGGCGAACCGACGGGCTTCTCGGCGCCCGGTGGTGTCGAGACCAAGCGGCGCATGCTGCTGATCGAGGCGCGCGCGGCCGGGCAATTGGCCGGTGATCAGCAAAAGCTCTTCTGACCCGGCAGCCCCGACAATCGGGCCCTATGTCCTTTGCTTCCCTGGGCCTTGCGCCCGCCCTGCTGCGCGCCGTGCGCGAACAGGGCTATCACGCGCCCACCGCTGTGCAGGCCGCGGCGCTGCCGCCCATCCTGGCCGGTTCCGACGTGCTGGCCCTGGCCCAGACCGGCTCCGGCAAGACCGCCGCCTTCGCGCTGCCGCTGCTGCAGCGCCTGGTCGCATCGCCGCCGCGACCGGGCCCGCGGGCCCTGGTGCTGGCGCCCACCCGTGAGCTGGCGGCGCAGACGGCCGAACTGCTGCGCGAACTGGCGGCCCTGCTGATGCACCGCCCCAAGGTGGCCCTGGCCTTTGGCGGCGTCTCCATCAACCCGCAGCTGATGGCGCTGCGCGGCGGCTGCGACGTCATGGTCGCCACGCCGGGCCGCTTGCTGGACCTGCTGGACCACAACGGCCTGACGCTGCACGGCGTCGATTGCCTGGTGCTGGACGAGGCCGACCGCCTGCTCGGCCAGGGCTTTGCCGAGGAGCTGCAGCGCGTGTTGAGCCTGCTGCCGGCGCGCCGCCAGTCCCTGCTGTTCTCGGCCACCTTCCCGCCCGCCGTGCAGGCCCTGGCCGACCAGTTGCTGCGCGACCCGGTGCGCATCCAGATCGAGGAAGCGCCGCCGCGCATCAGCCAGCGCGCCATCCAGCTCGACCGCGCCCAGCGCCTGCCTGCGCTGCGCCAGCTGCTGCGCGATGCGGGCTGGGAGCGCACCCTGGTCTTTGTCGCCAGCCGCTACACGGCCGACCTGGTGTCGGACAAGCTCCACGCCCACGGCTTCAAGGCCGGCGTGCTGCATGGCGAGCTGAGCCAGGGCGCGCGCCACGACGTGCTGGCGGCGCTGAAGGCCGGCAGCGTCAAGGTGCTGGTGGCCACCGACGTGGCCGCACGCGGCCTGCATGTGGACGCGCTGGATGCCGTCGTCAACTACGAGTTGCCGCGCTCGGCCGCCGACTACACCCACCGCATCGGCCGCACCGGCCGGGCCGGAGCCGAGGGGCAGGCCGTCAGCTTCATCTGCGCGGACAGCCCCGAGAACGCCGAGAGCCATTTCCGCCTCATCGAAAAGCGCCAGGGTCAGCGCGTGCCGCGCGAGCGCCTGGCTGGCTTCGAGCCCGAGGTCGTGGCCACCGAAGCCCAGGCCACCGGCGGCATCAAGAGCACGACGCGCAAGAGCAAGAAGGACAAGCTGCGCGAGGCCGCAGCCAAGGCAGGCCAAGACCATGGGCATTGAGATCGAGCACAAATTCCTCGTCCGCGACGAGGGCTGGCGGCAGGCTGCGACGCAGCACACCCGCTTCAGTCAGGGCTATCTGAGCCGCGACCCGGCCCGCACAGTGCGCGTGCGCATTGCCGGCGAGCAAGCCTTCCTGACCATCAAGGGCGAGACCCGCGGTGCCTCGCGGGCCGAGTTCGAATACGCCATTCCCGTTGCCGACGCCCAGCAGCTGCTGGCCCTCAGCGACGGCCCCGTCGTCGAGAAGATCCGTCATCTCTGCCCTCATGAGGGCATGACCTGGGAGGTGGATGAATTCCTCGGCGCCAATGCCGGCCTCGTCGTCGCCGAGATCGAGCTGGCGGCCGAGGGCCAGGCCTTCGCCCGCCCGGCCTGGCTGGGGGCCGAGGTGACCGGCGACGCCCGCTTCGTCAACGCCAATCTGGCGGTGAAGCCCTTCACGAGCTGGTGAGGCGATGCGTCCGTTTGGGCGGCGGCTGCGTAGACAGGGCACGCCCATGTCACACGCAGGCAATGCCCGCGACCGACCATGCACGCCGTGCCTGTTTTCCTGTCATCACTGCTGAGCAAGACCCGCGTTGGCGTGCTGATGCTGCTGATCGTCGTGCTGCCGCTGCAAAGCGTGGCCCAGCTCGTCGCCGGCGTGCAGGGCCATCGCCATGTGCACACGGGCTCGATGCTGTCTGGGCTCATGCAACCGCTGCAGGCCGTGTTGGATCGCCTGCATGCTGCTCAGGACCCGCGCCTGGCCGGCGTGAGCCGCCAGGCCGCCGATGGCTGGCACGAGCATGGCGGCGTGCTGCACAAGCATTCTCGGGACACGCATGACGCCGTCGATGTCGGCGATGCGGGCGACGAGGCCCAGCAGGCCGGCGCCACCGTTTTCATCGCCTGGTTGCCGACCTCCTGGAGCTGGACGGACGGCCAGGGGGGCGAACGCCCCGCCGAGCCGGCGGTCAACTGGCGTGACCGCGTCGTCGCGCCACCGCTGACGCCGCCCCGCGGCTGACCCTTCTCCATCCGTCTTCTTCCGATGGTGGCCTGTCCGCTTGCGACAGGCCGCGGCTGTGCGCGTCCGCGCGCCGTTCGAGAACACCCATGTCCCCACGATTCAAGCCGACCTTGTTGGCGTCCGCCTGCCTGTTTCTGGCAGCGGCGGCCCAGGGCCAATCCGAGAACGTCGCGATGCTGGAGCGCGTGCAGGTCGCCGGCCGCCACTACGACAACGCGGTCGGCAGCTCCGATGCCGCGTCCGAGGGTGTCATCCGTGCCGATCTGCTGAAAAGTCGGCCCGCGCTGCGCCCAGGCGAGGTGCTGGAATTCGTGCCCGGCCTCATCGTCACCCAGCACTCCGGCGACGGCAAAGCCAACCAGTACTTCCTGCGCGGCTTCAACCTCGACCATGGCACCGACTTCGCCACCACCGTCAACGGCATGCCGGTCAATATGCCGACGCACGGCCACGGCCAGGGCTATTCGGACCTGAACTTCCTCATCCCCGAGCTGGTCGACCGCATCGACTACCGCAAGGGGCCCTACTTCGCCCGCAACGGCGACTTCGCTGCCGCAGGCTCGGCCGACATCGCCTACCGCAACATGCTGGACGAGAGCTTTGCCGCGCTGACGCTGGGCCAGCGCCACTTCCAGCGTTTTGTCGGCGCGGGCTCCACGGCCATTGGCGCTGAGCTGAATCTGCTGGGGGCCGTCGAGGTGCAGCACAACGACGGGCCCTGGACCCTGCCCGAGCATCTGCGCAAGAGCAATGGCGTGCTGACGCTGTCGGCCGGCACGCGGGCCGAGGGCTGGAGCGCCAGCCTGATGGGCTATGACGCCCGCTGGACGTCGACCGACCAGGTGCCCGAGCGCCTGCTGGCGGGCACGTTCAACGGCCAGCCTGGCTTCGAAAATTTTGGCCGCTTCGATGCCATCGACAAGAGCGACGGTGGCGAGACCCGGCGCAGCAGCCTGTCCGGCGAATGGCATCGCGTCACCGACAGCGAGACCACGCACGTCGCGGCCTATGCGATGGACTACCGCCTGCAGCTCTTCTCCAACTTCACGTATGCGATGGAGAGGCCCGCCGACGGCGACCAGTTCTCGCAGCAGGACCGTCGCAAGGTCTATGGCTTCACGGCCAGCCATGCCGTCGATCACCGTCTCGGAGAGCTGCCGGCCCGCAGCGAGATCGGCCTGCAACTGCGCCAGGACCGCATCCGCGTCGGCCTCTTCGATACCGTGGAGCGCCGCGTCACCGCGACGACGCGCGACGACGAGGTGCGCCAGACCCAGCTCGGCGTCTATGGTCAGACCTCGATCGAGCTGACGCCCTGGTTGCGCAGCGTCGTCGGCCTGCGCGCCGATCAGGCCCGCTTCCGGGTCGATGCGCTGACCAACGCCGCCAACGCCGGCAGCGCCTCGGCCCATCTGCTCTCACCCAAGCTGTCGTTGATTGCCGGCCCCTGGAGCAAGACCGAGTTCTTCTTCAATGCCGGCCGCGGCTTTCACAGCAACGATGCGCGCGGGACGACGGCGACGGTGGATCCCAAGACCGGCGCTGCCGTCGACAAGGTGCCGGGCCTGGTCGCGGCGCGCGGCCTGGAGCTGGGGGCGCGTACGGAGTGGGTACCGGGCCTGCAGAGTTCGCTGGCCCTGTGGAAGCTGGACTTCGACTCCGAGCTCGTCTACGTCGGCGACGCGGGTGCCACCGAGGCCAACGCGCCCAGCAGGCGCCATGGCGTCGAGTGGAACAACCGCTATGTGCCGGTGCCGTGGCTGCTGATTGACGCCGACCTGGCGTGGACGCATGCGCGCTTCGACAGCGGCGATCGCATTCCGAATGCCGTCGACAAGGTGGCGTCGCTGGCCGTCACGCTGCGTGAGCTCGGGCCCTGGGCGGCCAGCCTGCAGTGGCGTTATCTGGGCTCGGGGGCGCTGGTCGAGGACAACAGCGTGCGTTCGCGGTCCTCGCTGACGACCAATCTGCGCGTCAGCCGCAGGCTGTGGGGCAGCGGCGAGCTGACCTTCGATGTCTTCAACCTGGGCAACCGCAGGGTCAACGACATCGAGTATTTCTACGAATCCCAGCTGCCCGGCGAGGGCGCGCCGGTCGCCGACCGGCACGTCCATCCCGCCGAGCCGCGCACGCTGCGCGTGACGCTCAAGCTCGGCTTTTGAAGGCTCACCAGGGAGCAGCTTCCTCAGCCAGCGGCTCGGTCGACAAGGCGGCCGGCGCGGCGGGGGCCGTGCCTGCGGCCGCGAAGTCATGCTCGCCGCCCAGGCCGGCGATCAGCGCCGGGATCAGGCGGCCCAGCTCGCCGGTGGCCAGGGCCAGGTCGGCGTCGAAGGCTTCGTCGCCGCTGGCTTCGGCCCGGCCCTCGAAGGCCAGGTCCAGAAAGCTGATCTTCTTGATCGTGAAGCCCTCGGTCAGCGTGAAGGCGACGCGTTCGTTCCAGCTCAGGGCCAGTCGGGTCGGCATCTTGCCGCTGGTTAGATGGGCGCGCACTTCCTCGATGTCCAGCGGGTGGCGGGCGTAGCGCACGACGGGCTTCTGCTCGTCGCTGCCCTTGAGCTCGCACTCGCGTTCGATCTGGAAGCCTTCGGGCGTCACGCCGTCCAGCAGCCAGGCGGCCATGCAGGCGGCGGGGCTCTCGGCGGTCTGCACCAGCTGCAGGCTGAGGCCGGCGCTGGCCTGGATCAGCAGCGTGACGACCTCGTCGGCGCGGCTGCTGGAGCCGGCGTCAACGAAGAGCAGGCCCTGCTTGGGCGCGATCCAGACCTGGGTGGCCGAGGTCTTGGTGAAGGCGCGCGGCAGCAGTTCGTGCGTGGCCTGTTCCTTCAGGTCCTTCTTGGCCTTCTTGCCAGGCTTGCGGCCCGTCGTGGCTTCGATGTGCTCGGCCAGCTCGTCGATGCGTTCCTGCACGACGGAGGAGGGCAGCAGGCGCTGCTCGCGCTTGAGCTTGATGAGCCAATGGCCGTCGACGACCTCGACGAGGGGGGCGTGCTCGACGCCGCGCGGCGGCGCCCAGCCGACGGCCAGGGGCTGGGTGGGGGCGCAGGCGAGGAAGGGTTCCTTGGCGAGCTGTTCCGCGAGCAGCTGGGCGTCGGCCGTCCAGCCTTCGCCGATGCGGTAGGTGATCAGGTTCTTGAACATGGGCGCTGGAGAAACGAGAAGCCCGCCAGCGGCGGGCTTCGAAAACTGAGCGCCTATTGTCTCAGGTCCGGTGGCAGAGCTCAGGCCAGCCGCGGTTCGTCCATGACCTGGCGCAGCAATTTTTCGAACACTTCGACCGACTGGCCGCCCTGGATCAGGTGGCGCTGGTTGACGATGATGGCCGGCACCGCGTGGATGCCCTGGGCATGCGCCTCGGCCTCGGCCGCGCCCACCTCGGCGTCGTACTGGCGGCTGTCCAGCATGTCCCTGGCACCCGCTTCGGGCAGGCCGGCGGCGACGGCCAGTTCCAGCAGCACGGCACGGTCGGAGACGTCGCGACCCTCCGTGAAATACGCCTTCAGCATCGCCACCTTCAGCTGGCGCTGCACGGCCCCGCCGAAAGCCTCGTCGGCCCAGTGCAGCAGGCGGTGTGCGTCACGCGTGTTGTAGATGCGGCTGCGCGCTTCCGAGCGGAAATCGAAGCCCAGGGTGGCGCCGCGTTCGCGGATGGCCTGGCGCGTGCCGGCCAGTTGGGCCGGGCTGGCACCGTACTTCTCGGCCAGATGCTCGCCGATGTCCTGGCCTTCGGGGCCCATGCCGGGGTTCAACTCGAAGGGATGGAAGTGCAGGTCCAGTTCCAGCCCGGGAATGCGCGCGGCCGCGGCTTCCAGGGAATACAGGCCGATGGCGCACCACGGGCAGACGATGTCGGAGATGAAGTCGATACGCATGCGCCGGATTGTCCCAGGCAACGCCAAGACCGCACGGCGGCCGGGTGCTTGAACAAGCGTTACCGTCGCGCCTCGAAAGGATTGCCTGATGACCGATGCCTACGCCCCGCCCAAGGTCTGGACCTGGAACAAGGACAACGGCGGCCAGTTCGCCAGCATCAACCGCCCGGTTGCCGGGTCGACGCACGACAAGGCGCTGCCCGTCGGTCGCCATCCGCTGCAGCTCTATTCACTGGCCACGCCCAATGGCGTCAAGGTGACCATTCTGCTGGAGGAGTTGCTGGCCCTGGGCCACAGCGGCGCCGAGTACGACGCCTGGCTGATCCGTATCAACCAGGGCGAGCAGTTCGGCAGCGGCTTCGTCGAGGCCAATCCCAATTCCAAGATTCCTGCCCTGGTGGACCACAGCGGACCTGAGCCGGTGCGGGTCTTCGAATCGGCTGCCATCCTGATGTACCTGTCCGAGAAGTTCGGCGGCGCCTTCATGCCGCGAGGTGCGGCCCGCGCCGAGGCCTTGAGCTGGCTGTTCTGGCAGATGGGCAGCGCGCCATTTCTGGGGGGCGGCTTCGGGCATTTCTATGCCTATGCACCGACCAAGCAGGAATACCCCATCGACCGCTATGCCATGGAGGTCAAGCGCCAGCTCGATGTGCTGGACCGGCTGCTGGCCGGGCGCTGCTATCTGGCGGGCGACGAGTACAGCCTGGCGGACATGGCCACCTGGCCCTGGTATGGCGCCCTGGTCAAGGGCCAGCTCTATGGGGCCGGTGAGTTCCTGTCGGTGCAGGAGTACACCCACGTCATCCGCTGGGCCGACGAGATTGCCCGGCGCCCGGCGGTGCAGCGCGGCCGCATGGTCAACCGCACCTGGGGGGAAGCCAACACCCAGTTGCATGAACGGCATGAGGCCAGCGACTTCGAGACCCGGACCCAGGACAAACTCGCGCCCTGAGGAACTTCAGGCAAGGACAGGGCATGGGCGCGGATTCATTCATCGCCTTCTACGGCATCAAGTTCGAACTGGACCCCGATAACGAAGACGAGATCGACGCCTGCGATACGGACGTCGATCCGAGGTGCGTGCAGGCCAAGCGCGCTGGGCTCGAGACCTTCACGGGGCGCATGACGGACGGCGAGGACTACTTCCTCTACATCGGCAAGAGGCTGGCCTGGCTGGGCATAGAACACGACCAGCACCAGAAGCAGTCCGCCGAACAATTGGCCACCTTGGCGGCCGACGTCAAGGCAAAGCTGCAGGCCACCGGCTTTGCACAGCAGCCCGGATTCCACTTCCAGTTCATCGGCCAGTATTAGCCCGGGCGGGGGGCTGGGCTGTTGCCAAGCGTCTGCGGAGCGATGCGCACAGGCGCCTGGTTTGTCATGACCCGGCTCAAGCTTGGGTGGCCACAGAATGCCGCCGTTAGAACGAGGAACTTCCTCGTCAGGTTCAGCAGGGCCGCACTCGGCCACCGTCGTCATCAAAAATGAAAACTAGTGTCATCACCTTCGTAGCATTCCTTCTTGCCGCCTGCACGCTCGTCGGCTGCTCAAGGACAACACATGCCAAAGCCTACGGCAGCGACAACACGTGGTGGAAGTGCAGCATTGATGCAGAAAAGGGCTGTGAGGGCGGGCAGCTGAAGGATTTGGGCCTTTCAGATGCAGAGCAGCGATACGTTTCCGAGGCTCTGAATACCGCGCCATGGACCCCAAGCGCAGCAGATGCCAGCAGCGTGATCGCGCATTTCGGCAAGCAGCCGAGCGTCAACGTCGGGTCGAAGCTGATCTTCAATGAAGATGCGCGCGGGCTTTGCGCTGGATGCACGACGTCTGTCTATCTATTCCGCGGCCGAATCTCCATGATTCATTGGTATGTGCCCAACAAATTCCTGCTCGTTAGGCACGATCCGTCCGTTGACAAACTGTGAGGTCGGTTGGATCAGGCGCCTTCGGGTTCCACCCGCGGTTTGAAAGTGCTCGACGCAAGGTCAACAGCTCCGACGATGCCCCCACGGCGACGCCCACGGCATAGGCCAGCAGGTCCATGGCATGAAAGCCCGAGCCCAGCACCAGATGCCCCAGGGTGGTGTGGCGGATCGCATTGATCCAGTCGGCCTGGTAGAGCTGGCTGAACTCGACGGCAAAGGACGTGGCCAGGGCGGCAAGAGCCGTGCGGGCGATGATCCAGCGTGGCCAGGCGAAGCCGTAGAGCAGCATCACCATCAGCGCCCAGAGCGCGTCACCGGGATACTTGCCGAGGGCGGCCGGCAGCAGGCCGGGATAGCGGCGCGAGGCCAGGCCGGCGGCGATGACCACCAGCACCAGCGCGGCGTAGGTAAGACGGTTGCGATGGCGCGGCGTGCGGGGCGGCATCAGGGCGGACTATCGCGAGCCGAAGCGTGCCTTGGCGGCTTCGGTGACGGGGCTGAAGAGCGCCACGAGGCTGCCTTCAGGGTCGCGCAGCTGCGCCGACTTGTTTCCCCAGGGCATCATCTTCGGCTCGTGGACCCAGCTCGCCTTGTCCTGGAGGCGCGCGTACTCCGCATCGACGTCGGCGACCATGAATTCGAGGATGGCCGTCCGATTGGCCGCCGGCTCGGCACTGCCTTCCTTGAACAAGGCGACGGTGTCGGCGCTGCCAATGGCCAGCGTCGCAGACGGCGTCACGATTTCCGCGAACACGGGCGCCAGCCATTCGGCCTTCCGGTCGGTCAGGAGTTCGTAGAAGGCGACCATGGCCTGGATGTCGGCGGCAATCAGTCGGGTGGAGGCGAATTTCATCTTCAATGCTCAGGTTGGCTGCCGGTGTGCAGCGGGCTGCGCATCTTGCGAGACCCGTGCTGACAGTCGATGTCAGCACAAGGCAGCAGACCTCCGGCCGATCAACCCAGCTTTCTATCGCTCGGCCGCGCCAGATAGAACCACTCGGTGCCCGGCTGCGACTTCACGTTGGGGAAGACGATGCGGCCTTCGCTGGGTGCCAGCACGGCCTCGCCGCTGGCGCGGGTGCCGATCTTCTGGCCTTTCTCGATGGCATCGAAGCTGGCCCATTCGCGCTCGAAGCCGTCGCCCAGGTCTTCGCGATCGATGACCTCGTAGAGCTGCAGCAGCTCGGGCGCCTGCGCGGGGCGATGCGGCTCGACGGCGCTCTCGTCCAGCATGCCCAGGAAGACCAGGGTGCGCAGGATGGCCAGGCGGGCGACCGCGGGGCCGTTGGGGTCCAGGTGCTGGCCGCATTCCAGCGTGATGGCCCAGCCGCCGGTGGAGCGCATGTATTCGGTGGTGCCGACGCCGTAATGCGGATCGGAGATCAGCGCGGCGCGACGCGAGCCGTCGTGCTCGCGCTGCTGGCGTCGCTGCAGGCCCAGGGCATAGGTGGACAGCCAGCCCTCGACGATGCGGCTCACGCCCAGGCGCGCGGCCAGGGCCGATTCGGTGGCCTCCTGCGAGAAGGGCTCCAGTTCGCCCGTGTTGTTGCGCGGGCCGATCATGGCGAAGGCCGAGCCGTTGCCCTGGAAGCTGTGCAGATCCAGGATGCCGTCATGCTGGGCGATCAGCGGGCACAGCACGCGCGCGACGCGGTCCTCGAAATCATGTGCGATGACGGGCGGGCGCAGGTTGCGGTTGAGGTTGCGGTCACCCTCGCGGCGGTTCAGCTGGTGGGCCAGCGGGTTGACGATGGGCACCAGGGTCAGGGTGCCGCGCCTGAGCACCAGCTCGCCGGCGTCCAGCTGGCGAATGATCTCGGCCATGGCTTTCGTGCCGTGGATCTCGTTGCCATGCACGGCGCCGGTGACGAGCAGGCGCGGGCCGGTCTGCAGGCCGGCGAACTGGTGGACGCGAATATGGGTCGGTGAAGTCATGGCTTGAGCAGGTCGGAAGACAGGGCCTGGCCGGCGGGGAAGACGCGGCGGGGCAAATCGGACACCGGCTGGCCGGCGCGGCAGGCGACCAGGCGGTAAAGGGTGGCGAAGGCGAAGTCGGGCACTTCCTCGCCGGCGCCCAGCACCAGCTCGCCGCCGCGGCGCACGGCGTCGGCCAGGAAGGCGGGCAGACGCAGGTGATAGGGGTTGCGGGCGATCTCGCCGGTGTGACGCTCCAGCGCGGCGATCAATCGGGCCGTGTCGGCCACGTTGGTCTGCACCAGGGCGTTGGGCTGCTCCTGCGTGGACCAGAACTCGGTCAGGGCGAGCACCGTGTCCAGGCGGGCGGCGGCGATGGCTGCGACGACGACGCGGTGTACGCCGCGATGGCTGGGGTTGTCGTCCAGCGCATGCGGGGCCAGCACCAGGGCAGGGCGGTGCTCGGTGAGGATGGCGGCCAGGGCCTGCACATGCTCGTCATTCACCGAGTCGGCGCGGACGTCGGACAGGCCGTCCTCGCCGACGCGGATGCAGTCGAAGCCCAGCACCTCGCAGGCGTCCACCAGCTCGGCCCAGCGGGCTTCGCGACGCTCGGGATTGCTGCCCAGGGTCACCGCGACATTGCTGATGCGCCAGCCGGCCTCCTGCTGCAGGCGCAGCGGCAGGGCGCCGACGATGCATTCGTCGTCGGGGTGGGGCGCAAAGACCAGGCAATGGCCGGGGAGGGCCTCAGGCGCAGTCGGGGTGCTGCGGTCGGGCGGGTTGCCCAGCAGGGCAGCGAAACGCTTCAGGTGCTCGCGCCAGCGGGCGAGATCGGCTTCCAGGGACGACATGTCGTCATCCTACCGAGAGTAGGAGCCAGCGAGGCGGTGAGCGTGGCCCGCGTTGGGTCTGGCAAGGGTGCAGGCAAGGCGCGAGGGCGAAGTGGGCTCGTGCCCA
>CBHWBD010000077.1:0-21756 GCA_966111775.1 uncultured Comamonadaceae bacterium | reverse complement strand
CCCACGGCGTTCTTGCCGAAGCCCTCCTGCATGACGAAGGCCTCGGCCGCGTTGATCAGTTCATCCAGGTTCTCCAGCCGCTCGGCGCCGTCCTTGTCGGTGCGGTAGAAGTCCAGCAGGCCCGAGGTCTCCAGCACCTGCTCGATGATCTCGCGCAGCGTCATGCCCTGCGTGAGGTTGCGCGTCGAATCGATCAGGTTGGTGAAGGCGACCAGGTTGGCGCCGCCCTTGCCGGTGATGGCGCCCACGCTCTGGTAGAGGCTGCGTCCGCTGGCCTTGGCCGCGTCCTGCAGGTTCTCCAGCGTCTTGGCGCCGATGCCGCGCGTCGGGAAGTTGACGACGCGCAGGAAGCTGGTGTCGTCGTTGGCGTTCTCCAGCAGGCGCAGATAGGCCAGCGCATGCTTGACCTCGGCGCGCTCGAAGAAGCGCAGGCCACCGTAGACGCGGTAGGGAATGCCGGCATTGAACAGCGCCGACTCGATGACCCGCGACTGCGCATTGCTGCGGTAGAGGATGGCGATCTCCTGCCGGTCCAGGCCACCGCGGTGAAGCTGCTGGATCTCCTCGATGACCCATTGCGCCTCGGCGAAGTCGCTGGGCGCCTCCTGCACGCGGATGGGGTCGCCCTGGCCGGCGTCGGTGCGCAGCGTCTTGCCCAGGCGCTGGGTGTTGCGGCTGATCAGCTCGTTGGCAGCGTCCAGGATGTGGCCGAAGCTGCGGTAGTTCTGCTCCAGCTTGATGACCTTCCTGACGCGGTACTCACGCTCGAAGTCGGCCATGTTGCCGACGCGCGCGCCACGGAAGGCATAGATGCTCTGGTCGTCGTCACCCACGGCGAGCACGCTCTGGCCATCGTCTCTGCCCGGCGGGGCAAACATCTTCAGCCAGGCGTATTGCAGCTTGTTGGTGTCCTGGAACTCGTCGACCAGGAGGTGGCGGAAGCGCCGCTGGTAATGCTCGCGCACGGCCGGGTTGTCGCGCAGCAGCTCGTAGCTGCGCAGCATCAGCTCGGCGAAGTCCACCACGCCTTCGCGCTGGCACTGGTCCTCGTAGTTGGCGTAGATCTCGACGAGCTTGCGCGTCTGCTCGTCGCGCTGCTCCACATCACCCGGGCGCAAGCCGTCTTCCTTGCAGCCGGCGATGAACCAGCCGACCTGCTTCGGCACAAAACGCTCCTCGTCCAGCTTCATCGCCTTGATGACGCGCTTGACGGCCGAGGTCGTGTCGCTGGCGTCCAGGATCTGGAAGGCCTGGGGCAGGTGCGCCAGCTTCCAGTGCGCGCGCAGGAAGCGGTTGCACAGGCCGTGGAAGGTGCCTATCCACATGCCGCGCACATTGAAGGGCAGCATGGTGGAGAGGCGCGTCAGCATCTCCTTGGCGGCCTTGTTCGTGAAGGTCACGGCCATCACGCCGCCAGGGCTGACCTGGCCCGTCTGCAGCAGCCAGGCGATGCGGGTGGTCAGCACGCGGGTCTTGCCGGAGCCGGCGCCGGCCAGGATGAGTGCGGGTTCCGGGGCCGCGGTGACGGCGGCCAGTTGCTCGGGATTGAGGTTGCGCAGCAGGGGGCTGGAAGCGGCGTCGACCGCAGCGTCGACAGGGAAGGAAGTCATCGCCGCATTTTAGAGAACCCCCTCTTACAGCTTGGCCGGCACCCACACCGGGCGACGCTGGTCCTTGGCGATACTGCTGGTTTTCCCGCAGCCAGCTTTCCTGATGCAACGTTTCACTCTCGCCCTCGGCGCCCTTGCCTTCGCCCTCACAGCCCATGCCCAGGACACACCCGACGGCAAGTGGCATGGCGGTCTCAGCGTCTCCGGCGCCTTCGCCAGCGGCAACAGCAGCAGCCGCACCCTGGCCGGCAATGCCGACGCCAGCGTCGCGACGGCCGAAGACAAGCTCAGCCTCTACGGCATCGCCAACTACGGCCGCAACAAGGTCAACGGCATCGACACCACCACCGCCGACCTGCTGCGCGTCGGCGGCCGCTACGACTTCAACCTCGGCACGCAGTGGTTCTCCTTCGGCGGCGCGGAAGGCGAAACCAACAAGGCCGGCGGCGTGCGCGACCGCTACAACGTCAACGGCGGTCTCGGCTACCACCTGCTGAAGGACGACTTCACCAGTTGGGACATCTTCAGCGGTCTGGGCTACACCACCACCCGCCTCACCGACGGCAGCAAGGCCAATGGTGCCCAGGTGCTGTTCGGCGAAGAGTCCAGCCACAAGGTCAGCGAGACGACGACGCTGAAGCAGCGCCTCGTCTACTACCCCGGCGGCGGCGACCTCGGCAACCGCGCCACCTTCGACGCCGGCCTGGCCACGCAGATCAGCGGGGGCTGGACGCTCAATGCGGGCCTGTCGAGCCGCTACGCCAGCCGCGTGCCGGCGGGCACGAAGAAAACAGACAACCTGCTGACGGTCGGCTTCGGCTACAAGTTCTGAAGCCCCTCGCCCGGTCTGGCCTGCTGAACGTGGCCAGCCCAGTCGGTCCCCCGAGGGGACGGCGATGCTTGCCGGGTCGACCGGCAAGCACATCGCCAACGCGGGCCGGCTAGGGAGCGGCCCGGCGCTCGGCCCGCAATACCGTCCTTTAGCGCCCCTTGCGGACTTTGCCGGCCCGGCCGGCCTTGGACCATTCGTAGGCTTCGCCGTCCGGTGTCTTGCCGCCCTCCACGGCCGAGACGCCAGGCCGCCCGACGCTCTCATCGAGCTCGGTGGAGATGCTGACGTGGCGATGCCCCGCCCGGCGCCTGTCCTCGGCCCAAGCCAGGGCCTGGGTTAGTTGCTTGCTGTCGAAAAACTGGCAGACGGGGGCCGCCTCTTCGCCCTCGTTCTCCAGCCAATACACGACGATGCCCACGACGATCTCCGGTTTCAGTGCCTGGCCGCGAGCCTAGCGCCTATCCACCGTCCCACTTCGCGCTCCAGCAGGTCCAGCGGCATGGGCCCGCCGCGCAGCACGGCGTCGTGGAAGTCGCGCAGGTCGAAGCGGGCGCCCAGCTCCCGCTCGGCCTTGTCGCGCAGCGCACGGATGCGCAGCTCGCCCAGCTTGTAGCCCAGGGCCTGGGCCGGCCAGCCGATGTAGCGGTCCACCTCGGCCTCGATGAAGCCGGCGCCCAGGGCCGTGTGATCGCGCAGGTAGGCCACGGCCTGCTCGCGGGTCCAGCCCTTGGCATGCAGGCCGGTGTCGACGACGAGGCGGCAGGCGCGCCAGATCTCGAAGGACAGCCGGCCGAAATGCTCATGGGCATCGCGGTAGAGGCCCATCTCCACGCCGAGGTGCTCGGCATACAGGGCCCAGCCTTCGACATAGGCGTTCTGGTCGTCCAGGCGCCGGAAGGCCGGCAGGTCGTCGCGCTCCTGAGCCAGGGCAATCTGCAGATGATGACCGGGCACGCCCTCGTGCAGGGTCCAGGCCGTCAGGCCGTAGAGCGGGCTGTCCTGCACCGCATCGGCATTGACCAGCACCGTGCCGGCCACGCCCTGGGCCAGGCTGCCCGG
The DNA here is from genome assembly GCA_966111775.1 of uncultured Comamonadaceae bacterium. GTDB lineage: Bacteria > Pseudomonadota > Gammaproteobacteria > Burkholderiales > Burkholderiaceae_C > Pelomonas. The sequence goes on along the minus strand of CBHWBD010000077.1, from coordinate 18,255 downwards.
GTTGTAGCCCGACGACGAGTCCTTCATCTCCGGCGCCACCACGCGCACGCCGAAGGTCAGCTGCGGCAGGCGCCTGAAATAGGCCGGCAGCAATGCATCGACCCGCTTGGTGACGTCGCGGGTGCGGGTCACATAGTCGTCCAGGCTGGCGGCGCGGAACCGTGGGTCGGCGCGCAACTGCTCGGAGAAGGCGGCCGGGCTGCCGCTGAAGCCGGCACTGGCCATCACCTGGCGCATCTCGGCCTCGATGCGGGCCACCTCCTGCAGCCCCAGCGCGTGGATGGCTTCGGGTGTCATGCGCGTGGAGGCCTGGCGGCGGATCAGATAGGCGTAGTAGGCCCCACCATCGGGCAGGGCCGTGATGCCCAGGGCCGAGCTGGCCGCCGGCACCACCACGCGCTCGAACAGCTCCGCCATCTCGCGCTCGGCCGGCTTCACCGCCTGCTTGACCAGCGCCAGGCCCTCGGCCTGAAACCGGGCTCGCAAAGACACTGGCAGCTCCGCCAGCGGTTTCAGCAGCACATGCACATCGGCCGCCTGGTCGGCTCGCGCCCGCAGCGCCGTCGCCGTGCGCTCGGCAATCAGCCGGGGTCGCACGAAGCCGCTGGCTGCGCCACGCTTCAGGTTCTCGGCCTGCGCCCGGTAGAAGGCCGGAAAGGCGGCGATCTTGGCCAGCCAGGCACGGGCCTGCGCCTCGTCGCGCAGCACGGCGTTGTCGGCAGCGTAGTTGGCCACCGTGTAGAAGCCGTCGCCGTTGATATAGGGCAGGCGCGACTCGTCGAAAGCCAGGCCCTCGAGCTCCAGTTCCACCCGCTCGGCCAGCAGGTCACGGCTCAGCGCGTCCTCGTGCGCCAGCCGTTTCGGCGCCAGCGCGGCGAGCCGCGACTGCAGGCGCAGCAAGCGCTGCCAGCGTTCGCCCAGGGCCGCAACGCTCTCGTCCGGCCAACGCGACAGCGCAGCGGCATCGCCCAGCAGCACGGCCCGCAGGGGGTCGGCAGCACGCAGATGGAGGTCGTATTCAGCCAGCAGGCCCCGCCAGCCCGGCACGGCAGACGGCGTCGCGGCAACAGCCATCGGCAGGCCGGCCAGCAAGGGCAGAAGGGCGAGGCGGAGGGCTCGAAGCATGCGGGCTCCCGGTTTGACGCGCGCCATCATGGCATGCAAAACAACTTGCCAAAAGCAATCATCCTGCGGAAGATGCCGGCCATGAGCACTTCAACCCCGGCCCTCGACGTCCGCGCCTTCAACCGCTTCTACACCCGCCACATCGGCCTGTTGTCGCCCAAGCTGCCCGACAGCGAGTTCACCCTGCCCGAGGCCCGTGTGATGTGGGAGCTGGCCCACCACGCGCCGGTGAGCGCGTCGGCCCTGAGCAAGAGCCTGCAGCTCGACGCCGGCTATATGAGCCGCCTGCTGCGCGCGCTGAAGACCCGCGGCCTGCTGGCCGAGCAGGCTCACCCCAGCGACGGCCGCCAGACCCTGCTCAAGCTCAGCGCCGCCGGCAAGCGCGCCTTCGTGCCGCTGGACCGCCAGGGCACGGCCAAGGCCGAGGCCATGCTGGCGCCCCTGTCCGCACCGCAGCGTCAGCTCCTGCTGGGCTCGATGTCGCGCATCCAGGCCATGCTGGAACCTGATGCCACGGCAGCGGTTGAGCTGCGCGCACCGCAACCGGGCGACCTGGGCTGGATCGTCGAGAGGCATGGCGCCTTCTACGCCGCCGAATACGGCCTCAACGCGGGCTTCGAGGCCCTGGTGGCCCGCATCTGCGCCGACTTCGTCGACCGCTTCAATCCCGAGCGCGAGGCCTGCTGGATCGCCGCCCGCGGCGCCGAGCGCCTGGGCAGCGTGATGCTCGTCCAGGCGCGTGACGACAGGACGGGCAAGGTCAAGCCAGGCGTCGCCAAGCTGCGCCTGCTGCTGCTGGAGCCGCATGCCCGCGGCCTCGGCCTGGGCAAACGCCTGGTACGCCAATGCAGCGACTTCGCGCGCGCCGCCGGCTACAAGCGCATCGTGCTGTGGACGCAGAGCGCGCTGACCTCGGCACGGGCCATCTATGCGGCCGAGGGCTACCAGCTCGTCCGCAGCGAAGCCGGCCACGGCTTCGGCATCGACGTCGTCAACGAGACCTGGGAGTTGCGCCTCTAGCCCCACCGCACCAGGCGTGTGCAGGACGCTGCACGCTGATGGGGCCACCGCCATGCGCCCACCCCGTGGAGCGTGAGCTTGTGCGCATTCCAAGCGGGGCGGTGCGCTGGCATGCGACTTGCGCCATGCACGCGCATGACAAGCAATCGGGAAGTCAGCATGCCGGCCGCGTCCCTCCAGTTCAGGCCGCCGCAACACCTGCCTACACCCGCCGCCGCCTGCTCCCAGCATCTGGAGCAGGCTGCAGGTTTCGGCCAGTGGTGGTACGACCCGCAGACCGGCGTCAGCCATCTGTCGCCCACGGCGGCCGAATACCTCGAGATGCCCAGCCGTTCAGCGAGTGGCCTCGACACCTGCTTCGGCCATGTCGTCGAGGACGAGCTGCCCGAGTTGATCCGCCTGTGGACCGGCGCCCAGAACCAGCGCCCGCTGGACATCCGCGTCGCCGGCCTGGCCCGCGGCATGCGCTGGCTGCGCGTGACGCCGCTGCCGCCCGACCCGGCGCGGCCGCGCTGGCGCCACGGCCTGCTGCAGGACATCACCGACCTCACCCATGCCGCCGTGCGCGAGCGCCTGGGCTATGCGCTGACCGAGTACCTGGTCGGCACCCACACGCTGGAGGACGCGATCAGCAACGTCATCCAGCTGATCTGCCGCAACCTCGGCTGGGAATGGGGCGCCTACTGGAACATGGAGGACGGCGGCGGCCGCCTGTATTGCCGCCACTTCTGGCACCAGCCCGATGCGCGGCTGGAGCAGTTCAGCGCGGTCAGCGCCTCGCTGAAGATGGCGCCGGGCGAGGGCCTGGTCGGCCGCGTCTGGGCCACCGGCCAGGCCGAGTGGGTGGAGGACATGAGCACCGACCCGCGCTTCCTGCGCCGCGGCAGTGCCCAGATGTGCGGCCTGTGGTCGGGTTATGTCTTCCCGGTCACCTATGTCTCGGACGACGGCGAGCGCCACCGCCCCGGCGTGCTGGAGTTCTACAGCAGCCTGTCGCGCCAGCCCGAGGCCCAGCTGCCCAAGGTCTCGGCCACCATCGGCGCGCTGATCGCCCAGACCGCCCAGCGCCTGGAGACCGAGGCCGTCATCCTGCGCATGGCCCAGGTCGACGAGATGACCGAGCTGGACAACCGCGCGCATTTCTACGCCCAGCTGAACCGCCATTGCGCGCTGAGCCACCAGCAGGGCCGGCGCTTTGCGCTGGTGTTCATCGACCTGGACCGTTTCAAGCCCATCAACGACGCCTTCGGCCACGAGGCCGGCAACGCGGTGCTGCAGGAGTTCGCGAAGCGGCTGCGCAGGCTGGCGCCACCACCGGCCCGCGTCGGCCGCCTGGGCGGTGACGAGTTCGCCGTCCTGGTGCCCGACAGCGGCGATGAGCAGGCGCTGGCGACCCTGGTGGACGCCGTGCTCGCCGCCGCCAACCGGCCCTTCGGCTACGAGGGCGTGGCCCTGACCGTGTCGGCCAGCATCGGCGTCAGCCGCTTCCCCGACAACGGCCAGAGCGGCCCCGAGCTGCTGCGCAGCGCCGACGCGGCCATGTACCGCGTCAAGCAGAACGGCCGCAACGGCAGCAATGTGTTCTCCACCAGCAGCCCCGACACCCTGGCCCAGCAGCGCGCCAAGCTGGCCCAGCGACTGGCCATCGAGACCGAGCTGCACGAGGCCCTGCAGACCGAGCAGCTGCACCTGGTCTACCAGCCCATCGTCGACATCGCCTCGGGCGCCCTGCATGGCGTGGAGGCGCTGATCCGCTGGCGCAAGCCCGATGGCACGACGGTGCCGCCCGACGTCTTCATTCCCATTGCCGAGCAGAGCGACCTCATCGTCGACATCGGCCGCTGGGTGCTGGGCCAGACCCTGCGCGATCTGGCCTCGCTGAGGGGCGGGGCGTTGGAGAAGCTCAAGGTGCACGTCAACATGGCCGCCTCGGAGTTCACCAGCAGCGCCCTGCCCGAGATGCTGGCAGCCATGTCGGCTGGGCTGGAGGTGCCGCCCTCGCAGATCGCGCTGGAGCTGACCGAGGGCATGCTGATGCGCCAGCCGGAGCAGGTCCGCCGCGTCATGCACCAGCTGCGCGACATCGGCTTCGAGATCTCGCTGGACGACTTCGGCATGGGCCACTCGTCGCTGGCGATGCTGAAGAGCCTGCCCATCAGCTCCTTGAAGATCGACCGCAGCTTCGTGCGCGACCTGCCCACCGGTGACCGCGACCGCGCCATCGCCCAGACCATCGTCGACCTGGGCCGGCATCTGCAGCTGGAGGTCATCGCCGAGGGCATCGAGAGCGCCGAGCAACTGGCGGTGCTGGGCGAATGCGGCTGCGCCTTCGGCCAGGGCTGGCTGCTGGGGCGGCCGCTGCCGCTGGCAGATTGGGTTCAGCGTTTCGCAGACGGCCGCCCATCGCTGCTGCGCACTGAATAGCAAGGCCGTCAGTGCCTGGGTCTGCTTCAGCTGATCCAGAGCTGCTGCGAATCCTCCAGCACCCATACGTCGCGATCTCTACGCATCAGCACGATGAGTCCGATACCGCAGGTCCCGCCACAACTCACGCCAGAGGCAAAAACAGACTGCTTGCCATCCGCGCTGAAGCCGACGGGCGAGAAGGCCCGATGAGAGCGAGAGCACCCCGACAAGGCAAGACCCGCAAATGGAAAGGCTGAGAAGCGTTCGGCGTCGCATGACTGCCCAGCTGAAGATGCGTCGGGCATTATTCAACCCCGATGAATCCCGATGCCCGCTCCTTGTGCCCTTGCGGCCGCCCTGCCCCCTACGCGGCCTGCTGCGGCGCCCTGCATCAGACCTTCGCTTACGGCCAAGGCCTGGCTGCCGCCACTCCCGAGGCGCTGATGCGCTCGCGCTACTCGGCCTTTGTGCTGGACCTGCGCTCCTATCTGCTGGCCAGCTGGCATGCCAGCACCCGCCCCGCCGATCTGGAGCCACCCGAGCCCGGCCTGAAATGGCTGGGCCTCGATGTGAAGCGGGCGGCGATGCAGGACGCCGACCATGGCATCGTCGAGTTCGTCGCCCGCAGCAAGCTCGGCGGCCGCGCCCATCGCCTGCACGAGGTGAGCCGCTTCGTGCGCGAGAACGGCGAATGGCTCTACGTGGACGGCGATCTCAAAAATTGACTCTGACCCTGCTTTATCAGGACGAGCACCTCGTCGCCATCGACAAACCGCCCGGCCTGCTCGTCCACCGCACCCAGCTCGCCGCGGGCGAGGACGAGGCGGCGCTGCAACTGCTGCGGGACCAGCTCGGCCAGACCGTCTGGCCGGTGCACCGGCTGGACCGCGGCACCTCGGGCGTGCTGCTGTTCGCGTTGTCGGCCGAGGTCGCGTCGCTGCTGGGCGCGATGTTCGAGCAGGGGCAGATGGACAAGCGCTATCTGGCACTGGTGCGAGGTTGGCCGCACGAAGACGACGGCCTCGTCGACCATCCGCTGGCACGCGATCCCGAGTTGCCTTCCGCCGGCCAGACCATGCTGGAGGCGCAGACGCGCTGGCATGTGCTGCAACGGCTGGAGTGGCCCATCACCACCGACCCACGCTTTGCGACGACGCGCGTCGCGCTGCTCGAGGCCGAGCCCATGCAAGGCCGCCGCCACCAGATCCGCCGCCACCTCAAGCACATCGCCCATCCCATCCTGGGCGACGCAACGCACGGCAAGGGGCCGCTGAACCGTGCCGTGGCGGCACACCTCGGCATGCAAAGGCTGTGGCTGCATGCACGCGAGCTGAGGCTGGTCCACCCAATCACCGGCACAACGCTGCATTTGGAGGCGCCGACGGGGCCTGGCTGGCCCTGACGAGAGCCTGTCGCCTCGGCGATGGCCACGCAGCCGCCGGAGGCTCAGAATCGGTCGTTCCATCCAAAAGCAGGAGACACCCCATGGCCATCCCGGGCATCAAGTCGCTCTACGAACAACGCGGCCCGGTGCCGCAGGACGTCATCGGCGCGGTGCCGTTCGATGTGCCCGAGCCGGCCGCAGGCCAGGCGGTCGTGGCCGTGCTGGCCGCGCCCATCAACCCGTCGGACGTGCTGATGCTGACCGGCGGCTACGGCATCCTGCCGCCGCTGCCGGCCGTGGGTGGCAGCGAGGGCGTGGGCCGCATCGTGGCCGTCGGCGAAGGCGTGACTCATCTCAACGTTGGCCAGACCGTGCTGCTGCCCGCCGGCAGCGGCACCTGGGCCAGCCACCTCATCGCCGATGCCAAGCGCCTCGTGCCGCTGCCGCCGGGCGCCGATGCACAACAGCTGTCCATGCTGACCGTCAACCCCGCCACGGCCTCGCTGATGCTATCGGAGTTCGTCGACCTGCAACCGGGCGACTGGGTCATCCAGAACGTCGCCAACTCGGGCGTCGGTGGCTATCTGACCCAACTGGCCAAGCTGCGTGGCCTGCGCACCGTCAACATCGTCAGGCGCGAGGGCGCCGCGGCCGTCGTCAAGGCCGATGGCGGCGACGTCGTGCTGGTGGACGGCGATGACCTGAACAAGCGCGTCAAGGACGCCGTCTCGGGCGCACCGATTCGCCTGGGTATCGATGCCGTCGGCGGCAAGGCCACCAACCGGCTGGCCATGTGCGTGGCCGAGGGCGGCACCGTCGTCAACTACGGGCTGATGAGCGGCGAGCCCTGCGTGGTGTCGCCGCAGTCCTTCGTCTTCAACGACCTGACCTTGCGCGGCTTCTGGCTGGCCAAGTGGTTCAAGGTGGCCTCGCGCGAGGCCCAGATGGCCCTCTACGGCGAGCTGACCAGGCTGATCGCCACCGGCCAGCTGAAGGCGCGCATCCACGCCACCTACCCCGTCGAGCAGATCAAGGAAGCGATTGCCGCCGCAGCCACCGGTGAGCGCGACGGCAAGATCCTCGTCGTGCCCAAGCATGGCTGAGATCGCGCTGATCACCGGCGCCTCCTCGGGCATCGGAGAGGCGCTGGCGCATCGGTTCGCGCGCGCCGGTCACGACCTGGTGCTGGTGGCGCGCAGCGAGGACAAGCTCAAGGCGCTGGCGAAGGCCTTGGCCGACGAGCACGGCATCAAGGCCTGGGTGGCGCCGGCCGACCTCAGCCAGCCTGGCGCCGCCGAGCGCCTGGCCGCGGCCATGAAGCGCTCGCGCCGGCGCATCGACATCCTCGTCAACAACGCCGGCGTGCTGGAGCATGGCGAGTTCACGGCCATGCGCAGCAGCCGCCACCGCGAGCTGATCGACCTCAACGTCAGCAGCCTGACCGAGATGCTGGCCCACTTCCTGCCGCCCATGCAGGCGCGCGGCTCGGGCCGGGTGCTGAACGTGGCCTCCATCGCGGCCTTCCAGCCCATTCCCATGCTGGCCACCTATGCGGCGACCAAGGCCTATGTGCTGTCGCTGACGGAGTCCCTGTCCGAGGAACTGCAGGGCAGCGGCGTGACCATCACGGCGCTGTGCCCTGGCATCACGGCCACGTCCATGCTGGACAAGGCCCAGGCCGGCAGCAGCGAGCTGGGCGGCCTGCCCGGCTTCGTCATCGGTACGGCCGAAGCGGTGGCCGATGAGGGCTTCGAGGCCTGCATGGCCGGCGAGGTCATCCGCGTGCCGGGCGTGCTCAACCTGGCCGCGACGCTGGCCGGCCGCAGCACGCCGCGCTGGCTGCTGCGGCGTGTGACGGGCGCGATGTCGCGCCGGCTCAAAGGCTAACGCTTCAACGGCGCCGCGCCCAGCCAGCGCGCGCGGATGCGCTGCAGCTCGCCGCTTGCCTCCAGCCGCTGGATGGCGCGATTGAAGGCGCGCAGGTCGGCCTCGGTCATGGACTTGCGGCTGAGCTTGTAGGTCACCGGGTCGCGCAGCAGCACGATGGGCAGCTCGATCAGCGGCACGTCGGCGGAGCGCGCCGCGAAGGCGATGGCAACGCTGTCGCCCAGCAGCACATCGCCACGGCCCAGCTGCATCAGCTGCACGCCCTTGGCGTATTCCTCGAACCAGGTCAGCAGGCCGCGCGCCGCGAAGTCGTTGATGATGGCGACGCTGGCCGGCCCACGGTGCGTGACCAGGCGCAGGCCGGCGCGCAGCAGCTCGTCCAGCGAGCGCACGTCCATGCGGGCCTCGTCGGCGCGCATGAAGACGCCCAGCACCTCGTCGCGGTAGGGCCGCGTGTACCAGGCGGCGTCGCCGGGGCGCGGGGTGGCGGCGACCAGCAGGTCCAGCTCGCCGTCGACCAGCATGGGCAGGCGGCGGTTGCGCGGCACCTCGCGCACATAGTCGATGCGGCAGCCGGCTTCCCTGGCCACGGCGGCCAGCAGCTCGGTCTCCAGGCCGGTGTGACGGCCATCGGCCATGAAGGAATAGGGCCGCCAGTCCTCGAAGGGCACGCGCAGCGGGTGCTTGCAGGCGCACTGACCCGCCAGCGGCGCGAGCAGCATCAGCACAAGCAGCAATCGTCGCAACATCGGAGCCTGACCTCGGGCGGCTTTCGGCGCAGGATAGTCCCGGGCGCTCAGCGAGCCAGTACCTTCACCTCCAGGCCCGAAGCCTGGCCCTGCCAGCGGTAGAGCTTCTGCGTGGCGACCTGGAAGTCCTCGGGCCTGGCGCTGCGGATGGGCACGAAGGTCTGCGGGTTGCGGTCCATCAGCGGGAACCAGCTGCTCTGCAGCTGCACCATGATGCGGTGGCCGCGGCGAAAGCTGTGGTTGATGTCCTGCAGCTCGACGCGCAGTTCCTCGACCTGGCCGGGCACCATGGCCTCGGGTGTCTCGAAGCCCTTGCGGAAGCGGCCGCGCAGCGGGTCGCCGCGCACCAGCTGCTGGTAGCCGCCCAGCGGTACCTCGGGCGGCTCGACGTCCTCCGTGCGCTTCTTGCGCTTCCTGGCGCCCTCCTCTTCCAGCTCGGCCGGATAAACGTCGATGAGCTTGACCACCCAGTCGGCATCACTGCCCGACGTCGACGCGAACAGCCGCGCGACGACGGGGCCGACCAGGGTCACGTCGTCTTCCAGCACCTCGCTGCGGTAGGTCAGCACATCGGGTCGCGTGGCCGCGAAGCGCTGGTCGCTGACCATGTACTCCTGCGGCACGCCCAGAGACGTGTAGCCGATGTAGGGCACGGGCTTGTTGGGGTCGCTGACCCAGCTGTCGAAGGCCGGCTGGGCCGTGTCGGGCGGCGCGAAGCTGAGCTTGCCGCCGGGCGCGAAGTAGAGGGTGCGCGCCTGGGCCTCCTGGGGCGGCCAGGCGTCGTAGCGGCGCCAGACATTGGTGCCGGTCTCGAAGACGGTGGCCTTGGCGATCGGCGTCTTGGGTGTCACCTCACGCAGATGCTGCTCGAAAAAGGGCAGCAGCACGTCCTTCTGGAATTGCTCGGCCGTGGCCTGGTGGAACTGCACGCGGCCCAGTTGACGGCCCGGCGCGCCGACCCAGCCGCCATGCACCCAGGGGCCCATGACGAGGCGGTTGTCGGTCGCGGGGCTTTGCCTGGCGATGGCGCGGAAGGTGCCCAGCGGGCCGGCCAGGTCCTCGGCGTCGAACCAGCCGCCCACCGTCAGCATGGCAGCGCGGATGTTCTTCAGATGCGGCAGGATGGCGCGCGACTTCCAGAACTCGTCGTAGCGGTCATGCTCAAGCTGGGTGTCGAAGTAGGGGTTGGGACCACCGTCCTTGGCCATGCGGGCGGCCATCGCGTCGAGGTTGGTGAACTGCAGGAAGTATTCGTAGCCGTCCAGCGTTGCCCAATCGAACTGCGGCCACTGCTTGGGCGGCGGCACCGGCGCCTGCTGGGGCTTGAAGCCGGTGTAGAAGCCGAAGTTGGCGGCCAGCATGAAGGCGCCGCCGTGGTAGCTGTCGTCGCCCTTGAAGAGGTCACCAATGGGCGCCTGCGGCGACGCGGCCTTGATGGCGGGGTGCGAGTCGATGACCGAGGCCGCGGCATAGAAGCCCGGATAGGAAATGCCCCACAAGCCGACGCGGCCGTTGTGGCCGGGCACGTGGTCGAGCAACCACTGCACGCTGTCGTGGGTGTCCGAGCTTTCATCGAACTCGGACGACAGCTTCTTGCCCGGCTTGTGCGGCGTCATCTCGATGAAATGACCTTCGGACAGGTTGCGGCCGCGCACGTCCTGGCAGACGAAGATGTAGCCGGCCTTCAGGAAGTCCTCGTTGGGCGCCAGGCCCTTCACGCCATCACGGTCCACGCCATACGGCCCGCAGCCATACGGCGTGCGCACCATCAGGAAGGGATAGCGCCGGCTCAGGTCCTTGGGCACGTAGACGGCGGTGAACAGCCTCTTGCCATCACGCACCGGGACGCGGTACTCGTACTTGGTGTAGTGCTCGCGCGGCTCGTAGGCCGGCTTGGAGTCTTCGTCGTTGGCTTGGGCCGCGGAGGCGGCCAGGGCCAGCAGCAGGAGGGAAGCGCGCAGCAGGGACATCGTGGCGGATGGCGGATGAAAGACAGGGGCGGAGTCTGACACCGCCCGACCAGGCATCAGCGGTAGGCTGGCGTATCGCCAGGTAAAGGGAGGCAGCACCATGAAGATCGACACCCGGGCCTACCGGGTCGCGCCCGAGCAGAAGGTCAAACTCAAGCAGTGGGCCACGCGCGTCGACCCGCTCTACAGCGACAAGGCCGACTACGAGCGCCAGCTGGAGGGCCATGTCAGCCGGCTCGCCGAGCTGCAGAACCTGCTCTATGCCCACAACCGCTACGCGCTGCTGCTGATCTTCCAGGCCATGGACGCGGCGGGCAAGGACGGGGTCATCAAGCATGTGATGTCGGGCGTGAACCCGCAGGGCTGCCAGGTCTTCAGCTTCAAGCACCCCAGCGCGCAGGAGCTGGACCACGACTTCCTGTGGCGCACCACCCAATGCCTGCCCGAGCGCGGCCGCATCGGCATCTTCAACCGCTCCTACTACGAGGAAGTGCTGATCGTGCGCGTGCACCCCGAGATCATCAAGGCGCAGTCCCTGCCCAAGGAGGCAGCGCGCGCACCGGCCATCTGGCCGCAGCGCTACGAGTCCATCAACAACCTCGAGCAGCACCTGCACCGCAACGGCACGCGGGTGCTGAAGTTCTTCCTGCACCTGAGCAAGGACGAGCAGCGCCAGCGCTTCCTGGCGCGGCTGGAGGACCCGGCCAAGAACTGGAAGTTCACCGCCGACGACATGGCCGAGCGCGAGCTCTGGCCCCAATACCAGCAGGCCTATGGCGAGATGCTGGGTGCCACCAGCAGCGCGGAGGCGCCCTGGTATGTGGTGCCGGCGGACGACAAGCGCAATGCGCGCCTGATCGTGTCCCAGGTCATCGTCGACACGCTGAAGGCGCTGAAGATGAGCTACCCGGAGCCCACATTGGACGCGGCCGAATTGGCCGCGATCCGCAAGCGCCTGAAGGCTTGATCAACCGAATTTGACCGCGTAGACCGGCGGCAGGTGAGCGGACACAGCTTGCCAGCTGTCGCCCGCATCTGCGCTGGCCCAAACGCCGCCCGTCGTCGAGCCCATCATCAGCTGCTTCCCTTCGTCGTCCACCGCCAAGCCGTGGCGGAAGATCAGGTCGTAGCAGTGCTGTTGAGGCAGGCCCGTGCGCAGCACGTCGAAGCTCTTGCCACCGTCCCGCGTGCGTGTCACGCACAGGGCGCCGTCGACCGGGATGCGGCGCTCGTCCTTGACGGCCGGCACGAACCAGGCCGTCTGCGGGTCGACCGGGTGCGCAGCGACCGCGAAGCCGAAGCTCGAGGGCTGCGCCTGCAGTTCCTCCCAGGTCGCGCCGTTGTCGCCGCTGCGGAAGATGCCGCAATGGTGCTGGCACCAGAGCACATCGGGCTCGGCGCGGCAGCGGGCGATCAGGTGCGGGTCCTGCGAGTTCTCGTCGCCGGCCAGCTCGGGCGGCATGAAGTCGGCCCGCATGCCCTTGGCGCGCAGGCCCCAGCTCTGGCCGCCATCGGTGGTGCGCCAGGCGCCGCCGCAGGACACGCCCACCAGCAGCTCGTCGGCATGCTGCGGATGCGGGCAGATGGAATGCAGGGCCGGTGCCGGGTTGCCGCCGCCCATCCACTGCAGGCGGCGCGGGTCGTTCCACAGCGCCTCGTCCAGCGCCCAGGACTCGCCCTTGTCGCGGCTGACGAAGAGGCCGCCCGGCACGGTGCCGCACCAGATCGCATCGCCGGAACGCTCCAGCGAGAAGACATGGTCGAGCTTCCAGGCCGGGCCTTCCGTGCCCTCGGGCTGGGGCGGGAAGCTGGGCGCCGACACCTCCTTCCAAGTCTTGCCGGCATCGTCGCTGGCCTGCAGCTTGGCGCCGAAGTGGCCCAGGTTGAGGCCGGCCAGCATGCGCCCGGAGGCGTCGGGCGGCAGCAGCATGGTGACCGGGTCGGCCACGAAGCTGAGGTTCTCGATCTGCCAGGCACCGCCACGGCGGCGCAGTTCGAAAAGGCCTTTGCGGGTCGCGGCCCAGGCGCGGTCGGTCATGGTTCAGCCTCCTGATAAAGCTTGCAGGACATGGATGCGGCTGTCCGACCGCAGCGGGTCGCTCAGGCCGCGCAGGTCACGCGCCCGTTTGCCGTCGATGAAGACGACCACGTTGACGCGCAGATGGCCCTGCTCGTCGAGGATGTAGCCCCGCAGCCGCGGCTGCTCGGCAAAGGCAGCGTCCAGGGCTTGGCCGAGGGTGGCGGCCTCACACTGGCAGGACGGTGCGTCCACGAAGCGGCGCAGCTGGGGGGTGAATTCGACAAGGGCCATGGAGATACGACGAATGACAGCGGTTCAATTCGACGCCACGTATCCCTCAAATATCCCCGGGCTTACCCGCACGGACAGAATGCGGCCAATGAATTCCGGTGTCCTCTTCGCCCTCGGCGCCTATCTGAGCTGGGGGCTGTTCCCGCTCTACTTCCGCCAGATCGCTTCCATTCCGGCCCTGCAGATCGTCGCCCACCGCACGCTGTGGTCGCTGGCCTTCGTGACCGTCGTGCTGCTGGTGACGCGCAATCTCTCCTGGCTGAAGCAGGTCAGTGCGGCGACCTGGCGGCGCTTTGCGGTGTCGGCCACGCTGATCGCCATCAACTGGCTGACCTATGTCTGGGCCGTCGGCAACGGCCACGTCGTTGACGCCGCGCTGGGCTATTTCATCAACCCGCTGGTCAATGTGGCCCTGGGATTCGCCGTGCTGCACGAGCGCCCGCGGCGGGTGCAATGGCTGGCGGTGGGCCTCGCGGCGTTTGGCGTGGTCTGGCTGACGGTGGCCGGCGGCAAGCTGCCCTGGGTGGCCCTGGTGCTGGCCATCAGCTTCGGTCTCTACGGCCTGATGCGCAAGACGGCGGCCCTGGGCGCCATCGAGGGGCTGACGTTGGAGACCTTGGTCCTGGCGCCGTTGGCCACGGCCGGTTTGATCTGGTGGTCGCAGGACGGCAGCATGGCCGGCCAGACGGCTGTGGACTGGGCCTGGTTGATCGGCACCGGGCCGGTGACCGCTGGCAGCCTGTTGCTGTTCGCGGCCGGCGCGCGGCGCATTCCGCTGGCGACGCTGGGCATCGTGCAGTACGTGTCGCCGTCGCTGCAATTCCTGCTCGGCGTCTTCCTGTTCAAGGAGGCCATGGACGCCACCCGCCTGGTCGCCTTCGGCTTCATCTGGGCGGCCCTGGCCGTCTACAGCGCGGAAGGCCTGTGGCAGACCCGCCGCGCTCTGCAGGTCAAGCCGGCTTAGCTGCGCATCAGATAGTCGAAGGCGCCGAGAGCAGCCTTCGCCCCATCACCGGCAGCGATGATGATCTGCTTGAAGGGCACGGTCGTCACGTCGCCGGCGGCGAACACGCCGGGGACCGAGGTGGCGCCCTTGGCGTCCACGATGATCTCGCCGTGCTTGCTGAGCTCCAGCGTGCCGCGCAGCCACTCGGTGTTGGGCACCAGGCCGATCTGCACGAAGCAGCCGTCGACTTCCACGCGCTTCGCTTCGCCACTGATGCGGTCGGTGTAGTTCAGGCCGTCCAACTTGCCATTCGTGCCGGTGAACTCAGTTGTCTGCGCGTTCACGATGATGGTGACGTTGGGCAGGCTCCGCAGCTTCTTGACCAGCACCGCGTCGGCACGCAGCTCGGCGCCGAACTCGATCAGCGTCACATGCTTGACGATGCCGGCCAGGTCGATGGCGGCCTCGACGCCCGAGTTGCCGCCGCCGATGACGGCGACCGGCTTGCCCTTGAACAGCGGGCCGTCGCAATGCGGGCAGTAGGCCACGCCCTTGTTCTTGTACTCGGCTTCGCCGGTCACGCCGACATTGCGCCAGCGGGCGCCGGTGGACAGGATGACGGTCTTGCCCTTGAGCTTGGCGCCGTTGGCCAGTTCGACCTCGACGAGGCCGCCGGGTTGGGCCGCGGGCGTCAGCTTCTCGGCGCGCTGCAGGTTGTGGATGTCGACCTGGTAGTCCTTGACGTGGCCTTCCAGCGCTGCGGCGAACTTGGGGCCATCGGTGACCGACACCGAGATGTAGTTCTCGATGCCCAGGGTGTCGTTGACCTGGCCGCCGAAGCGCTCGGCCGCCACACCGGTGCGGATGCCCTTGCGAGCCGCGTAGACAGCCGCAGCAGCGCCGGCGGGGCCGCCGCCGATGATGAGCATGTCGTAGGGCTGCTCGGCGTCCAGCTTCTTGGCATCGCGGGCGGCGGCGCCGGTATCGAGCTTGGCAACGATCTCCTCGAGCGACATGCGACCCGAGGCGAAGGGCTGGCCGTTCAGCCACACGGCCGGCACGGCCATGATCTCGCGCGCCTCGACTTCCGACTGGTAGAGGCCGCCGTCGATGACGGTGGTGCGGATGCGCGGGTTGACGATGGACATCAGCGACAGGGCCTGCACGACGTCGGGGCAGTTGTGGCAGGTCAGGCTCATGTAGATCTCGAAGTCGAGATCCAGGTCCAGGGCCTTCACGGCATCGATCTGGGCCTGCTCGACCTTGGGCGGATGGCCACCGGTCCACAGCAAGGCCAGCACGAGCGACGTGAACTCATGGCCCAGCGGGATGGCCGCGAAGCGCAGGCTTTGCTCGGTGCCGGTGCGGCGCAGCAGGAAGGACGGCGTGCGCGTGTCGACGCCGTCGGCGCGGAACGAGATCTTGTCGTTCATGCCGGCGATCTCTTCCAGCAGCTCGCGCATCTCGTTGCTCGAGGCGGAGTTGTCGAGAGAAGCGACGATCTCGAAGGGGAGCTTGACGTGGTCCAGATAGCCCTGGAGCTGGGTCTTCAGTGCGGCGTCCAACATGGAGAACTTCCTTTCAGTAAGGCGTGGCGACATCGGCCACTGCTGAAAGAGTCCCCGGTGTGGAGGCTCTTTCAGCAGAACCTGTGAGGCTCTGCGAGAGGAAGGAGCCCTCCCGGGCTCCTTGCCAACAGCATCTTGATCAGTTGAGGTCGGAGCGTGCCGCTGCGCGACAAGGTCCAACCCGCAAGGTCATGAGTTAGATCTTGCCGACAAGGTCCAGCGACGGAGCGATCGTGGCGGCGCCTTCCTTCCACTTGGCCGGGCAGACCTGGCCAGGGTTCTTGGCGGTGTACTGGGCAGCCTTCAGCTTGCGCAGCGTTTCCGACACGTCACGGGCGATCTCGTTGGAGTGGATCTCGGCCGTCTTGATGACACCTTCGGGGTTGATGACGAAGGTGCCGCGCAGGGCCAGGCCTTCTTCGGGGATGTGCACGCCGAAGGCATTGGTCAGCGTGTGGGTCGGGTCGCCGACCAGGGGGAACTTGGCCTTGCCGACGGCCGGCGAGGTCTCGTGCCACACCTTGTGCGAGAAGTGGGTGTCGGTCGTGACGATGTAGACCTCGGCGCCCATCTTCTGGAACTCGGCGTAGTTGTCGGCCGCGTCCTCGACTTCCGTCGGGCAGTTGAAGGTGAAGGCGGCCGGCATGAAGATCAGCACGGACCACTTGCCCTTCAGCGTCTCGTCGCTGACGGTGATGAACTTGCCGTTGTGGAAGGCTTCGGTCTTGAAGGGCTGGACTTGCGTGTTGATCAGGGACATTTGAGAAAGCTCCAGTGGGGGCTGGGTTGATGGGATAGGTAGAACTATATCGGATTGACGTTTTCGGTTGAAAACATTAATCAAATCGGCGTTATTGAGCCAACCTATCGACCACCACCCCACCCGGCCGGGGTGGGTGGCAGCGTTTCAGGCTTCGTAGCGACGGTCGTAGAGCTGGTGCGGGCTGAGCTTCACGCGCAGCACCTGCGCGGCCACGAGGCCCGTGATGGCGTGCTCGGCCGTCGCCGTATCGCGCCTGACCGGAGCGCCTAGGGCATCCCCATGACGGTTCATGACGGCGCTGACGATGGGCGTGTTGCCCGATGACCCGCGGCGCACCGCCACGGCGACCTCGCCACTGGCCAGCTTGACCAGGGTGCCGGGCGGGAACATGCCCAGCTCCTTGACCAGCAGGGCCGCGAAGGGGTGACCGTTGCTGCCGGTGTAGAGGGTCTTGGCCGCCTGGGGCGCCGGCAGCCCGGCGCGGCCGCCGCGGCTGGCCAGCTTGGCCAGGAAGATGTCGACGAGGCGCAGCAGCTGGGCCGTCTCGTCGGGCTCGGCCAGGCCTTGCGGGTAGCCTCCACCGCCCGGCTGCTCATGGTGCTGGGCCACGGCGGCCAGCCATTCGGCGTCGTCCAGGCCGGCATTGCGCAGCCAGGCCACGGCCTCGTCGGGGTGGCGGTCGATGGCGGCGCGCTGCGGTGGCGCCAGCTTGCCGCCGCGCGAGGCCAGCCGGCCCTGCAGGTCGATGATGGAGAGGTTCATCGTCAACGCGGCGCCGACGAGGCTCTTCTGGCGCTCCGGCGTCCAGCCCAGGCGCCGCGACAGCACGGCGCAGACGGCGCCCGTGTGCAGCAGATGCGCCAGCCCGTACACCTCGTGACGACTGTGATCATGTTGAATGACCACGAACAGCATCTGGTCGGTGAAGCGCTCGGCCCAGGCGATGAGCTGGCCGGCGCATTCCTTCACCTTGGGCAGGAAGAGCGTCTCCTGCGGCGCACGCAGCAGCACCGAGAGCCGCGTCTGCAGCGCCTCCCAGCGGCCGAAGAAATCCTCGCTGCCCGCGCCGCTATCGCTGCCGCGCGCCGAGGCGGCGTGCACTTCCTCGATGTCGACGAAGACGCCCCGGTTCAGCAGCGCCTCGCGCATCTGATCGTTGGGCACCGGCTGGCCCTTGGCGAGCAGCAGCTTGCCCTCGGCGTCGCGCACCCCGAAAGGCAGGGGCGCTCCGGCCTTGATATGACCGGCCACCTGCTGGATGGGGACGAGTTTCATGGCCGGATGATCTCCGGACTTGGGCGCGCCCCGCAGCGGAGAAACGCTCAGGTTTCCAGCGCCAGCAGCTCCTCGACAGTCTGGCGACGGCGGATCAGGCGGCTGGCTTCGCCATCCACCAGCACCTCGGCAGCCAGCGGGCGGCTGTTGTAGTTGCTGGACATGGAGGCACCGTAGGCCCCGGCGTCGTGGATGACGAGCAGATCGCCGACGCGTGCCGCCGGCAGATCGCGGGTCAGCACCTCGCCGCCCGGCCCTTGCGTGAACACATCGCCCGACTCGCACAGCGGGCCGGCCACGACGGTCGCTTGTCCGGGACCGCCGGCGCCAATCAGGCTCATCGCATGGAAGGCGCCATACATGGCCGGGCGCATCAGCTCGTTGAAGCCCGCGTCCACCAGCACGAAGCGATTCGCGCCGGCGTTCTTGACCGCCCTCACCTCGGCCAGCAACACGGCGCTCTCGGCGACGAGATAGCGGCCGGGCTCCAGCTCCAGCTTCAGCGCATGGCCGACGAGGGCTTCGGACTCGCGGCGGGCGGCGTCCCAGAGGCCGAAGTAGTGGGCCACGTCGATGCGCGCATCGCCGTCGCGGTAGGGAATCGACAGGCCGCCGCCGGCCGAGATGGCCTGCAGGTCATGGCCGGCCGCGACGGCCTCGCGCACCAGACCCACCATGGCCTGGCCGACCTGGGCCAGGTGCTCGTAGTCGACGCCCGAGCCGATGTGCATGTGCAGGCCCACGAGCTTGAGCCCGTGCTTGCGGATGGCCGCCAGCGCGGCGCCCAGGTCCGCATGCCAGATGCCATGCTTGCTGTGCTCGCCGCCGGTGTTGGTCTTGTGGCTGTGGCC
>CBHWBD010000076.1:0-21926 GCA_966111775.1 uncultured Comamonadaceae bacterium | reverse complement strand
TCGCGACCGCGCCGCTGGTGGTCGAGGGCTGCATCATGATGCGCAAGTGCCACCTCAACACCTGCCCGGTGGGTGTGGCCACGCAAGACCCGGTGCTGCGCCAGAAATTCAGCGGCAAGCCCGAGCATGTGGTGAACTATTTCTTCTTTGTGGCCGAGGAAGCGCGCCAGCTGATGGCGCAGCTCGGTGTACGCAAGTTCGACGACCTGATCGGCCGCGCCGATCTGCTCGACACGCAAAAGGGCATCGAGCACTGGAAGGCCAGCGGCCTGGATTTCAGCCGCTTGTTCTACCAGCCCAACGTGCCTGCCGATGTGCCCCGTCTGCACGTGATGGAGCAGGACCATGCGCTCGAGAAGTCGCTGGACGTGCGCCTGATCGAAAAGTCGAAGGCTGCGCTGGAAAAGGGCGAGAAGGTCCAGTTCATCGAGGTGGCGCGCAACGTCAACCGCACCGTCGGCGCCATGCTGTCGGGTGAACTGACCCGTCGCCACCCTGAAGGCCTGCCGGACGACACCCTGCGCATCCAGCTCGAAGGCACCGGCGGTCAGTCCTTTGGCGCCTTCCTTGCCAAGGGCATCACCATGTACCTGATCGGGGATGCCAACGACTACACCGGCAAAGGCCTGTCAGGCGGCCGCATCGTGGTGCGTCCCAGCATCGACTTCCGCGGCGAGTCGCACAAGAACACCATCGTCGGCAACACCGTGCTCTACGGTGCCACCACCGGCGAGGCCTTCTTCAGCGGCGTCGCGGGTGAGCGCTTTGCCGTGCGCCTGTCGGGCGCCACGGCCGTCGTCGAGGGTACCGGCGACCATGGCTGCGAATACATGACGGGCGGCACCGTGGCTGTGCTGGGCAAGACGGGTCGCAACTTCGCAGCCGGCATGAGCGGCGGTGTGGCCTACGTCTACGACGAGGACGGCCTGTTCGCCACGCGATGCAACACGTCCATGGTGTCGATGGACAAGGTGGTGGGCGCTGCCGAGCAGCACACCCACGACAAGGCCGACTGGCATGCCGGCGAGAGCGACGAGGAACTGCTCAAGCGCCTGCTGCAGGACCACAACCGCTGGACCGGCAGCAAGCGCGCGCGCGAATTGCTGGACAACTGGAGCGAGTCGCGCCTGAAGTTCGTGAAGGTGTTCCCGAACGAGTACAAGCGTGCCCTGCTGGAGCGCAGGGAGCGCCGCCTCGAAGCGGCGACGGAAACGACCAGCGCCCAGGTGGCCACCAATCAGGAAGCCGTTGCAGCCAAGTAAGGCTGGACACCATCGTTGTTGAATGAACGGCTGCTGATGCCCCGGGCCATGGGGCTGGCAGCCTGAAAAGCTTGAAGAACTGCACAGGACGTCATCATGGGAAAAATCACCGGCTTCATGGAATACGAGCGCATCGAGGAGGGCTACAAGCCCGTGCCGGAGCGCTTGAAGAACTACAAGGAGTTCGTCATCGGGCTGGACGATGCGCAAGCCAACAAGCAGGCGGCCCGCTGCATGGACTGCGGCACGCCGTTCTGCAACAGCGGCTGCCCGGTCAACAACGTCATTCCCGACTTCAACGACCTGGTCTACAAGGGCCGCGCGGAAGACTGGAAAAACGCCATTCACGTGCTGCACAGCACCAACAACTTCCCCGAGTTCACCGGCCGCATCTGCCCCGCACCCTGCGAGGCCGCCTGCACGCTGAACGTCAATGACGACGCCGTGGGCATCAAGTCCATCGAGCACGCCATCATCGACCGCGCCTGGGCCGAGGGCTGGGTCACGGCCCAGCCGCCCAAGGTCAAGACCGGCAAGAAGGTCGCCGTCGTCGGCGCCGGCCCGGCGGGCCTCGCCGCCGCCCAGCAGCTGGCCCGCGTCGGCCACAGCGTCACCGTCTTCGAGAAGAACGACCGCGTCGGCGGCCTGCTGCGTTACGGCATCCCGGACTTCAAGATGGAGAAGTCCCACATCGACCGCCGCGTCGAGCAAATGAAGGCCGAGGGCGTCGAGTTCCGCACCGGCGTGATGGTCGCCGCGCTGCCCGAAGGCTCCAAGGTCACCAACTGGGCCAAGGAAACGGTCACCGCCGACGAGCTGAAGAGCCAGTTCGACGCCATCGTGCTGACCGGCGGCGCCGAGCAGTCTCGCGACCTGCCCGTGCCCGGCCGCGATCTCGCCGGCGTGCACTTCGCGATGGAATTCCTGCCCCAGCAGAACAAGGTCAACGCCGGCGACAAGCTCAAGGGCCAGATCACGGCCGCCGGCAAGCACGTCATCGTCATCGGCGGCGGCGACACCGGCAGCGACTGCGTCGGCACCAGCAACCGCCACGGCGCCAAGAGCGTGACCCAGTTCGAGCTGCTGCCCCAGCCGCCCGAAGTGGAAGACCGCCCGATGACCTGGCCCTACTGGCCGATCAAGCTGCGCACCTCGTCCAGCCATGAAGAGGGCTGCGAACGCGAGTTCGCCATCGCCACCAAGGAGTTCATCGGCGAGAAGGGCAAGTTGACCGGCGTCAAGACCGTGCGCCTGCAATGGCAGGGCGGCAAGATGACCGAGGTCGAGGGCAGCGAGCAGGTCCTGAAGGCCGATATCGCCTTCCTGGCCATGGGCTTCGTGTCGCCGGTCGCCACCATCCTCGAGGCCTTCGGCGTCGACAAGGATGCGCGCGGCAACGGCAAGGCCTCGACCGAAGGCGCCAGCGCCTACAAGACCAATGTCGACAAGGTCTTTGCCGCCGGCGACATGCGTCGTGGGCAGAGCCTGGTGGTCTGGGCCATCCGCGAGGGCCGCCAGGCCGCCCGCGCGGTGGATGAATACCTGATGGGTTCGACGACGCTGCCGCGCTGAGCCAGCCGCCTCCCCCCTGCAACGCGACCTCCGGGTCGCGTTTTTCATGGTGCCGTAGCAATTGCTTACCGGGGCCTGCCGTTCGTCGCGGCGGCGCGAACGCCCGTCGAGAAGCGGTGCCGCGGTGCGCAGTTTTGCACGACATTCACGCCGCCGCTGCCGCAGAATGCCCCGAAACGACCCCTTGACGGCCCATCTGGCGAGCGCAAAACGCTTCGTCTTCGCACCACAGGAAAGCCCATGTCCCAATTCGCGCCTCCTCCGGCCCAACGTGGCTTCACGCTGATCGAACTCATGATCGCCGTGGCCATCGTGGGCATCCTGGCCGCGGTGGCCGTGCCGCAATACAAGGACTATGTGCGCCGCGGCAGCCTGCCCGAAAGCTTCTCGCAGATGGCGGACTACCGCATCAAGATGGAGCAGTACTACCAGGACAACCGCAACTACGGGACCGCGGCCTGCGCCGATGGCGGCGCTGCCCCGAGCTGGAACAACTTCGTTCCCAGCGGCGCCAAGAACTTCACCTATGCCTGCGCCACGACCGGGCAGGCCTACACCATCACCGCCACTGGCAAGACGGGCACGGTGTCGGTGGGGCATGTGTACACCCTCAACCAGTCCAACGGGCAGGCCACGACCACCTTCAAGGGCGTGTCCGTGAGCGGCAAGAACTGCTGGCTGGCCAAGGGCACCGAGTGCTGAGATGGACATGAAGCGGCCGGCCCTGCGGGGTGTCACATTGATCGAGCTGGTGGTGGTGGTCGCCCTGCTGGCCATGCTGCTCATGGCCGTGATTCCCAGCGCCAGTGCCTGGATACGCAACACCCAGATCCGCAACGTGGCCACGTCCATGCAGACCGGCCTGCAGCGCGCCCGGGCCGAGGCCATGCGGCGCAACACCAATGTGCGCTTCTCGCTCGTGAGCCTGAGCAACTCGGCGGTGATGGACAACAGCTGCGCGGTTGTCGAGGGCGGTCTGTCGTGGGTGGTCAGCCTGGACGACCCGGCCGGCAAATGCGCGACGGCGGTCAGCGACACGACGACGCCCCGCATCCTGGACAAGCAGGCCACCGGCACGGGCAGCAGCACGACTCAGGTCATTGTGGCCGGCAACGACGCCGCCAATGGCGACGCCGCGGTCGTCATCTTCGACGGCTTCGGCCGCGTCGTGGTCACCCCCGGCGCCCCCCCCATGGCCACCATCGACGTCGACAACATCGTCTCGGGCAATGACTTCCGGGCCTTGCGTGTCGTCATCGGGACGGGCGGCACCGTCCGGATGTGCGAACCCAAGATCACCGCCAGCAGTGATCCACGCAAGTGCTGACCCGCCGCACCCTGGAGTTCAAGGCATGAAAGCAAGCTCGAAACTCAAGCCCGGCCGCGGCCGGCACACCGGCTTTGCGATGCTCGAAGCCCTGGTCGCGCTGCTGATCTGCGCGATGGGCGTGCTCGGCGTCGTGGGGCTGCAAGGCGCCATGACGCGTGCCCAGACCTCCGCCACCTTCCGGGCCGAGGCGGCCTTCCTCGCTCAGCAACTGCTCAGCGAGATGTGGACCGACCGCGCCAACCTCGCCACCTACGCCACGGCCAGCTGCGGCGCACGCTGTGCCGACTGGCGGGCGCGCGTGGCGGCGCGACTTCCGAGCGGCCAGTCCACCGTGACCGTGACGAACACCGGGGTCGTGTCCATCGAGATCCGCTGGACGGCGGCCGGTGAATCGCAGAATCGATTCACCATGGCCTCGTCCATCAACTGAAGGCCGCTGCCGTGATGCTCCTGCATTCCAAGCTGACCCCCCACCGCACCGCGCTTGGCCGGGCGGCCGTGCGTGGCGTGACGCTCATCGAACTGATGATCGGGCTGCTGCTGGGCCTGGTCGTCGTACTGGTCACCGCCCAGGTGCTGTCTTTCGCCGAAGGGCAGAAGCGCGTGACCACCGGTGGCGCCGACGCCCAGGTCAACGGTTCCCTCGGGCTGTACACCCTGCAGCGCGAGATCCAGATGTCCGGCTACGGCCTCATCAACGATCTGTCCGCTCTGGGCTGCCCGATCTCCGCCAACCATGCCACCGCCGGCCCCGCCAACTGGACGCTGGTGCCCGTGGTGATTGCCGCCGGCGCCAATGGCGCCCCCGACACCGTCACGGTCATGTATTCCGGTCGCAGCTATTCCGTGCCGGCCCTGGTGAGCGTCGACCACCCGATCACCGCGGATCGATTCACGCTGCGGTCGGCAGTGGGCGTCTCCGCGAACGACATCGTGATCGCCGTGCCCGCCAGCTACACCGCCACCAACTGGTGCGGCGCCTACCAGGTGACGCAGCTGGCCAACAGCAACCAGGCCGTGCATGGC
Source organism: uncultured Comamonadaceae bacterium (assembly GCA_966111775.1). GTDB lineage: Bacteria > Pseudomonadota > Gammaproteobacteria > Burkholderiales > Burkholderiaceae_C > Pelomonas. Next base: position 16,736 of record CBHWBD010000076.1, on the reverse strand, counting down.
GTCGCGTCGCCCTGGAACAGCGGTGCCCAGGTGGCACCGGCGGCGGGCTATTTCGCGGGCGACCGGCTGATCAATGCGGGTCAACTGGTGCGGCGCACCTTCGCGCTGGACGCCAACTACAGCCTGGTGCAGCGGACCCTGGACCTGAGCACGGGCGCGATGGTGTCGCAGGAGTTGTTCCCGCAGATCGTCACCCTGCGCGCCCTGTACGGCAAGGACACCGACGCCGACAACGTCGTGGACACCTACGACAACGTGACGCCCACCACCAACGCCGGCTGGCGGCAGGTGCAGGCCGTGCGCATCGCCATCGTTGCGCGCAGCAGCAGCTACCAGAAGGACGAAGTGACCGTGACCACGCCGAAGTGGGACGTCGGCAATGTGGCCACCGTCACCGGCGCGACCGCCTGCGGCAGCAGCAAGTGCCTTGACCTGACGGTCAGCGGCGTGCCGGACTGGAAGCACTACCGCTACTCGGTGTTCGAGGTGACGGCACCCCTGCGCAACGTGATCTGGGGACGATGAAATGATGAACTGCCACGCAACAACGCCGACCCGCTGGCAGCGCGGGGTTTCGCTGATCTTTGCGCTGATTGCCCTCGTGGTCATCTCCCTGGCGGCGGTGGCGCTGGTGCGGTCGGTGGACACCACCTCGCTGGTCATCGGCAACCTCGGCTTCAAGCAGGACGCGACGTCGGCAGCCAGCCAGGCCGCCGAGTCGGCCGTCGCCTACCTGAACGCCAATGTCGGCGTCACCCTGCAGACCGACCAGTCCGCCTCCGGCTACTACGCCAGCAGCCGCGACTCGCTGGACGTGACGGGCCAGGGCTCCACGAGCAACACACGGGCGGTGGTGGACTGGACCGGTTCCGGCAACTGCGCGCTCTACCCGGCGTCCAGTTTCGGCACCTGCGTGGCCCCGTCCGCCGAGATCAGCCTCAACGGCGGCGCGAACAAGGCGCGCTACGTCATCACGCGGCTGTGTTCGGCCGAAGGCGCGCCGTCGGCGGTCGACTGCGCAGTGCCGACCGGCTCGGCGCTCACGGGCGGCGGCAACAAGGGCGTGCAGGACTACAAGGCCGGCAAGGCGCAGGCCCTCGTCACGAATTCCCAGTACTACCGCATCGTCGTGCGCAGCACCAGCGCGCGCGGCACGGTCTCGTTCACAGAAACCATGGTCCAGCTGTAAGCCAAGCAGGAGATCAAGCATGAAAACGACCTCTTTTTTCCCTGGGTTGCGGCGCTTGGTTGCGGGCTTGCCCTTGCTGCTGGCCGCGGTGGCGTCCAGCGCAGGCACGGCCGACCTGGCCGACCGCCCGCTGAGCAGCATGGCCAATGGCACGCTGGTGCGTTCCAACCTGATGTTCGTGCTCGACGACTCGGGTTCGATGGGCGACAACTTCTTGCCCGACACCGCGCCCACCAGCAACGTGTGCTTCGGGTGGGTCGGGTCCAACCTGATCTTCTTCGACCCCAACCGCAACTATCCGCCGCCGTTGAATCCCGATGGCACGTCGAAGCCGGATTCCAGCTTCACGGCCGCACCCGGCGACGGCTACCGGAGCGGCTCGGGCACCACCGACCTGAGCAACGACAACCCGGAAACGCCCAGTGTCGTCGGGGCCACCGTCGGCGTGCCCACCACGTCGGTCACCTCCGCGGTTTGCGGCGCCAAGGATAGCGGGGCCTGCGCCATCCCCGCCAGCACGTCCAACGCGAACTACGACAGCGCCAGCAACACGACGACCACCGTCGATACGGTCTACGCGCGCATCAGCGCGCCCGGCAAGACCTGCAAGAACGGCGTGGCGAACAGCTGTTCCATTCAGACCACCGTCACCACGACCAAGACCCAGGGCGACTACGGCCCCTTCCTGTGGGCGACGCCCAAGGCCGGCAAGGACGGCAGCAGCTGCGCGGGCGCCGATTTCGACGTCGTGCGCGCCCAGAACGCGACCGCCGCGCAGAAGCAGAACTACGCCAACTGGTTCACCTACTACCGCACCCGCATGCTGGCCATCCGGGCCGGTGCCGGCTTTGCCTTCGCACGCATCGACGCCTCGCGCTTCCGCGTCGGCTTCTCCAAGATCAGCGAGTACAACAATGGCGGCGCGGACGGAACGGGCTTCCTGAACATCCGCGACTTCGACGGCGGCACGCAGAAGACCGACTTCTTCACCCGCCTTTACGGCACGTCCGGCAGCAGCACCACGCCGCTGCGACCGGCGCTGGCGCGGGCGGGCCGCTACTTTGCGAACAAGCTGAGCGGGCAGACGGACCCGATGCAGTACGCCTGCCAGCGCAACTACACCATTCTCGCGACCGACGGCTACTGGAACGAGAGCAGCATCAAGCACCTGGACCTGAACGGCAACGTGGGTGTCGGCAACGTCGATGCTGGCGCGTCGGTGGCGCGGCCGATGCGCGACGAGGCCAACGGCGGTGTCGGCTACGCTGACACGCTGGCCGACGTGGCCCAGTACTACTACACGACCGACCTCCGCACCACGGCCCTGGGCAATTGCACGGGCTCGGTGGCCAACCAGGACGTCTGCGCCAACATCGTGCCGGTCGACACCAAGGACAACAACTCGGCCCAGCACATGACCACGTTCACGATGGGTCTGGGTCTGAGCGGGACCTTGACCTACGACAAGAACTACGAAACCCAGCGCAGCGGCGACTTCTACGACATCAAGCAGGGCACCAAGGTCTGGCCCCAGCCGATATCCAACACGGTGACGGCCGTCGATGACCTCTGGCACGCCGCCGTGAACGGCCGGGGTAGCTATTACAGCGCCGGCAACTCGTCGGAAATGGCTGCCAGCCTGGTGGATGCGCTGACCCGCATCGACGCGGCCACCGGCAGTTCGGCCGCCGCCGCCACCAGCTCGCTGACGCCGTCGGCGGGCGATGACTGGCTGTTCATTCCCCTGTACACCACCAAGACCTGGGACGGCACCGTCAACGCGTTCAAGATCGACACCGGCACCGGCGCCATCATCAACCCCGGCACGCCGATCTGGTCTGCCTCCGATCGCATCAAGACCCAGGCCACGCGCACCATCCTGTTCAACAATGGCAGCAACACCCTCGTGAGCTTCACCGAGGCCAACCTGACCACGGCCGGCAAGGTGGGCAACTTCCAGAACCTGTGCACCGTGGGCGCGGAGAAGCTGAGCCAGTGCACGACGATGGACCCGACCGCCAAGACCAAGGCGACGGCCGCCAATCTCATCGACTACCTGCGTGGCACCACCACCTACGAGCAGTCCGCCAATGCCGATGCCGACAAGGTCTTCCGCACCCGCACGGGGCCGATGGGCGACATCGTCAATGGCGCACCGGTCTACGTGAAGAAGTCGCCCATGAGCCTGGCCGACGCGGGCTACAGTGCCTTCGTCACGAGCACGGCGAGCCGCCAGGGCGTGCTCTACGTCGGCGCCAACGACGGCATGCTGCATGCCCTCAAGGTCGCGAACGACCCGAACGACGCCACCGGCGGTACGGAACTGTGGGCCTATGTGCCTTCCATGGTCATGTCCAACATGTACCTGCTGGCCGACGCCGCCTATGAATCCAAGCACCGTTTCTTCGTCGACGGCGCGCCGGTCGTGGGCGACGTGTATGACGGCACGAACTGGCGCACCATCCTGGTGGGCGGCCTGGGCAAGGGCGGCAAGGGCTACTACGCCCTCGACATCACCGACCCGGCTTCCCCCAAGGCCCTGTGGGAGTTCTCCACCGACTCCGACCTGGGCTACAGCTATGGCAATCCCATCATCACCAAGAACAAGGCCGGCCGCTGGGTCGTCATGTTCACCTCGGGCTACAACAACGCCTCGGGCGTCGGCTATCTGTACGTGGTGAATGCCGTGACGGGCGCGCTGGTGGACGCCAGCAGCAAGATCGCGACGGTGGGCGGCACCCCCGGCACGCCCAGCAACCTGGGCAAGATCAACGCCTGGGTGGATGACGACACGCTTGCCGTCGCGTCGCGCGTCTATGGCGGCGACATGCTTGGCAATGTCTGGCGCTTCGACTTCGATGACAACTACGGCCTGCCCGGCAAGGAAAGCATGCTGCTGGGCCAGACCGGCAGCAACCAGCCCATCACGACCAAGCCCGTGCTGACCGAGGTCATCTATGGCAACTACAAATACCCGATCGTCTCGGTGGCCACGGGGCGCTACCTGGGTACCACGGACGTCGGCGACACGTCGCTGCAGTCCATCTACACCTTCAAGGATGACCTGACCGTGACCGGCCTGGGTGCCCTGCGCAGCAATGCCGGCATGGTCCAGCAGACGCTGAAGCCCGACCGCAGCGGCCTGGTGGCCGGCGCCACGATCAACTGGGGCACGCAGAAGGGCTGGTACGTCGATCTCAGCCTCACCGCCGGTGAGCGGGTCAACGTCGACTTCGACCAGCAGCTCAACCAGCTCATCGTCGCCAGCAACATCCCGCAGCCGACCGTCTGCTCGCCGGGCGGCACGTCCTGGCTCTACTACCTGGACGTCGGCTCCGGCAAGCCGCTGCTGACCTATTCCAGCACGACGCTGGTGGCGGGTATCACGACCATCGTCAGCTCCACCGGCAAGCTGCTGACCCTGGTGCAGCAGGTCGACGGCAAGAACATCTCCCGCGCAGGTGCAGACCCGGTCAACGTGCCCCCCGGCACCCTGCGGCGCACCTCATGGCGCGAGCTGATGAACTGAGGCGTGCACATGTGATCCGTCCGGCCCGGGCGCCCTGGTGGTGCCTGGCCGGGGCGGCGCTGGCACACCTCGCGCTGCTCGCCTCCGGGGCGCAGGCGCTGGACGACTGGAAGCGCGAGCTGCTGCAGGCCAGGCCCGCCGACGCGCCGGCGGCGCTGAAGGTCCGGGTCGTGGCCGAGCCCGCCGCCGTGACGGCGGTACCGGTCGAAGAGCCGCCGTCGCTGGCGGATACCAACCCCGTTCCGGCTCCGGCGCCGGTGCCACCCGAGCCTGCGCCTGCCCCTTCGCCGCCACCCCAGGTGCCGGTCGTCGAGCCGCCCGTCTACGTGCCGCGGGCGCTGCTCAGCGTGGGGCCGGTGGCGCGCACACCCGTGCTGCTGCAGTGGCCGCCCAACTGGCCCGTGCGGCGGTCCTACACGGCCATCCTGAGGCTCTACCTGGACGAGCAGGGCAAGGTCGAGCGCGTCGAGCCCGACGGCGATGCCGCGTTGCCCGAAGCGCTGTTCGAGACGGCGCGGCAAGCCTTCATGGCGACCGACTTCAGCCCCGGGCAGCTGAATGGCCAGGCGGTCCGCTCCTGGGTCCGCATCGAGGTGAACTTCGAGTCCGGGAAGGCCGGCGCTCCCCCCTGAAGACCGGGTGCGCGGGAAGGCTTGGTGTTTCCCCTATCATGGCGCCCTTTCTCCCGCCCGGCTTTGGCCTGATCGCGTGAATTCCTCGGCATCTGCTCCCCTGATTGAATTGCGCAACGTCAGCGTTGGCTACGGCGACCGCGTGATCCTGGACGGCGTCAACCTGAAGCTGCAGCGCGGCAAGGTGCTGGCGCTGATCGGCACCTCGGGCGGCGGCAAGACCACCGTGCTGCGCCTGCTCGGCCGCCAGTTGCGCCCCATGCATGGCCAGGTCCTGTTCGACGGCCAGGACTTGGCGCCGCTGAGCCTGGACGCCCTTTACGCCGTGCGCCGGCGCATGGGCATGCTGTTCCAGTTCGGCGCCCTGTTCACCGATCTCAGCGTCTTCGAGAACGTCGCCTTCCCGCTGCGCGAGCACACCGACCTGCCCGAGGCCATGATCCGCGACCTGGTGCTGATGAAGCTCAATGCCGTCGGCCTGCGCGGCGCGCGCGACCTGCTGCCCAGCGAGATATCGGGCGGCATGGCCCGGCGCGTGGCCCTGGCCCGTGCCATTGCGCTGGACCCCGACTTGGTCCTGTACGACGAGCCCTTCGCCGGCCTGGACCCGATTTCCCTCGGCGTGGCCGCCCGGCTGATCCGCGACCTGAACGACGCGCTGGGCCTGACCAGCATCATCGTCTCGCACGACCTGCACGAGACCTTCGAGATCGCCGACGAGGTGGCCATGGTGGCCAACGGCCGCGTCGTGGCCCAGGGCACGCCGGACGAGCTGCGCCACAGCGACGACCCGCTGGTGCGCCAGTTCGTGGGTGCCCAGGCCGACGGCCCGGTGCGCTTCCATCAGCCGGCCCAGCCGGTGGCCGAGGATTTCGGGGTGACGCGATGATGAGCCTGGCCGCCCATGTGGGACTCGGCGTGCGCCGGCTGCTTGCCGACTGGGGCGCTGCCGCCCGGCTGTTCTGGGCGCTGCTGGCCAATTCGCCGCGGGCCCTGATGCGTTTCGTGCTGGTGCGCGAACAGCTTTTCTATCTGGGCAACCGCTCGCTGCTGATCATTGGCGTGTCGGGCCTCTTTGTCGGTTCCGTGCTGGCCCTGCAGGGCGACTACGCATTGCAGCGCTATGGCTCCCGCGAGGCGGTCGGCCTGCTGACCGCGCTCAGCCTGGTGCGCGAGCTGGGGCCGGTCGTCACGGCGCTGCTGTTCGCCGGTCGCGCCGGCACGTCGCTGACCGCCGAAATCGGCCTGATGAAGGCCGGCGAGCAGCTCACCGCCATGGAGATGATGGCCGTCGATCCGGTGCAGCGCGTGCTGGCGCCGCGCTTCTGGGGGGGGCTGATCGCGATGCCCTTGCTGGCCGCGGTCTTCTCGGCGCTTGGCATCATGGGCGGATGGCTGGTCGACGTGCCACTGCTGGGCATCGATGCCGGCGCCTTCTGGTCGCAGATGCAGGGCGGCGTCGACGTGTTCAAGGATGTCGGCAACGGTGTCGTCAAGAGCCTGGTGTTCGGCGTGACGGTGACCTTCATCGCGCTGCTGCAAGGATATGGTTGCCGGCCGACGCCGGAGGGCGTGTCGGCCGCGACCACGCGCACTGTCGTGGTGTCGTCGCTGGCCGTGCTGGCGCTGGACTTCATGCTGACCGCCATGATGTTTTCGATTTAGGGAGAAGGAAGGATGCAATCCTCTCGTTATGACGCCTGGGTGGGCTTGTTCGTGCTGATCGGTGGCGCGGCCCTGTTGTTCCTGGCGCTGAAGGCCGGCAATCTGCTGAGCCTGAATTTCGATGCCACTTACCAGGTGTCGGCGCGTTTCGACAATATCGGTGGCCTCAAGCCCAATGCGGCGGTCAAGAGCGCCGGCGTCGTCGTCGGTCGCGTCGAGTCCATCAACTTCGACGACAAGACCTTCCAGGCCAAGGTGCTGATCAATCTGTACAAGGCCACGCAGTTCCCCAAGGACAGCTCGGCCAAGATCCTGACCTCTGGCCTGCTCGGGGAGCAGTACATTGGCCTGGAGCCCGGCGCCGATGAGAAGAACCTCGCCGGCGGCGACGTCATCAAGCAGACCCAGAGCGCCGTCGTGCTGGAAAACCTCATCGGCCAGTTCATCAACAGCAAGGCGTCCGACATGGGCAGCGCCCCGGCCCAGCCTGCGGCCTCGGGGAGCAAGCCGTGATCCGGGCCTTGTTCCGTTTCTTGGCCCTGCTGACGCTGGCGCTGGGCCTGGCGGGCTGCCAGACGGTCAAGGGCGTCGGTTCGCGCATCGAGCGGGCCGTCGACAAGGTCATGGGTTCCAAGGGACAGAAGCTCGACCCGTGGGAGTCGTGGAACCGCAAGGTCTTCGCCTTCAACGAGAAGCTGGACGAGAACGTCCTCAAGCCGGTGGCCACGGCCTATTCCGAACTCGTGCCTTCGCCCATCCGTACCGGCATCGACAATTTCTTCGGCAACATCGGCGACGCCTGGTCGGCGGTCAACCTCTTCCTGCAAGGTCGTTTCAAGGCCGGTGTCGAGCAGGGCATGCGCTTTGCCGTCAATTCCACCCTCGGCCTCGCGGGCGTGCTGGACGTGGCGACCGAGGCGGGCCTGGAGAAGAACAGCCAGGACTTCGGCAAGACGCTGGGCAAATGGGGCATGGGCACGGGCGCCTACATCGTCTGGCCGCTGTTCGGCCCGTCCTCCGTGCGCGATTCGCTGGCCCTGCCGGTGGACTGGCAGGCCTCGCCGGCCGTGGTCTTCGACGATGGCCGCAAGAAGGTGGTCATCACGGCGCTGAACCTGGTCAACACGCGGGCCAACTTCCTGCGCGCCGGCGAGATGCTGGAAGGCATTGCGCTGGACAAATACACCTTTTACCGCGATGCCTATCTGCAAAGGCGCGGCAGCTTCGATGATGACGACGAGGTCGAGGTGCTGGTGCCGGGCAGCGGCGCTTCGGCGCCGGCTGCTGCGGCTTCGGCCCCCGAGGCTGCGGCCTCCGAGCCCGGCGTGAAACGGCCCGCCGAGCCGGCCTCGGCGGCGGCGCGCTGAGCGCGTGCCAATGGTTACCAGCCGATAGCCAACCAAACCCCGGACTGGCGCGTTGATCGCCCGTCCCGTTCAGTGAAAGCGACACCATGACTCTGCTGACTTCCCTGCGCCGCCTGCTCGCCGTGGCCACCCTTGGCCTGGGCTTCGTGCACGCCGCCCACGCGGCCGATGCCGGCGCACCTGACCAGTTGATCCGCCAGCTGTCCCTGGAAACCATCGAGGCCGTCAAGGCCGACAAGGACATCCAGGGCGGCAACGTCAGCAAGGTCATTGCCCTGGTGGATGCCAAGGTGATGCCCCATGTCAACTTCCAGCGCATGACGGCCTCTGCCGTCGGCCGCTTCTGGCGCCAGGCCACGCCTGAGCAGCAAGGCAAGCTGCAGGCCGAGTTCAAGACCCTGCTGGTGCGCACCTATGCCGGCGCCCTGACCCAGGTGAAGGACCAGACCATCGGCCTGAAGCCGCTGCGCGCCCAGCCGACCGACACCGAGGTCGTCGTCAAGACCGAGATCCGCGGCAAGGGTGACGCCATCCAGCTCGACTACCGCCTGGAGAAGGCCGGGGCCGAATGGAAGATCTACGACGTCAATGTGCTGGGCATCTGGCTGGCGGACCAGTACCGCAACAGCTTTGCCCAGGAGATCGGCGCCAATGGCATCGACGGCCTGATCAAGAGCCTGGCCGACAAGAACGCCAAGGCCAGCGCACCGGCCGCCAAGAGCTGATCTTGAGCGGGCTGAAGCTGCCCCCGCGGCTGCGCATGGAGGGTGCCCGCGGCGCCTGGGCGCAGATGTCGCCGGCCCTGCGCGCCGAAGCCGCGCAGGTGCTCGCTGCCGCCGGCCGCGAGGTGCGGCTGTCCGCCGCCGGCCTGACGGATTTCGATTCATCGGCACTCAGCCTGCTGCTGTCCGCGGCTCGCCAGTGCAGCGAGCAGGGCGCCACGCTCAAGCTCGACGACGCGCCGGAGAAGCTGCGCGAACTGGCCCGCGTTTACGGTGTGTCCGAACTGTTCTGGCCGCCAAGCCCTGCTGTGCAAGCATGAGTCAGAAAACACAAAGCCCGCCTGAAAAGCGGGCTTTGTTCCTTCCGGCGGCAGTCGTGGAGCCGGCTGTGCCGGGCCACTGACTGCGCCCCCTTGAGGGGGCCGGCGTCAGCCGGTAGGGGGTGGGCTTGTCTAGCCTGCGTAGCGCTTGGCGCGCAGGTTCTTCTTGATCTCCTGCAGCATCGGCCGCAGCTGCTGGCCCAGCTTGAGCGCCACGCCCGTGGTCAGGATGTCCACCGCGATGAGGTGCAACAGCCGCGACACCATGGGGCTGTAGCGGTCGAAGTCCTCGGGGTGGTCCACCGCCAGCAGGATCTGGCTCGGCCCCAGGGCCAGCTGCGCCAAAGGCGAGGCGCTGGCCGTGATGATGATGATGGTCGCGCCCTTCTTGCGTGCGATCTCGGCCGCGTCCAGCAGGTCGCGGCTACGGCCCGAATTGCTGATGATGACGGCGCAGTCGCCCGGCTGCAGCATGGTGGCGCTCATCAGCTGCACATGGCCGTCGCTGGTGGCGACGGTGTTCACGCCAAGGCGGAAGAACTTGTGCTGGGCGTCCTGGGCGACGATGCCGGAGTTGCCGACGCCATAGAACTCGATGCGCTTGTTGTGGCGGGCCGAATCGGCCAGGGCCTCGATGGCGCGTTCGAAGGCATGGCTGGCCGCGTCGTTGCGGTAGTGCAGCAGGGCGGCGACGGCGTTGTCGACGACCTTGACGATGATGTCGCCCGGCTTGTCGTCCTCGTCCACCGCGCGGTGCACGAAGGGGACACCCTCGTTGACGCTGCCGGCCAGCTTCAGCTTGAAGTCGGCCAGGCCGTCATAGCCGACGCTGCGGCAGAAACGCACCACGGTCGGCTTGGACACGTGCGACCGGTCGGCCAGTTCGCTGACCGGCAGGCTGGCAAAGCTGCGCGCGTCGGCCAGCAGCAGCTTGGCGACCCGCTGTTCTGCCGGAGGGAGGGCGGGCAGGGCCGCCTTGACGCGCTCGAGGATGCTCATTGTTCTTCAGCCCATGAGAAGCCGTCTCTGGCGACCAGCGCGCTCGCGGCGGCCGGGCCCCAGGAACCGGCGGAATAGGGGCGCGGACCGCTGGTGTCGGCCGTCCAGGCGTCGAGGATGGGCTCGACCCAGCGCCAGGCCTGCTCCTGCTCGTCGCTGCGCACGAACAGGTTGAGGCGGCCAGCAATCGCGTCCAGCAGCAGGCGCTCGTAGGCGCCGACACGCTGCGTCGCAAAGGCCTTGTCGAAGTCCAGGTCCAGCGACACCGGCGTCAGCTGCTCGCCGGCGCCCGCCCCCTTCTGGGCCAGCAGTTGCAGCTCCAGGCCGTCCTCGGGCTGCAGCTTGATGACGAGGCGATTGGGCTGGCTGCCGCCGGCGAAGATCTTGTGCGGTACCGGCCGGAAGTTGACGACGATCTGGGCGTCTCGCTCGGCCAGGCGCTTGCCGGTGCGCAGGTAGAAGGGCACGCCGGCCCAGCGCCAGTTGTTGATCTCGGTGCGCAGGGCGACGAAGGTCTCGCAGGCGCTGTCGGGCGGCACCTTGACCTCTTCCAGATAGCCCGGCACCGCCTTGCCTTCGATGCTGCCGGCGCGGTACTGGCCGCGCACGACGTCGCGGGCCACGCTGTCGGGCGTGAAGGGCTTCAACGACCGCAGCACCTTGAGCTTTTCGTCGCGGATGGCGTCGGCGTCGTTGCTGCTCGGCGGCTCCATGGCGATCATGGTCAGCAGCTGCAGCGCATGGTTCTGGATCATGTCGCGCAGCGCGCCGGTGCCGTCGTAGAAGGCGCCACGCGTGCCCACGCCCAGGCGCTCGGCCAGCGTGATCTGGATGTTGGCGATGCTCTCGCGGCGCCACAGCGGCTCGAACAGGGCGTTGCCGAAGCGCAGGGCCATCAGGTTCTGCACCGAGGGCTTGCCGAGGTAGTGGTCGATGCGGAAGGCCTGGCTTTCGGCGAAGACGCCGCGCACCGCGCGGTTGATCTCCTGCGCGCTGGCCAGGTCGTGGCCCAGCGGCTTTTCCAGCACCACGCGCACCTTGCCGTGATTCAGGCCGACGGCGCCGAGCTGCTGGCAGATGCCGGTGAACAGGTGCGGGCTGGTGGCGAGATACAGCACGACGGTGTCGGCATTGCGAGCGTCCAGCCAGTCCTTGAGGCCCTGGTAGTGCTCGGGCTGGGACAGGTCCATGCGGCGGTAGTGGATCAGCGAGCCGAACTTCTCGAACTCTTCGTCCGTCGGGCGCTTGGCGCCGTCCACTTCGCGGAAGCGCTCCTTCAGCCACTCCCTGTAACGCTCGTCGGTCTGGTCGTCACGCGCGACGGCGAGAATGCGACCGCCTTCGGGCAATTTGCCATGGCGGAAGGCCTGGAACAGCGCGGGCATCAGCTTGCGCCACGTCAGGTCGCCGGTACCGCCAAAGAACACGAGATCGAAAGACATCTGCGGGGTCTCCAGGCCAGCGCCGCACAGGGGCGCTAACCGTTGTGTAACTAAGTTTCGTGAAATACTATGCAGCAGTTTCTTCGCCGGGTCAATCCGGCGCGGGCCTGTTCAGATGACAGGGATCGGATGCGTTGCCACTCAAAAGCCTGCGAGCAAGGCGCGAAACGAAGCTGGGGTGCGGCCCCAGCGAAGCTTCGTAACGCCGCGCGCAGGCTTTTGAGTGCCAACCCTTCGGGAGAGGGGCTGAGCGGACGCATGGCGTCGTTGCGCGCCTTGCCCGGGCAACCAGCCCGGGCTTCAGCGCGGCGCCTAGCCCTGCATCCGCTCAGCCCCTCTCGCACCGATTCCTGTCATCTGAACAGACCCTCGTCATGAACCAGCTCGACCAGCTCAAAGCCCTCACCACCGTCGTCGCCGACACCGGCAACTTCCTGCAGCTCGCCCAGTTCGCCCCGCGCGACGCGACGACCAATCCTTCGCTGATCCTGAAGGCCGTGCAGTCGCCGGATTACGCGCCGCTGCTGAAGGAAACGGTCGAGGCCCACCGTGGCCAGCCGCTGGACGAGATCGTCGACCACGTGCTGGTGCGCTTCGGTCTCGAGATCCTGAAGGTCGTGCCGGGCCGCGTGTCGACCGAAGTCGATGCCCGCCTGAGCTTCGACAAGGCTGCATCGCTGGCTCGCGCGCGCCGCATCATCAGCCTGTACGAGGCCGCCGGCATCAAGCGCGAGCGCGTGCTGATCAAGCTGGCCTCGACGTGGGAAGGCATCCAGGCCGCCGCCGAACTGGAGCGCGAAGGCATCCGCTGCAACCTGACCCTGCTGTTCGCGTTCGCGCAAGCGGTGGCCTGCGGCGAGGCCAAGGTGCAGCTGATCTCGCCTTTCGTGGGCCGCATCTACGACTGGTACAAGAAGTCGGCCGGCGCGAGCTGGGATGAAGCCGCGCAGGCTGGCGTCAATGACCCGGGCGTGAAGTCGGTGAGCCAGATCTACGCCTACTTCAAGCAGCACGGCATCCAGACCGAGGTCATGGGCGCGAGCTTCCGCAACATCGGCCAGATCCAGGCCCTGGCCGGTTGCGACCTGCTGACCATCAGCCCCGATCTGCTGGCCCAGTTGCAGGCGAGCGACGCCAAGCTGGAGCGGGCTCTCGATCCGGCCAAGTCGGCGGTCATGCCCGCCATCCATCTCGACGAAGCCGCCTTCCGCTTCGCCCTGAACGAGGACGCGATGGCGACCGAGAAGCTGGCCGAAGGCATTCGCCTGTTCGCCGTCGACGCCGGCAAGCTCGACAAGCTCATCCAAGCCGCCTGATCATGACGACACGCTGCGACCTCTCTCCCGTCTGGGCCGAACTGCAGGCCCATTACGCCGCGAGTGGTCGCGGCTTCGACATCCGCGATGCCTTCAAGGCCGACGCGGGCCGCTTCGATGCGCTGTCCTTCGAGGCACCCGAGGTCTTTGCCGACCTCTCCAAGAACCGCATCGATGTGCCCACGCTGGCCTTGCTGGTCAAGCTGGCACGCGACTGCGGGCTGGAGGAGCGTCGGGACGCTTTGCTGCGCGGCGACCCGGTCAACCACACCGAGGGACGCGCGGTGCTGCACACGGCGCTGCGCGCGCCGGCTGGCAGCGATACGCCCTTCAACGCCGAAGTGCAGGCCTCGCTGGATGTGATGCTGGCTTTCGCCGAAAGCGTACGCCGAGGCGAGCGCGGCCAGATCACCGACGTCGTGCACATCGGCATCGGGGGCAGCGACCTCGGCCCGGCCATGGTCGTGCAGGCGCTGGAGGCCTTCCGCGCGCCCGGCATCAAGCTGCATTTCGTCTCCAACGTCGACGGCCATGACCTGGCGCCGGTGCTGCGCGGCCTCGACGCCCAACACACGCTGTTCGTCATCGCGTCCAAGACGTTCACAACGCAGGAAACGCTGGCCAACGCCCAGGCCGCGAAGGCCTGGTTCCTCGCCAGTGGCGGCACGAATGTGGCGCGCCACTTCGTCGCCACCAGCAGCAACACCGCGGCCGCAGCGGCCTTCGGCATCGACACGGCCTTCGGTTTCTGGGACTGGGTGGGTGGCCGCTATTCGCTGTGGTCGGTCATCGGGCTGCCGATCGCCATCGCCGTGGGAGCCGACAATCTCCGCGCGATGCTGGCCGGTGCGCACGCGATGGACCGGCACTTCGAGACGGCGTCGATGGAGCGCAACTTGCCGGTGTTGCTCGGTTTGATCGACATCTGGTATCGGAACTTCCATGGCTTCACGAGCCGCAGCGTCGCGCCCTACCACCAGGGCCTGCGCCGCCTGCCGGCCTATCTGCAGCAGCTCGAGATGGAGAGCAATGGCAAGGGCGTGGACTTGGACGGCAATGCGCTGTCGCTGGGCACCTCGCCCGTTGTCTGGGGCGAGGCCGGCACCAACGGCCAGCACGCCTACTTCCAGATGCTGCACCAGGGCACGGACGTCATCCCGGTCGAGTTCATCGCCGTGAAGCGCCCCAACCATGGCGCCTCGGGCGAACTGGCCGAGAAGCTCGCCGACCAGCACCGCAAGCTGCTGGCCAACTGCCTGGCGCAGAGCCAGGCCCTGATGCAGGGCAAGACGGCCGCCGAGGCGCTGACCGAGAAGGCGCCCACCGCCTCGGCCACGCTCGACCGCGAGGTGCTGGCCCGCCATCGCAGTTTCCCCGGCAACCGGCCCAGCACGACGCTTGTGCTGGACGCACTGACGCCGCGCTCGCTGGGCGCCTTGATCGCCCTCTACGAGCATCGTGTCTTCGTGACCGGCGCGCTGTGGGGCATCAACAGCTTCGACCAATGGGGCGTGGAGCTGGGCAAGGCCCTGTGCAACCAGCTGCTGCCGCGCCTGGACTCCGGCGACACGTCGGGCCTGGACGGCTCGACGGCTGGACTGCTGAAGCGCCTGGTGGCCGCATGAAGATCGTCTTCGACTTCGGCGGCGTGGTGTTCCGCTGGCATCCGGCCAGCTTCCTCGCGCGCATGTGGCCGCATCGCGTCGAGACGCTGGAGCAGGGCGCGGCCGCGGCGGCGACCTTCTTCCAGAACTACGGCGGCGACTGGGGCCTGTTCGACCAGGGACTGATCGGTGCCGACGAGGTGGTGCGCCGCATCTCGGCGCGCACTGGCTGGTCGCGCAGCGACGTCGCAGCGGTCGTGCGAGGCGTGCCGGATGAGCTGATGCTGATCCCGGCCACGGCGGTGCTGATCCGCGACCTGCGCGCTGCGGGGCACACCCTGCACTTCCTGTCCAACATGCCCGAGCCCTACGCGGCCCATCTGGCCAAGGCGCATCCGCTCGCCGAGTGGTTCGAGTCGGGCGTGTTCTCCAGCCATGTGAAGCAGATCAAGCCCAGCGCCGAGATCTTCGCCATCGCCGAGCGGCGCTTCGGCGTGCCGCCTCAGGAGCTGCTGTTCCTGGACGACCATCCGGCCAATGTCGACGCCGCGCTGTCGCGCGACTGGCAGGCCTTTTTGTTCACCGACACCGCCAGCGCGCGGCGTGAGCTGGTGTCGCGAAGGCTGCTCAGCGCCTGATCAATGAATCAGCGGCTCGCCGTCCGGCCCGAATTCATCGGGATCCTGGGGCGGCGTGGCCGGCACGCGGAAGGACTCGCTGGCCCAGGCGCCGAGGTCGATCTGCCGGCAGCGTTCGCTGCAGAAGGGCCGCCATTTGTTGCTGGGCGCGAACACGCTGTCGCCCCCACATTGCGGGCAGCGCACCAGGCGCTCGCCCTGATCGTTCGTCTTCATGAGTGCTTCACTGGCTCGTCACTGGCACAAGGCGAGCTCGAAGCCGCTGTCTTCGGCGGCCAGCTTGAGCCGGCCCTCCTCGTCCTGGCGCATCAGGCGAATGGAGACCATCAGCCGGTGGCCGGAGATCTCGGGAATCAGCCCCAGGCTGGGGTCGATGCGCATGCGCAGCAGCTGGTAGACGCGGCCGGCGGGCAGGCTTTGCTGGAACTGGCCGGCCGTGGCCGCCACCTTGTGCGGCGTGCCGGAGTCGCGCAGCAGGCCAAGCAGCACCTGCAGGGCCTCGGCCAGCGGCATCAGCGTCTGGGCCCAGGTCATCAGGTCCTTGCGACGGCGCACCGGCAGCAGTTGCTGCCAGTTGTAGTAGGCCGGCAGGTCGAATTCACACGTGCCGCCGGGAATGCTGATGCGGCTGCGGATGCTCATCAGCCACTCGTTGCCGGTGAGGGCCGCGCCGGCCTTGCCGGCCAGTGCGTTCAGGCGACCGAAGGCGCCGTCGATGCGGGCGACCACCTCGTCCAGGCGCGCTTCGTCGACACCGGGGCTGCCGCGGTAGCTGACGAACTGGGCCTTGTGCTTCTCGAGCTCCTTCAGCAGGTCGCTCTTGAGGTCGGCACGCGAGGCGACGTCCATGATCTCGAACAGCGTGACCAGGGCGAAGTGATGGTCCAGCGCGGGTTCGCGCGACATCAACGTACCGAGACGGTCGAACAGATGTTCGAGGCGAAGCATCGTGCGGATGCTTTCGTTGAACGGGTACTCGTACAGGACCAAGGGGGCCTCGGGATGGACTGCTATCAGGGCCGGGCGATTGTTCCACAGCCCCAGCGCGCGGCCAGGTCGACAACCTCGTTTCTGAGCGCAACAAGGGGCAGGCCGTCGTTCAGCAACACCACGTCTGCGGCGGCGCGTCGGGCCTCGCGCGTGGCCTGGGCGGCGAGGGCGCCCGCGACGCGTTCCTGAGTCCAGCCCGGGCGTTGCAGCACGCGCTCGATCTGGGTCTCCGTCGAGCAGTCGACGACGATCACGCGCGCCAGGCGCGGCCGCCAGCGCCCGGACTCGACGAGCAGGGGCACGTCGAAGACGAGCGTCTGGCC
>CBHWBD010000075.1:0-22031 GCA_966111775.1 uncultured Comamonadaceae bacterium | reverse complement strand
GCGCGGGCAGGCCAGCCTGGGCCACCATGAGGTGCTGGCGCTCGGTCGCGTACTGGGCGAGCAGGGCCTGGTGCTGGGCTTCGGCGCTGCGGTCGCGCTGCTGCAGCCAGAGCGCCGTCGCCAGGCCCGCGACGAGCAGCAGGCCGGTGGCCTGCAGCAGCGTCAGCGCCGAGAAATAGCGCTTGGGTGCCAGCAGGATGGGCGTGAGCAGATTGATTTGCTGGGCCATCAGCGGTTCACAGCTTTCGGATCTCGGTGCGCAGGGCGGCGCCCAGCAGCGGCAGGCAGGCGCCCAGGGTCTTGGCCGGATCGCCCTCGGGCGCCGGCGCGTCCGGCGCGAACGCGACCAGGGGGTCGAGGGCCACGGTGCGCTGGCCGAGCTCGCGCTGGATCAGCGTCGCGACCTCGGCGCCATGTTCGGCGGTGACGACGTACAGCCGCGCCAGCGGCAGTTCGGGCCAGCTGCGCTCCCAGACGTCGATGGAGCGCTGCAGCTCCACGACCAGGGGCGACTCCTGGGCGGCGCCCGCGTCGAACGCGCCGCCGGGCTGGTACTCGAAGCCCAGCGGCAGCTCGGCCACGCCGGTCTCGGCCTGCTCGCCGCGGGCGCGCGCCAGCAGACCGGGGTCGCCTTCCAGGCGCCGCGTGTAGAAGAGTTCGTCGCCGGCGCAGACGACCAGCAGGCAGTGGCGCTCGTCGATATGGACGGCGGCGCAGGCACGTGCGGCCAGGTCGTCGGCGCGGGCCTGGGCGGCGAGCAGGTTGCGCAGGGCCGTCTCCCAGACGTCGACGATGCCGATATGGGCGCTGATGGCCGCGGCGCCATCGGTCAGCGACTTGATGGCGCTGTTGCGGGCCGCGATGACGAAGAGCTGGCGCTGCGCCCGCTCGACGTCGCCGCCGACGTGCATGACGTCCAGCGTCAGCTCGGCCACATCGACGTCGACCATTTCCTTGATCTGCCAGCGTGCGGCGGACTTGAGCTCCTCCTGCGGCACATTGGGCGTGTCGACCTTGAGGATCTGGTAGTCGGCCGGGTCCAGCAGCGCGATGGCGTCGCCCGCGGGGACGGGTCTTGCCTCGGGCAGCAGGCCCCAGCGGAGCAGGCGTGCCGGCTCGTCACCTGGCGGGCCGTCGGTCAGTACGAAGGCATGCTGCTCGCCGACGCGGCGCAGCAGCAGGCGCTGACCGCTGCGATTTGGGGACCAGGGCCAGCGCATCAGAAGTTCTCCCGCTGGTAGACGACGCCATTGCTGCCGCGGTAGACGCCCCAGGTCGCGCGGGCGCTGGGGTCGTTGTTGGCCGCACACCACCCGCCCCGCAGGGCCGTCAGGTTGGCACCGGTGGTGGCGGCGGTCGTGCGCCAGCCGGCGGGCATGCAGGAGGCATCGGCCGGGCTGGCGCCCGGGTTGAGGGCGATGGCCACGTCCATGCTGCCGACATGGCCGGTGCTCGGCCTGTTGAAGCTGATGAAGGTATTGCCCGCCGGGTTGACGGTCACGCTGTTCGGATTCATGACCGCGTCGGCGGCCGCGAGCGTTCTGCGGAAGTTGCCGAAGCTGAGGTTGGCGGCGGTCACGCGGGTGCAGGAATCCAAATCGTTGGTCTTGTAGGTGTTGGTGCTGCTGTCCCAGTACTGGGCGGTCAGCGGCAGGGTCAGGGCTCTATCGGCAGCGCTCATGCCATTTTGTAGGCGCAGCCGACCATAGCGCAGGGGGATTTGCCCCAGCAATGTGCTGTCAACAACGTTCGGGGGGTAGTCGGTGTCGAGATTCAGGGCCAGCATGGCCACGCCGTCGGCATCCACCGGCGCGATGCCCCACTGCGCGGCGCTGTAGGGTCCGACCGGCGCGGCGCCGCGGGTCACGTTGAGGGTGAAGCTGACGGCGGCGACGCCGGCATTCCAGGCCCCGGCGCCGTTGGTCAAGGCGTACTGGGCCGCCTTGAACATCGTCGTGCCGGAGATGCCGGCCAGGTTGTGGTTGGCCGGCGCCGAGGCGACGAGCTTGGCGAAAGTGCCGGCGTAGTTCTGCGTCGTGGCGCCGGCCGCGTTCTGGGCCGTCAAGGTGAAGGCAATGCCGATGTCCTCGCCGAGGTAGCTGAAGGTCGAGGCCGGCGAGCAGGAGAGGGCGCTGCGATGGGTGGGCGTGAAGCCGCTGACCGCGAAACCGGCCGGCACGAAGCGGCCGATGCGGGCATTCTGGGTGCCGTCGGCCTTGAAGACGTTGGCGTCCAGGGCCAGGCCGCTGGACAGGAAGTTGCCGACGACGGCGCTGGTGTTGAGCAGGAAGCTGCCGACCTCGCTGTAGGCCAGGTTGCTGACGGTGGCGCTGCCGCCCGAGAAGCTGGCGCTGGCGATGACGTTGTTGCTGATCGTCCCCAGCACGCCGCCGTTGGCGGGCGTCGGGATCTGGGATGCGGCCACGGGCGTCAGGTTCACCCCGCTGTTGAAGCTGGGCGCCAGGCCGCCGGCGGTGATCGTGGCCAGGTTGGCGCTGGCATCGGGGACGCCGGTGCCGCTGCTGTCGGCGCCCGCCGTCCATCGGTAGGCGCCGACCGTGGCCGAGAAGGCGCCGCCCGCCTTGCCGAAGACGGCGTCGGTGGGGTTGCTGCCGCCCGGGTTGCCGGTGCCCGACAGCGTGAGACCACTGACGACGAGGGCAAAGGGCCGCACGGTCAGCGGGCCGAGGCTGCCGCTGATGGTTGCGCTGGCATAGGTCAGCGAGTCGTCGTCGAGGTTGAGGGTGTACTGGCCGATATCGGTCGTGCCGAGATTGAGCGTGGCGACGCCGGCCGTGAAGGCCAGGGCGATGTTGTCGCTGGACGGCCGGGCATTGGGCACCGTCAGCGCCGGGCTGACGACGGTGGGCGCCGTCCAGGCGCCGCTGCTGTCGGTGCGCCACAGCTTCATGCTGCGCGTCGCGCTGAAGTCGGTGGCGACGCCGCAGCTGCCGGTGGTCGGGTCCTTCTTGATCAGGGACACCTGCAGGTCATGCGGCCGGCCGGCGACGGCGATGTTGCTGCCGGCGACCTTGCTGTTCAGGTCCTCGGCCCAGACGAAGGCGTTGTTGTTGAACTGGATGGCGGCCGAGGTCGTCGTCGTGCCGGGCGTGAGGCTGTCGACCGCCGTGAGGCGGACCGACTGGGCCAGGCTGTGTGACAGCTGCAACCGGGCGACGCCGAGGTCGGTGGCGACGAAGCGGTAGCTCGCGTTGCCGCTGCCCGGCGTGCCTGGCGTCAGCACGCCCAGCGGCACCGGCCCCGAGCCCAGCGTCCAGTCACCGCGGTTGCTGGAAGTGCTGAGGTTGACGGTGCCGGTGTAGCCCGTCATCACGGTGTTGCAGGCGGCGTCGCTGCAGGCGCGCACGGTCACGGTGATGGGGGCGCAGGTGCTGCCGGTCGCGGCGCTGGGCACGGCCTCGACATGGTCCAGCGGCGGCGGGCAGCTGTGGGTGGGCGCCATGTCGGCCGTCAGCTCGACGGCGCTGATGTCGTAGTTGTAGACCCGCATCTCGTCGATGGTGCCGTTGGCCGAGTTCAGCGTGGCGTTGGCGGGGGCCGTCGCGCTGCGGTTGTCGCCGACGAAAAGGGTGCCGATGCTGTTGTCCAGGCTGCCCGTCGTCGTGCCGCTGGCGGCGCCGGCCTGCAGGCCGTTGATGTAGATGCGCAGGCTGCTCTGGCCCGCGCCGGCCGCCAACCGCCAGCTGACGGCAATGTGCTTCCAGGTGCCGGCGGCGACGACCTGGGCACTGGTGGTGGCGGACAGCAGCGTGCCGGCGCTGTCGGCAATGGTGGCGCGCAGCGAGCCGTCGCTCTGGCGGACGAGGAAGAAGGGGCGGCTCGTGGAGGTGGTCGCGTCCAGCAGCATCGCGGCCGCGTTGTTCCAGGTCGTGTTGGCGGCGTACCAGAGGGTCACGGCACCCTGGGAGCCGATGGCCGATGGCACGCCGAGCAGGGTGTCGACGGCCGAGCTGGTGCTGGTCGTGTTGGCCGGGATGCTGAGGCCGCGGCAGACATAGCCGCCGGCCACCGTCGTCGCCGTGCCGACGCGAACGCCATTGTTGCTGTTGGTGGTGCTGTCGAGCACCTCGCCGACGCGGCCGCTGTAGCTGTATTCGTCGAAACGGTATTCGGCCCGGCGCGTCGGCGTGCCGTTGGCCAGGAACCAGCGGATGGCGCTGCCGTTGGCGTTGTAGCCACTGTTGTAGGAGTACTGGGTGTAGTCGCTGCTGTCGACCTGCACACCGATGGTGGCGTTGGAGCCGCTGGCATTGGCGTTGCCGTACTGGTATTTGAACTCGCCGTTCTCGAACAGGATGATCTGGAAGGTGTAGGGCGTGCTGGTGTTGTACTGGTAGACGCCGTTCCACGACACGACCAGATAGCGATTGGGCGCTGTGCCCTTCTGTTCCCAGGTCACGCCGCCGCTGCCGGCCTGGCTGGGGTTGAGGTCGGTCCAGTAGGCGAGGATGACGTTGGTCGTGGCTGCGTTCGTGCAGCCGCTTTGGGTGCCTGACGCTGCGGCGGGCAGGGCCGTGTTGGTGTAGGTGCGGAAGAAGCCGGTGTCGGTGCCGAACTGCAGGCCGCCGTTGCTCAACACGCGCACCGAGGTGTAGGCCGTTCCGGCGAAGGTGAACTTGAAGCCGCCGGTGAAGCTGATGGTGGCCTTGTCGTCGTCACCGGGGTAGCTGGTGCAGGTGCGGTCCCAGGTGATGGTGTTGGCGCTGGTCTCCCAGGCGAAGCTGTCGCTGCGGAAGGTGTAGCTGGACGCCGCCTGCGCGATGCCCGTGCACAGCAAGCCCAGTAGCACCAGCAGCAAACGCCATGTCTTCATTTGGCCAGGCTCCGGCTCAGTTGGCGCTCGGCATAGGCCGGCTCGTTGGCGCTACCGTTCGGGCAGGCGCCACCGCTCGGGATGTTGCAGGCCGTCGCGATCAGCACATAGAAGGCCAGCTGGGTGTCGCCGTCGCTGACCGTGCCGGCGGCCGGCGTGCGCGTGCAGCTGACGGTCACGGTGAAGTCGGACAGCTGGTCGGGCAGGGCGATGTTCTTCGTGCCGAAGCAGGCCGGCTTGGCCGCGCCGGGCAGGACCTGGAAGCTCCCCCATTCCAGGCCGGCCAGGGCGGCCTGGTAGGCCCTGGAAGCCGCCAGCTCGCCGGCCGAGCCAAGTTGCTGGCGTTGACTCAACGAGGCCAGCGCGACACCCATGGCGGCCAGGGCCACCAGGATGAAGAGCATGGACATCATGGTGAAGCCGCGCTGGTTCATGGCATGTTGTCCACGTGGACGGCGTGATAGAGGGTGACGGTCTCGCCGGCACGGGTCAGCGAAATCCGCAGCGTGACCAGGCCGTAGCGCGCAGCGACAGCGCCCGCGTTGAAATCGAAGCTGCAGGCCGACACGTCACGCGCCAGCACGGCACTGGTGCCGCCGGCCGGCGGATCGGGCTGGGCGGCATTGAAGCCATAGCCGGTGTAGCGCGTCAAGGTCTGCGCCGTCGTGTCGCAGCGGTAGCTGACGGGGGGCTCGATGGCATAGACGCGATAGGGCGGGGCCTGCAGCGAGGTGGGCAGGGCGGCGCCGGCCACCGCGACGTTGGCGACGCTGCCGGCGCCCGTCGTGGCGGTGCGCACATTGCTGAGCGTGTAGGCGTCGGCGTCCGGAATGCCGGCGCCGAGGTTGTACCAGGCGAGCTGCTGGCTGGCATGGCTGAGGGTGAGGGCCGGTCCGATGATGTTGAACGCAGGAATCGGCGCGATGCCGAACTGCAGCGCCGTCGCGCCGTCGGTCACATAGCGCGCCGCGCCACTGACCGGGATGAGCTCCACGCTCATGCCGCTGGCCGACACGCGGGCGCTGTTGGGCAGGGCCAGCGTCAGGTCGCGCGCCATGCGGCGCAGAGCGGTGTCGGCCTCGTCGCCGAGCTGGGCCCGGGCGGCGCTGGAGAAGTAGGCCGTTGTCGCCGGCACGATGAAGACGGCCACCAGTGCGATGACGACGCCGGTGATGGCGATGACCATCACGGACTCGATCAGGGTGAAGCCGCGCTCGGTTCGCATGCTCAGTCAGGAGAATTGGGGGCGTAGCGCGTGCGCCAGCCCTGCAGGCTGACGACGCTGCCGTCGGGGGCGGTGACGGCGACGGTGATCTTCAGCGCGTCGCCCGCCGAGGGGATGCTGTCCAGCGCGGCGGCAGCCACGGTCACCGATGCGGCGTAGCCCGACAGGCCCGCAATGGCCGTGTTCGTCACGTCGCGGATGCCAGCCATGGAAAAGCCGTTGTAGTCGTTGACGTTGTTGAAGAAGTTGGCTGGCCCGTAGCGGGTCTGGCCGGCTTCGGGGCCCATGTTCTCGGGGAAGGTGCAGGCGCCCGCGTTGGCGACCGTCGCGACATTGGGATCCTGGGCGGGGTCGCACCAGGTGAAGGGCATCAGCTCGACCTCGCGCAGCAGCGATTCGGCGATGGCCAGCTGCTGGCGGCGCACCATGGGGTCGGTGCTGGCTGTCGTCGCGGTGACGAAGACCTTCAGCATCGCCGCCAGCGCGATGCCGACGACGACGACGAAGAGCAGCAGTTCGATCAGGGTCAGGCCGCGCGAACGCCGCCCGCGGTGCAAGGCCGGCATGCGGGAAATGCTAGCCGAGCAACCCATGGTCCAAACCTCAAGGAGTCGGGTAAATCAGGCCCGTGTCCGCCTCGACGCGGTAGGCCTGGTTGTAGCTGCCGTAGGCCACCGTGACGGTCATCGCTGCCCCCGAGCTGGTCGCGGTCGCACCGCTGTTGGCATTGTTGAAGGTGACGGTGCGGCTGCCGCCTTCGGCGATGCAGGGGCTTTCGGTGACGGGGCAGGGCAGGGAGTCGATGACCGTGCCGCTGCCCAAGGCATAGGCCCAGGTGACGCCCGTCCCGGTGATGGTCTCGGCGATGGGGCGGCGCTGCTGCAGGGCCAGCCTGAGCATGGCCTGGTGGCGTGCCTGCAGGTCGTCGCCAAAAGTACGCAGCCGCCACAGCGTCGTGTCCACCACCTTGGGGAGGGCGAACACCGCCAGGGCGGCTGTGATCACGATGACGAGGATGAGCTCGATCAACGTGAAGCCCGCGTCGGAGCGCGGGGTGCCGGTCATCAGGTACCGGTGACCGTGAAGGTGGCGGTCTTGTTGGTGTAACCGGTCAGCACACAGGTGCTCACGGTGACGTTGGAGGTCACGGCGCTGTCGGTGGTCACCGAGAAGCCGGTGGGCAGGGCGTTTTGCAGTGCACCCACGACGTCGGAGCACTTGACCACGTTCACGCCGTTGGCGCTGTTGGCCTTGCGGGCGGCGTAGTTGATGGCCGAGGCGGAGCTCAGGGCACCGGCCACACCGTTGACGGACGCCTGCTTGGCGTCGTCGTCCACGGCCACGAACTTGGGCAACGCGACGGCAGACAGCACGCCGAGGATGACGATGACCATCACCAACTCGATCAGGGTGAAGCCGGCTTGCTGGGACTTGTTCATGGATGCCTTCCTGCGCTCTCTGCGCTGTGGTGCGATGACGGGACTATCGGCCACGGGTCCAGCGATGAGAAGTGAATAGCTCACGAGTTTTATGATGGCTCGACGCTGGCCTGCAAACCGTTGCAAGCTTCACACCCTGGGTGTGGTTTCAGCGCCCCATCGCGGCCTGGCCGAGGTTCCACAGCGGCAGGAAGACACCCAGGGCCAGCACCAGCACCATGCCGCCGATGATGGTCAGCAGGATGGGCTCGATGGCGGCGGACAGGCCCTTGATGGCGAAGTCGGTCTCGCGTTCGTACATCTGCGCGATCTCGGTCATCAGGGTGTCCAGCTCGCCAGTCTCCTCGCCCACCGCAATCATTTGCAGAACGATGGGGGTGAAGACGCCGGTGCCGGTGGCGCAGCGCGAGATGCTTTCGCCCCGCTCGACGCCGTCGCGCATCTGCTCGATGCGGGCGCCGATGTAGGCGTTGTCCACGGTCTGGGCCACCACCGTCAGCGCCTGGCTGATGGGCACACCGGAGCTGCTGGCCAGCGCGAAGCTGCGCGCGAAGCGGGCGAGCGTGGCCTTCAGCACGATATTGCCGGCGATGGGCAGCCTGAGCTTGAAGCGGTCCCAGGTATAGCGGCCCGTGGGCGTGGCGATCCAGTTGCGCCAGGCCAGACCGGCGCCGATGAAGCCGGCGACGACCAGGGGCCACCATTTCACCGTCCACGCCGAGAAGCCGAGCAGCACGCGCGTCATCACCGGCAGCTCGGTCTTGAAATGGGAGAAGACGTCGGCGAACTTGGGCAGCACGAAGATGTTGATGACGACCAGTGCGATGCCCATGGCGACGATCACCATGATGGGATAGCGCAGCGCCTGCTTGATGCGGGCGCGGATGTCGAGCTCGAACTCCAGGTGTTCCGACAGGCGCTGGAAGACCTCGGTCAGCTTGCCCGTCAGCTCGCCGACGCGGGTCATGGCGACGTAGAAGCTGCTGAAGACGTTGGGATGGCGGGCGAAGGCCGTGCCCAACTCGCGGCCCTGGTCCAGGCTGGCGCGAACGTCCTGCAACAGGGCCACGATGCCGGGGTGGCTGGTGGAGGCCTCCAGGCCGGCCAGCGCGCGCAGGATGGGGACACCGGCCTTCTGCAGGGTGTAGAGCTGGCGCGTCAGCACCAGGGCGTCTTCCTGGCTGATGGGCTTGGCGAGCAGGGCCTCGAGCCAGTTGCTGCCGCCCGCCACGCTGACGGCCTCGGCCGTTGCCTCGATGCTGACCGGCACGACGCCGCCGGCCATCAGCTGGGCGGCAACGGCGTCGCTGTTGACGGCGTCGACGATGCCTTCGACGAGCTCGCCGCGGCCGTTGCGCCCCTTGAAGGCGAAATTGCTCATTCAGCGTCCACGCTGATCCGTACCGCTTCGGCCAATGAGGTCTTGCCCTCGCGCACCAAGGCCAGGCTGCGGTCGGCCAGGGTCTTGCCCTTGAGCGACCTGCGGGCGGCCGTCAGGAAGCCGCCGGCATCGCTGTTCTGGATGGCCAGGGCCATGTCGGAATCCAGCTCCAGCATCTCGTAGATGCCGCGCCGGCCCTGGTAGCCGGTGCCATTGCATTCGGCGCAGCCGCGGCCGGCGACGCTTTTCACCGGGCCCGGCTCTTCACCGTTCAGAGCGATCACCTCGTTGATCCAGGCCTGCTCCTGCGGCGTGGCGTGATGGGGTTCGGCGCAGTGCTTGCAGATGCCGCGCAGCAGGCGCTGGGCCAGCACGGCCTGCAGCGAGGTGGCCACCATGAAGGGGGGCGCGCCCATGTCCAGCAGCCGGAAGGGCGTGGAGACGGTGTCCTTGGTGTGCAGCGTGGACAGCAGCAGATGGCCGGTGATGGCAGCACGCAGGCCGATCTCGGCGGTCTCGGCGTCGCGCATTTCGCCCACCAGGATGACGTCAGGGTCCTGGCGCAGCGCGGCGCGCAGCACCTTGGCGAAGTCCAGCTCGATCTTGTCGTTGACCTGCACCTGGGTCAGGCCGGGCAGGCGGTATTCGATGGGGTCTTCGGCCGTGATGATCTTGAGCTTCTCGGAGTCCAGCTCGGCCAGCGACGCATAGAGCGTCGAGGTCTTGCCGGAGCCCGTCGGGCCGGTGACGAGGATCATGCCGGCGTCGCGGTTCAGCAGCTCGCGGTAGCGCTTGAGCATGTCCTCGGGCATGCCGATGTCGCCCAGCCGGCGCAGGGCCGAGCCCTGGCCCAGCAGGCGCATGACGACGGATTCGCCGTACTGGCTGGGCATGGTGGACAGGCGCACGTCCAGGGTGCGGTCGGACAGGCGCAGCGTGAAGCGGCCGTCCTGGGGCAGGCGCTTCTCGGAGATGTCGAGGCCGGCCATCAGCTTCAGGCGCTGGGCCAGGGCGGGCGCGATGCGCTTGTCGGCCTGCGTGAGGGTCTGCATCAGGCCGTCGACGCGGTTGCGGATCAGCAGCTCGCCTTCCTGGGGCTCGATGTGCACGTCCGACGCGCCGGCGCGGGTCGCGTCCTCGAAGACCGACTGCAGCAGGCGCACGACCGGCGCGCCTTCCTGGCCGACGCTGGCCTGCAGGGCGCCGAAGTCGACGGCGTCGCCGATGTCCTTTTCCAGGGCCTTGGCCAGGCCGGAGATCTCGTCGCTGCGGCGGTAGTGCTTGTCGAAGACGGCCGGCAACTGGCTTTCGGCCACCACGGCCATGGCCAGGCGGCGCTTGAGGATCTTGGCCAGTTCGTCGAAGCCGAACAGGTCCAGCGGGTCGGCCATGGCCACCAGCAGGGTGTCGCCGCGCTCCTCCAGCACCAGGGCGCGGAAGCGCCGCGCCGGCGTCTCGGGCAGCAGTCGCACGAGGTCGGTCTTGAGCGGGAAGGTCTTGAGGTTGACGAAGGGCGCGCGCAGCTGGCGGGCCAGCACATGGGCCAGGGCCTCCTCGGTGATGAGGTTGGCCTCGATGAGGATGCGGCCCAGCTTCTTGCCGGTGGCGCGCTGCAGCTCCAGGGCCTGGCCGAGCTGCTCGGCCGAGATCAGCTGCTGCTCGACGAGGACGTCGCCCAGGCGGAGCTTGGGGCGGGGGGCTGCTGCGGCGGCTTCTGCGGGCGCTTCACTCATCGACTCGGACCTTCAAGATCATGCGTTGCTGGTGGCGTGGACTTCGGCGAGGGAGGTGATGCCCTGCAAAACCTTGATGATGCCGTCCTGGCGCAGCGAACGCATGCCTTCCGCCAGCCCAGCGTGATGTAGTTCCTCGGCACGGGCCCCCGTCTGGATCATGCGGCGTATGTCCTTGGAGACAGTCAGCAGTTCGTGCAGGCCCGCGCGGCCCTTGTAGCCGCTGCCGCCGCAGGCCGTGCAGCCGGGGCTGTGGTACTTCAGCAGCCGGCCGCCCTGGCCATAGGTCTTGATCCATTCCGCCATCAGCGCCAGCTTGCTGGGCCGCCCCTCGGCCGGGAAGACGTGCAGATAGTCGTCCAGCAGCTCCTGCAGTTCGGCCTCTGTCATGGGCTCGCTGGTGCGGCAGGTCGGGCAACTGCGCCGCACCAGGCGCTGGGCCAGCACGGCCAGCAGCGAGTCGGCGAAGTTGAACGGATCCATGCCCATGTCGAGCAGGCGAGTGATGGTCTCGGGCGCGCTGTTGGTGTGCAGGGTGGACAGCACCAGGTGGCCGGTCAGCGAGGCCTCGACGGCGATCTCGGCCGTCTCCTGGTCGCGGATTTCGCCGACCATGATGACGTCGGGGTCGGCGCGCAGGAAGGCGCGCAGGGCCTTGGCGAAGGTCCAGTCGATCTTGGGGTTCACCTGGACCTGGCGCAGACCGGCCTGGGTGATTTCGACCGGATCCTCGGCCGTCCAGATCTTGCGCTCGGGCGTGTTGATGTGGCTGAGGGCCGAATGCAGCGTCGTCGTCTTGCCGGAGCCGGTGGGGCCGACGCACAGCACCATGCCATAGGGCCGGGCCACGGCGGACTGCAGGGCCGAGAGATTGGCCGGGCTCAGACCGATGCGCTCCAGCGGCATGGGCTTGCTGCTGGCCAGCAGGCGCATGACGACGTCTTCCAGGCTGTTGTTGGTCGGGATGGTCGCCACGCGCAGCTCCAGCTTGTGCTGGGGCGAGAACTTGGCGAAGTTGATCTTGCCGTCCTGGGGCTTGCGGCGCTCGGAGATGTCGAGGTCGCACATGATCTTGATGCGGGCGATCATGGCGTTGCGGTAGGTGTGCGGCAGCTCCAGATAGGGCTGCAGCGCGCCGTCGCGGCGGAAGCGGATCTTGAGCTTCTCGCGGCCCGGATAGGTCTCGATGTGGATGTCGGAAACGCCCTGGTTGTGCGCCTCGATGATCATCGAGTTGATGAGGCGCACCAGCGAGTTGTCGCTCTGCTCGATGGGCGACTCTTCTTCCTTGGCGCTGCGCTCGCTGCTGTCGCGCTCCAGGCTCTCGATGAGCTTGTTGGAGCTGTCCAGCGCGAAGTCGGGCTGGAAGTCGGGGAGGTTGTCGACGGGCGCGCGCGGCAGGGCCTCGGCGCCATAGCGGTCGAAGGTCGCGGGAATGGCGAACTGCAGGGTGCCGAGCTTGGTCAGCGTCGGCACGACCTTGAGCTGGGTGATGAACTCGACCTCGTCGAGGGCGTCGCGCCGCGTCGGGTCTTCCATCGCGACGACGAGGCGGCCGTCGCGCAGCACCAGGGGCAGCACCTCCAGGCGCTTGGCCACGGCATGGGGCAGCTTGCGCACGGCGTCGGGCTCCACGGCGAAGTTCTCGACGTCGACAACCGGATAGCCCATCTTGCGCGCCAATGCCGATTGCAGCTGGGCGCGGCTGATGACGCCCTTGCGCACCAGCAGTTCGCCCAGCGGCACGGAGCGGTCGTCGCGCTGCTGCACCAGGGCCAGCTCGAGCTGTTCGGGCGTGACCAGCTCCAGGGCCAGCAGGGCCTCGCCGATGCGCACCATGGGCATGCGGGCCTGCTGTTCGATGGCCTGCAGCAGCTGTTCGGCCGTGACGATCTGCTGGTTGACGAGGATGTCGCCGACGCGGCGCTGGCGCAGGCCGCTTTGCTCGACGGCGGCGGCATCGAGCTGCTCGGGCGTGACCAGCTCGTCCTTCAGCAGCAGGTCGCCCAGGCGCTCGCCGATCTCGAAATGCGCCAGCACCTCGCGCGGAATGAAGACGCGGCGCACCGAGTCGTCATCATCGGCCAGCGGCGGGAACAGGAAGAGACCGAAGCCGTCGTGGTGGTGGCCGATGGTCGTGCCCTTGAGCTCGTCGCCACCGTTGAAGACGATGCGGAAATCGCTGCGCGGACGCTGGTCGACGCTGAGGGGCGAGTTCAGGTCGCTGGCGTCACGCGGCGGCACGGTCAGCGGATTCAGCAGCTTGATGGCGCGGAACTGGCTGAACTTCAGCGGCATGCTGTTGCGCGCCGGCGGCACATTGATCTGCACGATGCGCTCGCTGGCCTCGAGCTTGAGCAGCTGGCCGATGCTGCGGCTGTTGTTCAGCCCGAGGATCTCGCAGGCCTCGGCACCGCGCTGCACCTGGGGCTGGGGGTAGGCGGCATAGGGCGGGGTGGGCCAGAGGAAGCCGGAGGCCGCCGGGCCCGCCGCGGGAGCGTCGGCATCGACATGAGGCCAGGGCAAAGGCTGGGACGGGTCGGTCATGGGCTCGGGCAGCGGGGGGTGTCGACGATTATGGAGGGCCGTGGGCGGCCCGTTCCCCTGAAAAGCATCGCAGGGCGGCCAGGGCCCGGCTTCGGGACAATGGCGCCATGAATATCCTGCTCACCGGTTTCGAACCCTTTGGCGGCGAAGCCATCAATCCTTCCTGGGAAGTCGCCCGGGCCCTGCAGGGCCAGGTCATCGCCGGCGCCGTCGTGCAGGCACGCTGCCTGCCCACGGCCTTCGGCGCGGCGCCTGCGGCCCTGGCCGCGGCCTTGGCCGAGGTCCGGCCCGTGGTCGCCATCTCCCTGGGCCAGGCCAGCGGCCGCACCGAGATTTCCATCGAGCGAGTCGCCGTCAACCTCGTCGATGCCCGCATCGCCGACAACGCCGGCGACCGGCCGCAGGACGTGGCGATACGGGCCGAAGCACCCGCGGCCTACTTCTCGACCCTGCCCATCAAGGCCATCCGCAACGGCCTGCGTGCGGCCGGCCATCCGGCCGGACTGTCGCTGACGGCCGGCGCCTTCGTCTGCAACCAGGTGTTCTTCGAGCTGCAGCACCAGCTTGCCGGCCAGGGAATGAAGAGCGGCTTCATCCACATTCCGGCCCTGCCCGAGCAGGCCGCGCGCAGCCAGCCGACGGTGGCCAGCATGAGCCTGGCTGCCCAGGTGGAGGCGATCAAGCTGGCGATCGCGATCGCCCTGACGGGCGACGAGGCGCTGGCTGCGGCCGAAGCCGACGAAGGCGCGCCGGTCGCCTGAGGACTATTCCTCGGTGTACTGGCGCCAGCGCGCGCTGGCTTGGCGCATCAGGTGGACCTGGCGGAAGAAGCGGCGACAGTTGCTGCAGATGCGGTGATGCAGGCGCAGCGACAGGCGCTCGGCCAGCGGCACGCTGCGGTCCTCGGCCTGCAGCGTGATCTGCGTGGCCTCCCGACAGGTGATCTTCAACTTGATCAAGACGCTCCTCCATTGGGCGCCGCATTGAACCAGCCCGCTTGCAGGCAGTCCCTCAGCCTCAACCGGGCCCGGTGCAGCATGACCCACAGGTTGGTCGGCGTGATGGCCAGTTCCTTACAGATCTCGTCGGACTCCAGCTCCAGCCATTCCCGCATCATGAACAGGCGCCCCTGCTGGCCGGGCAGCTTGTCGACGCAGGCCTCCAGCACCTTCATGAAGTCCAGCTGGCGCAGCACGTCCTCAGGGTTGCCCCAGTCGTGCTGGGTTTCGCGCCAGTGACCGTCGCTGGCGAAGAGCAGGTCGTCCAGGTCTTCGCCGTCGTCGGTGTTGGCCGTCGTCGAGAGCTCGCGGCTGTTCTTGCGGATCTGATCGATGAGCTTGTGCTTGAGGATGCCGACCAGCCAGGTCTTGAGCTGGCTGCCGCCGGCGAAGGACTGGGGTTTCTCCAGCGCGGCGAGCAGGGTTTCGGAGACGGCATCCTCGGCCCAGGCCGGGTTGCGCAGCTGCAGCCGGGCGTATTTCAGCAAGGCGGGGCGCAGCGCCTCGATCTGGCGGCAGAAATCGGGAGAGGCAGTCATGGCGGCGCGCAGTGTAAGGACTCGGGCATGTCTTGCGACTTCGTTCTCGCCGCCGCATCATCGGCCGCCTTTTACCCCCCAACCCTTTGGAGACCTGTCCATGAAGAACGCCACCCTCGTGTCCTCCGCCCTCGCTGCCGCCCTGTCGCTGGGCCTCGTCGCCCAGGCCCAGGCCGCCGACGCTGCCAAGGAAAAGTGCTACGGCATCGCCAAGGCCGGCCAGAACGACTGCGCCACCGCCAACGGCAGCCATTCCTGCGCCGGCCAGTCCAAGGCCGACAAGGATGCCAACGAATGGAAGTACGTCGCCAAGGGCACGTGCGAAAAGGAAGGCGGCTCGACCAAGGCTCCCGCCAAGAAGTGACCGCTTGACGGCCATGACCCCTTCGGCGCCGGCCGGTCCCTGTGTGGACTGCGTGGGAATTGGCTGGCGCCAGCCTCATTACGAGACCTTGCTGGCCGAGCGCCCGTCGCTCGGCTTCATCGAGGTCCATTCCGAAAACTTCTTCGCCGACGGCGGCATCACGCTGGCCGTGCTGGACGCGGGCCGCCAGGCCTACGACGTCAGCCTGCACGGTGTCGGCCTGGCCCTGGGCTCGGCCGCGGGGCTGGATGATGGTCATCTGCAACGTCTGGCCCGTCTCGTGGCGCGCGTGCAGCCGCGCTGGGTGTCCGACCATGCCTGCTTCGCCCGCGTGGGCTCGGGCCTGCACGCGGCCGACCTGCTGCCGATTCCCTTCACCGACGAGTCCCTCGCGTTGATGGTCAAGCACGTCCAGCAGGTGCAGGAGCGCCTTGGACGCCCCCTGCTGGTCGAGAACATCAGCGCCTATGTCGGCTGGTCCGACGACACCCTGGCCGAACCCGAGTTCTTCAACGAGCTGGCGCGGCGCAGCGGCTGCGGCCTGCTGCTGGACGTCAACAACCTCTTCGTCAATGCCCGCAACGACGGCCTCGCGCCCGACGCCGCGGCGCGTGAGGCCATGCGCTGGGTCGATGCCATCCGCCCGGGCAGCGTCGGCGAGATCCATCTGGCCGGCCATTGCGAACGCGAGGACGGCCTCGTCATCGACGACCATGGCAGCCGCGTGCGCGACGAGGTCTGGCGTGTCTACGGGCACGCCATCCGCCGCTTCGGGCCGACGCCAACGCTGATCGAATGGGACACCGACGTGCCCGACCTCGGTGTGCTGCTGGCTGAAAGCCAGCGGGCGAGGGCGGTGGCAGCATGAAGGCCGAGCAGCAATCCCTGGTCGATGCGCTGCTGGGCCGTGGCGACGCGCCGGCGACGCTGACGGGTGCCGAACGCGGCCTGGCGGCCTACCGCGGCAACGTGAAGGCGTTGTCGGCCCAGGCCCTGGCCGTGCCCTTTTCGAGACTGCGCGCAGAACTGGGCGAGGACGAGTTCGCGTCGCTGGCCTGGACCTTCTGGCGCCGGCATCCGCCCGAGAGCGGTGACCTGGGCCAATGGGGCGGGGCGCTCGAAGCTTTCCTGGTCGAGCGTGCCGGCGAGGCTTCAGGCCTGCCCGATCTGGCCCGGCTGGACTGGGCCTTGCATAGCGCCGAGCGTGCCGCGGACGCGGAGCTGGACGTCGCCTCGTTGAACCTGCTGGGCACGACGCCGCCCGAATCCCTGCAGCTGCTGCCGCGGCCCGGCATCGCGCTGATCGAGCAGCAGCAGGGGCCGGTGCTGGTCTGGCGCCGGGGTTGGCGCGGCGAATGGCAGCCCCTGTCGACGGCCCAAGCCGCCTTCTTCGCCGCGCTGCTGCGGGGGGTGAATCTTGCCGAGGCGCTGCAAGCGTCGGAAGTGAAAGGTTCTGCGCTTGAAGCCGACTTTGATTTCGGCGCCTGGCTGCAGGCCGCGCTACAGAACGCCTGGCTGCTTGGGGTCAGGATCCTGCCCAACCCTCATCCCACTTCGACGCCATGAAAGCTCTTGTCTCCGCCGCGCTGCGCGCCTTCACCGATCCCGGCCTTCAGCCCTCCCGGCTGCCGGCGCCGCTGGACACGGCGGTCAGCCATCTGCAGTCCATGGCGCTGCTGGCCGCGCGTCTGTATGTGGCGAACGTCTTCTTCGCGTCGGGCCTCACCAAGCTGCGCGACTGGTCGTCCACGCTGGCCCTGTTCAACGACTACTACCAGGTGCCGCTGCTGCCCCCGGCCCTGGCGGCCTACGCAGGCACGGCCGGTGAGGTGGTGCTGCCGGCGCTGCTGGTGCTGGGGCTGATGGGGCGCTTTGCCGGCCTGGGCTTGTTCGTCGTCAACCTGATGGCGGCCCTGTCCCTGCCCGCGGAAGACCTGTCTCCCGCCGGCGTGTTCCAGCACAGCCTTTGGGGTGTGCTGGCCGTGGTGATCGCCCTGTGGGGCGCGGGCCGTTGGTCGGTTGATCACCTGGCCTTGAAACGGCTTCGCCAACCGTAAACAACCGCCACATCTGGAAACGACAGGGAAACCAGGTTTGTCCTAGTCTGTCGGACAGTTAACGACGGTCCGTCCATGGAGTTTTCAGAGCTGTTCACGCAGAGCGCGCGCGATGTGTTGCCGCACGCCAGAAGGAAGGGGCTGGTCGCCTATTTCGACTATCGGGGGCCCCGCCTCGAGCTTGAGGATCCGGGGCCCTATCTGCGGGCCGGCATCCATCGCATCCTGCTGGGCATCGTCGATTGCTTCGAGTCGGGCTTCGTCATGTTCAGCGCGGAAGTCCAGCCGCCCGTCTTCGGCCGCAGCGGCATCGTCATTCATGCCGCGGGCACGGGGTCGAGCCGCCCTGCCGACGTCGTGGGCGTGCTGCAGCGTCTGCACCTGATGTCCGAGACGGCCGATCCGGACCACGGCCCGGTTGACCATGCCGAAGGCCCATGCCCGGCCACCAGCGGCACCGTCCAGTTCGTCGACGCGGGTCAAAACGGTCTCGTCATCTCTCTGAGTGGCGATGTGGCTGGGGAGGAGTCGTCCTTTGAACATACGCCCGATGCCGCCGGCACCGTGGCGTGGCTGGTCAGCTCATTGCCCGGCGCGCTGGACTCGGTCGAGCTGCGATTGCGCCAGCTGGGCTGGCATGTGGTGTCGTTCGGATCATTGGAAGACGCCGCTGCGGCGACGTCCGCCGGATTGGCGCCGATGCTGATGATCGTCGCCGAGCAGGATGGCGGCGAGCTGCAGTTGCTTGAACAGGTGGCACGGGCCCTGCCCAGCCTCTGGACGGTACTGGCCGTGGTCTCGGGCTCCGACACGCTGCGCATGCGGGGCCGTGGCTCGGTCGACATCCGCGTGCTGCCGTTGAGCCCTCTGGAGCTGGAGCGTTTCACCGCCCACGTCGACGATCGCACCTCGACGGCCCTGTCGCGGCTGACATCCCCGACGCCGCTGTACGTGCAGGAAAGCCGACGCGTGCTCGTGGTCGACGACAACGTGGTGAACCAGATCGTCACGCGCGGCCAGCTCGAGGCGCTGGGCTACGAGGTGGTCGTTGCCGGCGACGGCATCGAAGCCCTCGATTCCTGCTGCGACGAGCCTCCCGACATGGTGCTGATGGACGTGGACATGCCGGTGATGGACGGGCTGGAGGCCAGCGAGCACCTCAGGTCCCTGCAGCGCATCGGCACCTTGCCACCGTTCCCCATCGTCGCGGCGACTGCCGGCGACAGCGAGTTGCGGCGCAGCGTCTGCTTCAGCGCCGGCATGGATGGTTTCCTCAGCAAGCCCATGAACCTGCAGGCCCTGGCCGACGAACTGCACCGGGTGTTGCCGGGACGGGCCATCCCCGCAGAGGCTTGAAGCCTACTCGCGCGGCCTGAAGGTCAGGATGATGACGGGCGGCACGCGGCCGTCGTCGCGCGGCAGCACCTCGGTCTTGTCGATGGCGCGCAGCACGGCGCGATCCCATTCGGCATCGCCGCTGGCCTTGAGCACCTTGCTGCCCAGGATGCGGCCGTCGGGGCCCAGCGTCACCTGGACCTCGGCGGTCGGGTTGGCGGCGCTGTCGTCAGAGTAGATGATGAGCGGCCGGATCTTGCCCTTGACGCGACCCACCCAGCCGGCTGAAGGCGCCGCATTCTGCGCGGCGGTACCGCTGGAATTCGGCGTGCCACCGGCCATCCCCTGGATGCGGCGCAGGAACTCCTGGCGCTGGGCCTCACGCTTGGCATCCGCGTCCTTGGCTTCCTTCGCCTCTTTGGCGTCCTTGGCGGCCTTGTCTTTCTTGACGCGATCCTGCTCTTCCTTGGCGGCCTTCTCCTTGGCCGCCTTGTCCTTGGCTTCCTTTTCCTTGATCGCCTTCTCGCGCTCGAGCTTGGCTGCTTCCTCGCGCGCCTTCTCTTCCTTGCGCTTCTTGTCCTTGGCGATGGCGATGTCGGCCTCGCGCTGCTGCTCGGCGGCGGCCTCTTCGGCGGCGCGTTGCTGGGCGCGGGTGTCGGGCTTGGGCGCCTCGGGTTCGGGCTCGGGCGGCGCCTCTTCGCGCGGCGCGGCGACCTGGGGAATCGACGACCACAGCTCGGCCTCGAAGGCCGGTGAGGAGTCGCTGTGCCAGTTCAGGCCATAGCTGAGGGCGAGGATGAGCAGGCCGTGTGCGATCAGGGCCAGGGTCAGGCCCCGGCCCATGCCGGCGACCTCGGGGGGACGCAGAGTCGCGGCTGTCATCTCACTTGGAAGATGCGCCGCTCTTCACGGCCAGGCCCACGCGCTGGACGCCGGCGCGCTGCAAGGTGTCCATGACCTGCACGACGGCCTCGTACTTGACGTTCTTGTCGGCCGAGATGACGACGGGGCTGTTGGGGGCCTTGCCCTGCCCCTTCTTGACGCGCTCCGCCAGCCGGTTGACGGGGATGGACTCGGGCTCGAGCTGGTCGATCTTGATCTTGAGCTTCTCGTCGGTGCCGACGATGACCTGGATCACATGCTCGGGCTGCTGGCGGCTTTTTCCCACGCTGGGCAGGTCGACCAGCCCGGTCGTGATCAGCGGGGCGCTGACCATGAAGATGATGAGCAGCACCAGCATCACGTCGATGAAGGGGACCATGTTGATCTCGTTCATCGTGCGGCGCCGGCGGCCGCCACGGGCGGAGACGGCGGCCATCAGTGTTGGGTCGCGTTGCGTTGCAGGATGTTGGAGAACTCTTCGATGAAGGTCTCCAGCGTGATGGCGCTGCGGTCGATCTGGCGCGCGAAGCGGTTGTAGGCCAGCACGGCGGGGATGGCGGCAAACAGGCCGATGGCCGTGGCGACCAGGGCTTCAGCGATGCCGGGGGCCACGGTGGCCAGCGTGACCTGGGTCAGGTTGGACAGGCCGACGAAGGCGTGCATGATCCCCCAGATGGTGCCGAACAGGCCCACATAGGGCGAGACCGATCCCACCGAGGCGAGGAAGGACAGATTGCTTTCCATCGCGTCCAGCTCGCGCTGGAAGCTGGCGCGCATGGCGCGGCGTGCCGCATCGAGCAGGGCACCGGCGTCGGTCACGCGCTTCTCGCGCAGCTTCAGGAACTCGCGCATGCCGGAGGCGAAGATGCGCTCCAGCGGTGCGCCGTCGGTGCGGTTGCCGACCGACTGGTAGAGGTCGTTCAAGTTCTTGCCGCTCCAGAACTCGGCCTCGAAGGCGTCGTTGCGGCGCTTGATCTGGCCCAGGCCGATCAGCTTGCCGAAGATGACGCTCCAGCTCGCGAGCGACACGAGCAGCAGGCCCGCGATGACGAGTTGCACCGCGAAGCTGGCGTGCAGGATCAGGGAGACGATGGAGAGGTCTTGATTCATGAGGCTATCGCTGCGACGACAGAGTCGGGCAGGCGTTGGGGTTTCAGGTCGTCGGCGCGCACGCAGCCGATGCGGATCTCGCCTTCGCAGAGCAGCGTGTCGCCGCGCAGGGCGCGCTGGCGCACGATGAGGCTGGCGCGGCCTGCCGGCTGGGGTTCGACGGTGACGGTCAGCAGGTCATCGAGCTTGGCCGGCGCGACATAACGCAGGCTGGTGCCGGCGACGACGAAGATGAGGCCGGTCTCTTCACGCAGCTGATGCTGCTCGACACCCGCCGCGCGCAGCCACTCGGTACGGGCGCGCTCGAAGAACTTCAGGTAGTTGGCGTAGAAGACGATGCCACCGGCGTCGGTGTCTTCCCAGTACACACGGATGGGGAACTGGAACTCGCTCACACCAGCACCTCGCGCAGGCGGGCGACGGCCTCTTGGAGGTCCTCGATCGACGAGGCGAAGGACAGGCGCATCCAGCGCTGCGGATCGGCCAGGCCGAAGTCGCGACCCGGCGTCAGCGCGACCTGGGCGCTCTCCAGCAGTTCGTGGGCGAAGGCCCAGCTGTCGGCATGGAAGCGGCTGATGTCCATCCAGGCATAGAAGGCGCCGTCGGGCGGTACCGGCACGCTCAGACCGAGGTCGTTCAAGGCCGGCACGATGTAGTCGCGGCGCTGCTTGAGCACGGCGCGGCGGCGTTCGAACTCGGCGATGGACTCGGGCTCGAAGCAGGCCAGGGCCGCCTTCTGGGCCAGCGTCGACGGGCAGATGTAGAGGTTCTGCGCCAGCCGCTCGATGGCCGGAACGAGGTCAGGCGGCAGCACCAGCCAGCCCAGGCGCCAGCCCGTCATGCCGAAGTATTTGGAGAAGCTGTTGACCGAGACAACGTCCTCGCCAAGCGCCAAAGCACTGCGGCCGAAATGCTCTTCGTAGCTCAGCGGCAGATAGATTTCGTCGACGACCGTGACGCCGCCGCGCTCGCGCACAAAGCCCACCATGTCTACCAACACCTCGGGTGCGATGGAGGTGCCGGTCGGGTTGCTGGGCGAAGCCAGCAGCACGCCGCGCGTGGCGCTGGTCCAGGCATTGCGAACCTGTTCGGCACCAAGCTGGAAGCGCTCGGCAGCGCCGGTGGGCAGCAGGCGCGGCGTCGCGTCGGCCGCCGTCACGAAATGGCGGTTGCAGGGGTAGCAGGGGTCGGGCATCAGCACCTCGTCGCCGCGCTCGAAGAGGGCGAGGCAGGCGAGCTGCAGGCCGGCCGAGGCGCCGGCCGTGATGGCGATGCGTTCGGGCGCGATGTTCAGACCGTAGCGCTCGCCGTACCAGCGCGAAATGGCTTCGCGCAGGGCTGGCAGGCCCAGGGCATCGGTGTAGGGCGTCGCCCCTTGGGCGACCTGGGCCGCGGCCTCGCGCACCGCGGGGGCAGCGCCGAAGTCGGGCTCGCCGATATTGAGGCGGATCATGCGCCGGCCGCCCTGGGCCGGATCGCACAGCGGGCCGGCCGCGACCCCGGCCCCGGCCGTGGCCCGCTCCAACACAAAGAAGGGCTCGATGCGGGCGAGCCGCGCGGCCAGCGACATCAGCCTTGCATCAAAGA
>CBHWBD010000074.1:0-22079 GCA_966111775.1 uncultured Comamonadaceae bacterium | reverse complement strand
CCCCCCCCCGCCCGGGCGCCGGGGGGCGCGGTGGGGGCGGGTCCACCCGGCTCGGGTCCCCCTCCCCGCGGGGGCTGAGGCTGGACACGGCAAGTCCTGCGGACTTGGCGTGCCTGCTGAAGAGCAGCCGCTCCGTCGGCTGCGCGGTCTGCAAGACCGACCAAGCTCGCCCGCGTTCAGCGGTGCGGGACTGGGCGAGGGGCAGCGTCATGACAACCAGGTCTCCGGGATGAAGTACAGCAGGGCGACGGTGAAGCAGATGAAGCGCAGGCCCTTGCCCAGCGCCATCCAGCCCACGCAGGGCCAGAACGGCAGCTTGAGCCAGCCGGCCACGGCGCAGAGCGGGTCGCCCACGATGGGCAGCCAGCTCAGCACGCAGGCCTTGGGGCCGAAGCGCTTCAGCCAGGCCAGGGCCCGCGGGTTGGGGGGCTCGCGATGCTTGACCGCTTCCACGGCCTTTTCGGCGCCGTAGCCCATCCACCAGCTCGTCATGCCGCCCAACGTGTTCCCGACCGTCGCGACCGCGATCACCGCCCAGAACATGCTCGGGTCCGCCTTGACGACCAGGTAGACGGCCGGCTCCGAGCCTAGCGGCAGCAGGGTGGCCGAGACGAAAGTGATGATGAAGACCGCGACCAGGCCGATCTGGGGCAGAGCCAGGGCGGCGAGCAGGTCGTGGATGAGTTGACCGAGCCAAGCTTCCATGTGCGGATTGTCAACGGGCCGGATGGCTACAATCTCGCCTCTTTTTTAAGCAGACCCCTCGTGCAAATCGGCCCCCACCTCCTTCCCAACCGGCTCTTCGTGGCGCCGATGGCCGGAGTGACGGACCGGCCCTTCCGCCAGCTCTGCCGGCGCCTGGGCGCGGGCTATGCAGTCAGCGAGATGGTCACGTCGCGCAAGGAGCTGTGGGGCAGCCTCAAGACCTCGCGCCGCGCCGACCACAGCGGCGAGCCGGGGCCCATCGCCGTGCAGATCGCCGGCACCGACGCGGCCATGATGGCCGAAGCCGCGGCCTACAACATCGACCGTGGCGCCCAGATCATCGACATCAACATGGGCTGCCCGGCCAAGAAGGTCTGCAACAAATGGGCGGGTTCGGCCCTGATGCGCAATGAGGCGCTGGCGCTCGAGATCGTCGAGGCCGTTGTCGCCGTGGCCGCACCGCGCGGTGTGCCGGTCACGCTGAAGATGCGTACCGGCTGGAGCGCCGACGAGCGCAACGCGCTGCGCCTGGCGCGAATCTTCGAATCCGCCGGCATCGCCATGCTGACCATCCATGGCCGCACCCGCGAGCAGGGCTACAAGGGACTGGCCGAGTACGACACGATTGCGGCCGTAAAGACAGCGTTGACCATCCCCGTCGTCGCCAATGGCGACATCGACTCGCCCGAGAAGGCGCGTGACGTGCTGGCCTACACGAAAGCCGACGCGCTGATGATTGGCCGCGCGGCCCAGGGCCGGCCCTGGATCTTCCGCGAGACGGCCCATTTTCTGGCGACAGGCGAACACCTAGACGCGCCGACGGTGACGGAGGCGCGTGACGTGCTGACCGAGCATCTGCACGATCACTACGGCCTCTACGGCGAGCTCAGTGGCGTGCGCAGCGCACGCAAGCACATCGGCTGGGCCGTGCGCGGTCTGCCCGGCGGTGAAGCCTTCCGCCAGCACATGAACACCCTGGAGCGCTGCGACCTGCAGTTGCAAGCTCTGCGCGACTGGTTCGACGAACTCGGCCAGACGCATGACCGGTTGCCTCCTGCCGAGGCGGCCAACGACGACGACGAAGCCCAGGCCCAAGAAGCCTGCGCCGCCTGACGAAACCCATTCGCTCCCTGTCATGAGTGCCCAGAAGAACACCAATCCGCCCAATCCCATCGACGCCTGCGTGCGCGACAACCTCGAAGCCTTCTTTCGTGATCTCGACGGCCAGGAGCCGCATTCGATGCACGAGATGCTGGTCAAGCTGGTCGAGAAACCGCTGTTCGAGATCGTCATGCGCGAGGCCGGCGGCAACCAGAGCAAGGCCGCGCAATGGCTGGGCATCAACCGCAACACGCTGCGGCGGAAATTGAACGATCACAACCTCGGCTGACTATGTCTCAACTCACTGCACTGCTTTCGGTCTCCGACAAGACCGGCATCCTCGAATTTGCCAGGGGGCTGCACGCCCTCGGCGCCAAGCTGCTGTCCACCGGCGGCACCGCCAAGCTGCTGGCCGACGCCGGCCTGCCGGTCACCGAGGTGGCCGAGCACACCGGCTTCCCCGAGATGATGGACGGCCGCGTGAAGACGCTGCACCCCAAGATCCATGGCGGCCTGCTGGCCCGCTCTGATCTTGCCGAGCATGTGGCGGCGATGGACAAGCACGGCATCACGCGCATCGACATCCTGGCCGTCAATCTCTATCCGTTTGAAGCCACCGTGGCCAAGCCCGGCTGCACGCTGGAAGACGCCATCGAGAACATCGACATCGGCGGCCCAGCCATGGTGCGCAGCGCGGCGAAGAACTGGAAGGACGTGACGGTGCTGACCGACGCGGCCCAGTACGGCGCGGTGCTCGACGAGCTGAAGGCCCACGGCAAAACCAGCGACAAGACCCGCTTCGCCGCCTCGGTTGCCGCCTTCAACCGCATCGCCCAGTACGACGCGGCCATCAGCAACTACCTGTCTTCGCTGCAGGAAGACGGCAGCAAGTCCGAGTACCCGGCCCAGATGAACGCCACCTTCGTCAAGGTGCAGGACCTGCGCTACGGCGAGAACTCGCACCAGACCGCGGCCCTGTACCGCGACCTGTTCCCGGCGCCGGGCTCCCTCGTGACCGGCAAGCAGCTGCAGGGCAAGGAGCTCAGCTACAACAACATCGCCGACGCCGACGCGGCCTGGGAATGCGTGAAGGCGTTCGACACGCCAGGGATGTCAAGCGGCAGCTCTGCTGCCGCGTGCGTCATCGTCAAGCACGCCAACCCCTGCGGCGTGGCCGTGGCGGCAACGGCAGCCGAGGCCTACAGCAAGGCCTTCAAGACCGACCCGACCAGCGCCTTCGGCGGCATCATCGCCTTCAACCGCGAGGTGGATGGCACGGCCGCCCAGCTCGTCGCCAAGCAGTTCGTCGAAGTGCTGATGGCGCCGGGCTTCAGCGCCGAGGCGCTGGAGATCTTCAAGGCCAAGGCCAATGTGCGCCTGATGCAGATCGCGCTGCCGCCGGGTGGCCCGCGTCCCTGGGACCAGGGCCGCAATGCCGGCGACAGCAAGCGCGTCGGTTCCGGCCTGCTGCTGCAGACCTCCGACAACCACTTCCTGAAGCGCGAAGACCTCAAGGTCGTCACGACGTTGCAGCCCACGGCCCAGCAGCTTGACGACCTGATGTTCGCCTGGACCGTGGCCCAGTACGTGAAGAGCAATGCCATCGTCTTCTGCGGCGGCGGCATGACCCTGGGCGTGGGCGCTGGCCAGATGAGCCGCCTGGACTCGGCCCGCATCGCCTCCATCAAGGCCCAGCATGCCAGCTTGAGCCTGCAGGGCTCTGCGGTGGCCAGTGACGCCTTCTTCCCCTTCCGCGATGGCCTGGATGTGCTGGCCGATGCGGG
The DNA here is from genome assembly GCA_966111775.1 of uncultured Comamonadaceae bacterium. GTDB lineage: Bacteria > Pseudomonadota > Gammaproteobacteria > Burkholderiales > Burkholderiaceae_C > Pelomonas. The sequence continues at coordinate 18,489 of CBHWBD010000074.1, read as the reverse complement.
TGCGACCTGCGTCATCCAGCCGGGCGGTTCGATGCGCGACGATGAAGTCATCGCAGCAGCGAACGAGCGTGGCATTGCGATGGTGATGACCGGCGTGCGCCACTTCAGGCACTGACTTCCTGTCACCAACGCGACTAGACGCAGTCCTCTAGTCCAGGGCCTCCCCCGATGGTGGAGGCCCGGCTTGCGGTTAGCCTCGATGCATTCGATCGAGAACCGGAGACAAGCCGATGGACACAGCGCTGCAAGAGCGCCTGCATCTGGCGCTATCGACGCAACGCCGCGCCTATGAGGCCGAGCGCATGCCGAGCTACGAGGTGCGCCGCGACCGCCTGCAAAGGCTGATCGCGATGACGGTCAAGCATGGCGACGCGCTCGCCGCCGCCATGGCCCAGGACTTCGGCCACCGTGCCCGCCAGGAATCGCTGCTGGCCGACATCTTCACCGTCGAGTCCGGCGCCAGGCACGCGCTCAAGCGCCTGCGCCGCTGGATGAAGCCCCGGCGCATCGAGACGCCGCTGCATTTCCTGCCCGCGCGCAATGTGCTGATGCGCCAGCCCCTGGGCGTCGTCGGCATCGTCTCGCCCTGGAACTATCCCTACTACCTGGCGATGGAGCCCGCCGTCGCGGCTCTGGCCGCCGGCAACCGCGTGCTCATCAAGCCGTCGGAGCTGACGCCTGCCACCGCGGAGCTGATGGCCCGCATCGTGGCCGAGCATTTCGCGCCCGAGGAGATGCAGGTCATCACGGGCGACGCCGAAGTCGGCAAGGCCTTCACCGAGCTGCCCTTCGACCATCTCTTCTTCACCGGTTCCACGCCGGTCGGCCGCCTCGTGGCCCAGGCCGCGGCCAAGAACCTGACGCCCGTGACGCTGGAGCTGGGCGGCAAGTCGCCCGCCATGGTCGACCGCAGCTGCAACCTCGACCTGACGGCCTCGCGCCTGGCCTTCGGCAAGCTCTTCAATGCCGGCCAGACCTGCGTCGCGCCCGACTACCTGCTGGTGCCCCGGGAAATGGTCGAGCCGCTGAGCCAGAAGATCCTGGCCGAGATGCGCCGCATGTACCCGCGCATCGCCGGCAATGCCGACTACACCAGCATCGTCGCGCCGCGCCACCATGCGCGCCTGCAAGGCCTGATCGCCGACGCGGCCCAGCGCGGTGCGCGCGTGCTGCGCAGCCATGACGAGCAGCCCGACGATAGACGCATCGTGCCCGCCCTGCTGCTGGACGTGCCGCCCGAGGCCACCGTCATGCAGGAAGAGATCTTCGGCCCGCTGCTGCCCGTCGTCGCCTATGACAAGGTCGACGAAGCCCTGGCCCACATCAACCGCGGCGACCGGCCGCTGGCCCTGTACTGGTTCGGCCGGGACGGCGCCGAGCGCGACCACGTCATGCGCGAGACCCATGCCGGCGGCGTGACGGTCAACGACTGCCTCTGGCATCTGGGCCAGGAAGAGCAGCCCTTCGGCGGTGTCGGTGCCAGCGGCATGGGCTCGTATCACGGCGAGTGGGGCTTTCGCACCTTCAGCAAGGAGAAGCCGCTGTTCATCCAGTCGCGCTTCGCCGGCACCCGGTTGTTCCAGCCGCCCTACGGCGCGACCTTCGAGCGGCTGCTCTCGCTGCTCAAGCGCATCATCTGAACGTCCGCAGTCCATCCCATGAACGACACACAGCGCTTCGATGAAATCCATGACGTCATCGTCATCGGTGGCGGCTCTTCCGGCTCGGCCCTCGCCGGGCGGCTGAGCGAGGACCCGGGCACCCACGTGCTGGTGCTGGAGGCCGGCGCCGACGTCAACAACTGGCTCGGCACCGTGCCCACGGGCGCCGTGCTGATGGTGCCCAGCAAGCTGCACAACTATGCTTTCGAGACCGTGCCGCAGCCGGGCCTGAACGGCCGCCGCGGCTATGTGCCGCGCGGCAAGATGCTGGGCGGCTCATCGGGCATCAACGCGATGGTCTACATTCGTGGCCAGCGCGAGGACTACGACCACTGGGCGGCGCTGGGAAACCCCGGCTGGGCTTGGGACGACCTGCTGCCCTACTTCATCAAGAGCGAGGGCAATGACAGCCACGGCGCACCTCTGCATGGCACCGACGGACCGCTGAAGGTCAGCCGCCTGCGCAGCGACAACCCGCTGCAGGAGGCCTGGCTGGCCGCCGGCCGGGAGGCGGGCCATGCCATCAACGCCGACTTCAACGGTGACACGCAGGAAGGCATTGGCATCTACCAAGTCACGCAGGACCGGGGCGAGCGCTGCAGCGCCGCGCGCGCCTATCTGCGCCCGCACCTGAGCCGGCCCAATCTGCGCGTGACGGTGGGCGCGCAGGTGCAGCGCATCCTGTTCGACGGGCGCCGCGCGGTCGGCGTCGAGGTCAAGGTGGGTGGCGTCACGCGCCGCCTTCAGGCGCGCCGCGAGGTCGTGCTGTCGGCCGGTGCGATCCAGTCGCCGCAGCTGCTGATGCTGTCCGGCGTGGGTGACGCGGCCCAGCTGCAGGCCCAGGGCATCGAGGTGCTGCACCACCTTCCCGGCGTGGGCGCCAATCTGCAGGACCACCCCGACTTCGTCTTCGGCCTGCGCAGCAGCAGCCTGCACACCTTTGGGCTGTCGCTGCGCGGCGGCCTGGCGTTCTGGCAGACCGTCAAGCGCTACCGCGCCGAGCGCCGCGGCATGCTGACCAGCAATTTCGCCGAAGGCGGCGGCTTCCTGCGCACGAGCGCCGCGCAGCAGCGGCCCGACATGCAGCTGCACTTCGTCGTCGCAGCCGTCGAGGACCACGCCCGCAAGCTGACCTGGGGCCACGGCATGTCCTGCCATGTCTGCCTGCTGCGCCCGCAAAGCCGCGGCACACTCAGGCTCGCCAGCCGCGACGTCGGTGCCGCGCCGCTGATCGACCCGGCCTTCTTCCAGCACCCCGACGACATGGCCCAGATGGTGGCTGCCTTCAAGCTCACGCGCACGCTGCTGCAGCAGCCCGCGCTGCGTGCGCACTGGCAGCGCGAGCTGTGGAGCACCGAGGCCCGCAGCGACGCCGACATCGAGGCGTTGCTGCGCCAGCGCACCGACACGATCTACCACCCGGTGGGCACTTGCAAGATGGGCACGGACCCGATGGCCGTCGTGGATGCCGAGCTGCGCGTGCACGGCCTGCAGGGCCTGCGCGTCGTGGATGCGTCCATCATGCCCACGCTGGTCAGCGGCAACACCAATGCGCCGGCGATGGTGATCGGCGAGAAGGCGGCGCAGATGATGCAGGCGGCGGCCCGCCGACCCGAGCCGGCGGCGCAGGTGGCCGGCATCGTTTGAGGTGATCCTGGCGCTTGGGTTGCGGCGACGAGAATCGCCGCATGTCCACCGCCATCCGCCACGCCACGCCCCAGGACGCCGCCCTGTTGGCGTCCTTTGCTGCCCAGGCCTTCACCGATGCCTATCTGGGCCTGGACGACCCGCAGGAGCTCGCCGACTACGTCGCCGAGCATTTCCAGCCGGAGATCATGGCCGGCGTCATCACGGACCCCGCCTGCGCGACGCTGCTGATCTGGTCGGGTGAGCAACTGGCCGGTTATGCCATCGTCAAGGCCGGGGCGGCGCCGGACTGCGTGCCGGGGCCGGTCGCGGTCCAGCTCTGGCGCCTCTATCTGGACCAGCGCTTCATCGGCCGCGGCCTCGGCGCGCTGCTGATGGAGGCTGCCCATGCCCAGGCGCGCCGACACGGCGCACAGACCCTTTGGTTGAGCGTCTACGATCGCAACGAGCGTGCGGTCAGCTTCTACGAACGCTTCGGTTTCGCCAAGGTAGGTGACAAGGAATTCCTGTTCGGCGGCCGCATCTACATCGATCCCATCTATGCGGCTGCCGTGCGGCCCGCACCGAAAGGCTGATTGGCATGATTGAAGGCTCCTGTCACTGCGGCAGCGTCCATTGGCGCTTCGATGGCCAGCCCGATGGCGCGACGGCCTGCAATTGCACCGTCTGCCGCCGCTACGGCGCGCTGTGGGCCTATGACTATGTCGACGAGGGTATCCACGTCACCGGCCCGACCAAGGCCTATGTGCGGGGCAAGGCCATCGAATTCCACTTTTGCCCCCACTGCGGCTGCGTGGCCTACTGGAAGGGTCTGAGGCTGGAGGAAGACGGGCGCCGGCGCATCGCCGTCAACCTGCGTCTGGCCGAACCGGGGGCGGTAGCGAATATTCCCATCGACCATTTCGACGGGCTGGACTCTTTCGATGATCTGCCTCGCGACGGGCGCTGCGTGGGTGACTACTGGTTCTGACCCGACCCTGTCCTACGCGTAAAGCCTTGAAACCGGCGGCGCCGGTGCCATCTCAGGGGCGCAAACTGCCGCATGGCTTGAGGAGTGTTGCGATGAAGTTCCCCCGATTCCTGCTCTTGTGCATGGCTCTGCTGTCCGGGCTGTGGCTGGGCGCGGCCCAGGCTCTGCCCAATGTCGACGAGGTGCAGGCCGCCGTCCAGCGCGGCGACTACCCCGGCGCCGAGAAGATGATGCGCGAGGTCGTCGCGGCCAAGCCCGACAGCCCGCGTGCCCACTATGTGCTGGCCGAGATCCTGGCCCACCAGCGCCAGTTCAACGAGGCCGCCGAGCACACGCGCCGCGCCCGCGCCCTGGACCCGGCCATCAAGTTCGCCGACCCGGCCAAGTTCAATGCCTTCGAGCAACTGCTGCAGCGCGAGCAGGCCGGCGTGGCCCGCTCATCCACAACGACGCCGGCCATCGTCAATGCGCCGCCGCCGCCCATGCGGGCAGCGCCGGTGCAGCGTGAAAGCAGCGGTGGCGGCGTGCCCGTCTGGCTGCTCGTCGTCGGCGTCGTCATCTTCATCTGGGTCGCCGTCAGCTGGATGCGCCGCCGCACTGCGATGCAGAGCCAGCCGGCCATGGCGGGTGGTTATGGCGGCGGCTATGGCCAGGGCTACGGCTCGCAGGGCTATGGCCCCGGCGTGCCGCCCACCTCGGGCGGTCCCGGCCTGATGGGCGTGGGTCTGGCGGCAGCCGGCGGTGTCGCCGCCGGCATGCTGGCCGAGAAGCTGCTGCATGGCCATGACGATCAGCGCAGCATCCCGCGTGACGACGGCGGCAGTGCTGGCGGCCTCATCCCGGGCAGCTTCGACAACGGCGGCTACAACAGCGCCGCCGATGATCTGAGTCGCCGCGATGTCGACTTCGGCAGTGGTGACGGCTGGGGCGGCGGTGATGCCGGAGGCGGCGATTTCGGTGGTGGTGGCGGCGGCAGCGACGACTGGTAAACGTTAAGCCCCTCGTCCAAGGAGTACCTTGGCCGGTCCCCCGAGGGGACGGCGATGCTTGCGGCATCGAGCCGCAAGGCACATCGCCAGAGCGGGCCGGCTAGGGAGCGGCCCGGCGCTCGGCCCGCGAACCACACGTCTGGGACCCTGATAATCCCGCCCCATGACGCCAGCCGCCTTCACCGGCCAGTTGCTTGCCTTCATCGCCCGTCTCATCACGGGCGCACAGGGACACTGGAAGGGCTGCCCGCCAAAAGCCGAGCAGCGCATCTACATCGCCAATCACCAGAGTCACTTCGATCTCGTCCTGATCTGGGCCGCCTTCCCGCATGAGTTGCGCGCCCAGACCCGCGCCATCGCCGCGCGTGACTACTGGACCAAGAGCGCCTTCCGGCGCTGGCTGACGACCGAGGTCTTCAACGCCATCTACGTCAGCCGCACCCGCGCCAACCCCGACGAAGACCCCCTCGAGCCTCTGGTCGAGGCCCTGGCCAATGGCGACTCCCTGGTGATCTTTCCCGAGGGCACGCGCTCCAACAAGGGCAACCCGATGCCGTTCAAGAGCGGCATCTTCCACCTCGCCGAGCAGTTCCCGCATGTGCAGCTGATCCCGACCTGGATCGACAACGTGCAGCGCGTCATGCCCAAGGGCGAGGTCGTGCCCGTGCCTATCCTGTGCACGGTGACCTTCGGCGCGCCCATCCAATTGCGCGAGGGCGAGACCAAGGCCGACTTCCTGTGCCGGGCCCGCGAGGCCGTCATGGAGCAGCGGCCCGACCCGACCCTGGTGGGCCGACCGGTGGAGGCCGACTGATGCGTTGGCTGAAATCCCTAAACGCCAGCGAGCAGGTGGCCCTGCTCTTCATCGTGCTGTTCGGTTTCCTGATGCTGCTGACCATCGGCCTGTTTCTGAACTCGCTGCGCGAGCGCGAGGACGAGGAAGCCCGCCGCGCCTCCGAGCTCACCTGGGAGCGGGTGCGCCGCGACCTGCGCGCGGCCTGGATCGGCGGCTGCATGTTCTGGGTGGCCTGGATCTCCGGGCCGCTGGGGGCCACGCTGCTGTTCGCACTGTTCTCCTTTTTGGCCCTGCGCGAGTTCATCACCCTGGTGCACACCCAGCGCAGCGACCACCGCACGCTGATCGTCGCCTTCTTCGTGCTGCTGCCCGTGCAGTACATGATCTGCGGCACGCGCTTCTTCGACCTCTTCACCGTCTTCCTGCCCGTCTATGGCTTCCTGGTGCTGCCCATCGTCAGCGCCCTGGCCGGTGACCCCCAGCGCTTCCTGGAGCGCAACGCCAAGATCCAGTGGGGCGTGATGGTCTGCGTCTACGGCCTGTCGCATGCGCCGGCCCTGCTGCTGCTGGACATCCCGGGCAACACCGGCCGCGGCGCCTTCCTGCTGTTCTTTCTCGTCATGGTGGTGGCCGCCTCGCAGATCGCGCAGGAGATCGCCACCCGCACGCTGCGCCGCCGCCCGGTGTCGCGCCAGATCAGCCGCAGCTTCTCGATGCGGGCCTGGTGGATAGGCACGCTGACCGGTTCGCTGGCCGGCCTGCTGCTGTACTGGATCACGCCTTTCAAGGCCGGCCAGGCCCTCGTCATGGCCTTCCTGACGGCCGGTGCCGCGGGCTTTGGCGGCCTCGTCATGAAAGCGCTGAAGAAGGACGCCGGCGTGCTGTACTGGGGCAACCGCAGCTCCATCACCGGCGCCGTCGGCCTGCTCGACCGCATCGCGGTGCTGTGCTTCGCCGCGCCGGTGCTCTTCCATTCGGCACGCTGGTACTACCGTTGAGAATACTCGGCATCGACCCCGGCCTGCAGACGACGGGATTTAGTTCCGGCCCGTCGCTGCCGCGACTTCACGAGCGCTGCGCGCTCATGAGCCTGCACAGAAACCTCGCTACCGTTGCCGCCGGACGGAGCCCGCAGCGATGAGGATTCTCGGCATCGATCCGGGTTTGCAGACGACCGGTTTTGGCGTCATCGACGCCGAAGGCCCACGCCTGGCCTATGTCGCCAGCGGCACCATCAAGACCAACGCGGTCGCCGTCGGCGACCTGCCGGCGCGGCTGAAGATCCTGTTCGACGGCATCCGCGAAGTCACGGCGCGCTACCAGCCGCAGTGCGCGGCCGTCGAGATCGTCTTCGTCAACGTGAACCCGCAGTCCACGCTGCTGCTGGGCCAGGCGCGCGGCGCGGCGCTGGCGGCGCTGGTGTCGGCCGACCTCGCCGTCAGCGAGTACACGGCCACGCAGATGAAGAAGGCCATCGTCGGCCACGGCCAGGCCAAGAAGGAGCAGATCCAGGCCATGGTGCAGCGCCTCTTGAACCTGCCCGGCGTGCCCGGCAAGGACGCAGCCGATGCGCTCGGACTGGCCGTCATGCATGCGCATGCGCGCACCAGCTTCGAGGCCATGAGCCGCAGCACCACGCTGCAGCGCCGCCAGCACGCCCAGTTCAAGGGCGGTCGGACCTACTGAAATGAAAACGGCCCGCCGAAGCGGGCCGTCGATCCGGGCGCGGCGCGCTCAGGCGGCCTTGCGGCGGCGCGAGAACCAGCCGGCGCCACCCAGGGCGCCCAGGGTCAGGGCCAGCGAGGCCGGCTCGGGCAAACGCGTGACCTGGTAGTTGCCGCTGCTGAGGTTGCCATTCACCGGGTTGTAGTAAAGGTAAGCATCGGTCGTGTCCATGCTGCCGGAGACCATGTTGAGGTCGAAACCAGCATCCGAGGTGGTGTAGCTCAGGCCGAGGAAGACGCCGTCCTGGAAGTCGGCCGTCGCGGCGGCATTCAGCGAGAAATGCATCGCCAGGAAGTCCATCGAGAAGGCCGTCAGCGACAGGCTTTCGAAGCCGCTGCTGGTCAGGCCAGAGGCGTCGTAGTCGAAGCTGCCGGTGAAGGCCTGGCCGGTCTGCGGGCCGGCATCGATGGCGCCGCTGAACTGGTAGTCGGCGTGCGCGGCGGTGGTCAGCAGCGCGGCCGCGGCGGCGAGGAGGAGGGGGCGGAACTTCATGTTGTTATGGCCTTTCAGAACTTGAACGAAGTGGCGTTGATGGCGCTGCAGAGGACGCCCTTGAGCTTGACCACCGGGCGCGAGGCGGCGGAGCCGGTCGGGCCGTCAGGGTCGTAGCCGATCAGGGCGCCGTCGGCTTGGGTTGTGCAGGTGACGTGGCCGCTGGCGAGCGGGTCGGCGCTGGTGATGCCCACGTTCTTCAGCATGTCGGTGAACACCAAGGTGTCCTGGCCGGGCTTGAAGTCGGTGATGGTGTCCAGGCCATCGGCGCCGGTGCGGTAGACGAACTGATTCTTGCCACCCTTGCCGGTCATCGTGTCGCGGCCCAGGCCGCCTTCGATGATGTCGTCGCCGTCGGTGCCGACGATGGTGTCGTTGCCGTTGGTGCCGGTGAAGGTCTTGACCAGGTTCAAGCCCATGACCATGGGGTCATGGTCGGACGAGCGATAGGCCGTCGGCGTGTAGTAGTCGGGGCTGCCGGTCGTGTTGGCACCGAAGACCTTGAACTCGGTGTTGTAGTCCAGCACGATGGGCTCGTCGGCGTTGATGTGCCAGGACGTCGCATAGACCACCTTGGACAGCAGGCCGGCCGTGACCAGGCCATGGTCGAGTCGGCCCGAGGCGCCGTCGAAGATGTAGCTCCAGTCGGCCGGGTCGAAGTGGGCCACCGCGTCGACGATGGCACCGCCGCTGGTCAGCGTGTCGATCGGGTCTTCCTGGCCGTGGGAGTTGAAGTCACCCAGCAGCACCACGTCCTGCGCACCGGTCGTGCCCTGCACCTGGCTCAGGAAGGTTTTGAGCTGCACGGCCTGCTGCACGCGGGTCGCGTTCCAGCAGCCCTGCAGGCCATCGTCCGCGTCGGGGCTGTTGGCGCCCGGGCAGGAGCCCTTGCTCTTCAGGTGGTTGACGATGACGGCGAACTTGGCGCCGTTGGGCGTCGTGAAGGCCTGGGCAAACGGCGCGCGGTTGTTGATCGGGGCCGGGTCGGAGATGGACGCGCCGCTGAGCGTGAGCTTGCCCGGCTTGTAGATCATCGCGACGCGGATGGCGTCGTCGCTCGAACCCTGGGCGGGTTGCGGCACGACGGCATAGGTGCCCGCGCCCATCTGGGCGTTGAGCAGGTCGACCAGATGCTGCACCGTGGTGTCGCCGTTGTTCTGGATCTCCATCAGGCCGACGACGTCGGCGTTCAGGCCGGAGAGGTTGGCCACCGTCTTGGCGCGCTGGCGCTGGAACTCGGTGAAGTTGTCGGCGCCGCGGCAGTTGGACTTGGACACCGAGTTGCCCAGCGAGCAGCCCTGGCCGGTCTGGCCGAGGTAGTTGGTGCCGTCGGTGAAGGTGGTGAAGAAGTTCAGCACGTTGGCGCTGGCGATGCGCACATTGCCGCCGCTGACCTGGGGCGTGGCCGTGCGCGGGTTGGTGCGCGAGAAGTTCGGGTCCACGATCGGCTGGATGCGGTAGAGACCGAAGCCGCTGGTGCTGGACGTGGCCAGGCCGAAGTCGATGACGCCGGTGACCGAGTCGATGGTGTCGCCGGCGCGGACGGTGTTGTCCTGGCCGATGTAAGGGGTCGGGTTGACGTTCTGGCGGGTCGTGCCGTCATCCAGCAGGATGCTGCGGCGCAGGTTGTCGGCCTGCAGGGCCAGCGCGTCGGGGCCGGGGCGCAGCACGTTGGTCGGCGTGTTCAGGCGCGGGCCGGCGGCGATGGTCAGCTGGCCGTACTGGCCCAGGAAGGCGTTCTGCTGCACGGTCAACGGGCCGCGCAGCGTGACGAGCATGCCCTCGAAGGCCTCGAGGCCGTTCGTGGGCAGCGTCGCGAGGTCGACCTCGATCGGGCTGATGGCGTTGCCGCTGCTCTGGACCAGGATGCCGGTCGGGCCGGTCAGCTGCGTCATCGGGCGCGTGGCCGTGCTGGTGTTGCCGGCGGTGCCGGGGTTGAACTCGGCCACGGTGGCCGACAGCTGGATGGCCTGGCCCACCGAAACCGTCGGTGCCGTGCTGGTGAAGACGAAGATGCCGTCCGACGTGGCCGGGTTGCCATCGCCCAGCGGGTCCTGCATGAAGAAGCCGTTGTTGATCACCTTGGTGACCACGCCCGTGGTGGTCACGGCCTGGCCGAGCATGGGGCTCTGTGCGCCGTTGCCCTGGATGTTGTAGATGGCGGTGATGCCGGTGACGCCGACCTTGAACGTGCAGCTGGCCGTCTGGGCCTGGTCGTTGTCCCACTTGAGGTTGAGCGTGTAGCTGCCGGCCGGCACGTTGCCCGCGACATTGATGGCCTGGGTGGCCGTGTCGCCAGCAGAGGTCGCGGCCACGAAACTGCCCAGCGTGATGCCGCTGGGCCAGGCGGCGGGTGCCTCGATCTTGCTGGCGGCGTTGACGCGGCTGTCGGCGTCGGTGGCCGTCACGTTGAAGCTGACGGCCGTGCCGGCGGCGGTGGCGCCGTCCGGGCAGTTCGGCACGATGGGCTGGTTGACCGGCCCGTTGCCGCAGCTCACCAGCGGCGAGGCGCTGTTGCGGGGGGTGGGCGCGCCGGTCGCGAAGTCGGCGCTGTTGTTGTTGGTGTCGGTGCAGCCGTTGCTGGCGCGCAGGGCCGCCGTGGTGTTGCTCAGCGTCGGCGTGGGGCTGCCTTCGGTGGCCGTGGCTGCCGTGCCGAACGAGACGATGTCTTCCGCCGTCGTCGGGGCCACGCCGGCCAGGGCGGTCAGGCTGCGCGCCAGGGCCACCTTGCCTGCCGTGGCCGACATGGGGATGGTTCCCGTGATGTCAGCGGTCAGGTCCACCGTGCCACCGGCGCCCAGGGCCTCGGCGACCAGGTAGTACTGGCCCGGCTGCAGGGTCACACCGGCAGGGATTGCCGTGGTCGCCCAGGTACTGCCCGCGCTCGATGCGTACTGCACCGACCAGCCACCGATCGCGACAGGCGCCGAACCTGCGTTGAAGAGCTCGATGAAGTCCCGCTTGTAGGTGGCGCCGGAGTTGCCACCACCGCCATACACCTGGCTGATGACGACACCGCTGGTCGAGGCCAGCACGGCGGGGGCAGCAAACGCCGCCGCGAGAAGGGACACCAGGGTTTTCATTTGCATGACGGGTTAGTAAAAATTGCCCAAAACGGGGCGCATCCTATTGATCCTTCATGACGTTTTGATCCACCGCATTCGAGGGGGTGTCCTCGGGCATCATCCCGGCCCATGTCGCCTGCACTGCTTTTGTTCGGGGTTCTCACCTATTTCGCCGGGCTGTTGGTGCTGGCGCGGTGCGTCTCGCACGGTTCGGGGGCTGAGGGTTTCTATGTGGGGGGCAGGGAAAGTCCCTGGCCGGTCGTCGCCTTCGGAATGATCGGGACGTCGTTGTCCGGCGTCACTTTCATCAGCGTGCCCGGCTCGGTGGCCGCTAACGGCTTCAGCTATCTGCAGATCGCCTTCGGCCAGGTGGCCGGTTATGCCGTCATCGCCCTCGTGCTGCTGCCGGCCTACCACCGCCTGAAGCTGGCCTCCATCTACGGCCTGCTCGGCGACCGCCTCGGCCCGTCGGCCCAGCGCCTGGGCTCAGCCTTCTTCGTGCTGAGCCGCACGCTGGGCGCCACCGCGCGGCTCTATCTCGTCGTGGCGGTGCTGCACACGCTGATCCTGCAGCCGCTGGGCGTGCCCTTCGCCGTCGGCGCGGCGGTCGTGCTGGTGATGATCCTGCTCTACACGGTCGAGGGCGGCGTGAAGGCCCTGGTCTGGACCGACACCCTGCAGACCGCCGGCATGCTGACCGGCCTCTTCGTCTGCGTGGCGCTGCTGTGGCAGAGCGGCGCGCTGGCCCGGCTCGACACCGCGGGCCTCGACCGCATCTGGGTGGCCGACCCCATGAGCCGCGACTTTTCCGCCAAGGCCCTGCTGGCAGGCATGTTCATCGCCATCGCGATGACGGGCCTGGACCAGGAAATGATGCAGAAGAGCCTGTCGGTCGCGAAGCTGCGTGACGCGCAGAAGAACATGGGGGTGCTGGCTGTGCTGATGCTCGTCGTCGTCGCGGCCTTCCTGCTGTTGGGCGGGCTGCTGACGCTGTTTGCCCGCCAGCATGGCCTGGCCGCTGCCGGCGACGCGCTCTTCCCCACGGTCGTCATGCAATACCTGCCGGCCTGGGTGCAGGTCGTCTTCGTGCTGGCCCTGGTGTCGGCCCTGCTGCCCAGCGCCGATGGCGCGCTGACCGCGCTGACGGCCAGCACCTGCCTGGACCTGCTGCGCATCCCTCGCGAGGACGTGAGGACGCGCCGGCGCGTGCACCTGGGCTTCGCGGCGCTGTTCCTCGTGCTGGTGCTGGGCTTCAAGGCGCTGGACAGTGCCAGCATGATCTATCTGATCCTGAAGCTGGCGGGCTACACCTATGGGCCGCTGCTGGGCCTGTTCGCCTTCGCGCTGTTCACGCCCAGGCGGGTGTCGGGCGCTGCCCTGCTGGTGGCCTGTCTGGCCGCACCGGCCTTGTGCGCCGTGCTGGACTTCGGCCAGCCCTGGGGCGGCTATCAGATCGGGCTGGAACTGCTGCTGCTGAATGGGTTACTGACGTGGGCGGGCCTGTGGGTGGCGGCCCGCGGGAGAACATCGCATGAGTCCTGAAATGACCTTGAAGCCCTTGCGGCCCTGGAAGGACGTGCTGCGCGACTGGGTCGCCGAGGTGGCCATGAAGGTGGGTCGACCGGAGGCCGAGCTGCTGGAGCGTGGCCTGAGCGCCTACGACTTCAGCCCCGAGCGCTGGGTCGAGATCCGCTACCCCTTCGGTTGCACGCACAAGATCAGCTCGGCCTTCGTCGTGGTCAAACCGCTGGAACGCCAGGCGGCGGTGTTTTCCGAGCATGCGGGTTATCTGGAGTTCGACCTGATCGAGGGCTGCGCGGTCGTCGAAATCCGCGAGGACATCCATTGGCAGGGCTAGCGTGACAGGGGAAGTCCTTCCGGCCTCACCCATCGACGGCGTCCGTGCCGTCGAGCTGACGGCCTCGCACGCCCCGGCCTTGCAGCGCTTCTTCGAGGCCAACCCGGACTACTTCCTCATCGTGCAGGGCGAGCCCGCCGGGCCTGACGAGGCCCGCGAGGAGATCGAGGGCCTGCTGCCCGAGGGCGTCCCGCACACGAAGAAGTGGGTCGTCGGCTTTGCCCGGCCCGACGGCGAGCTCGTCGCCATGGCCAACCTCGTCTCCGATATCTTTGCGCCGACGGTCTGGAACGTCAGCACCTTCATGGTCGATGGTGCGCGCCGGGGCTCGGGCGACGCGCGGCGGCTCTACGACGCCGTCGAGGCCTGGGCTTTCCAGTCGGGTGCCCGCTGGTTGCGGCTGGGCGTCGTGATCGGCAATGCGCGCGGCGAGCGTTTCTGGATGTCGCGCGGCTTCGTCGAGACCCGCATCCGCAGCGGCTACCAGATCGGCAACCAGCTCAACGAGTTGCGCGTCATGTTCAAGCCCCTGGCCGGCGGCACGATGGCCGACTATCTGGCCCTGGTATCGAGGGACCGCCCCGAACCCGCCTAGGCCTTCGCGGCGACACTGCACCCCTGCATGTCTGCCCCCGCCGTTTCTCCCGCCCCCACCAGTCTCACCCGCATGCTCGCCGCCGTCGGGCGCGAGCACTGGCGCGCCGATGCCGCTGCCGGCGCCCTGCTGAGCTGCAACGCCGTGCTGACGGTCTTGATCCCGCGCCAGGTCGGCCAAGTCGTCGACGCCCTGGTGGCCGGCCATCTGCGCGGCGCGGCATTGCTGCAGCAACTCGGCCTGCTCGTGGGGGCCGGCCTCGTCATCTACCTGCTGCGTGCCGGCTGGCGGCTGACGCTGTTCAAGGCAGCCTTCCGCCTCGGTGCCCGCTTGCGCATGCGGCTCTTCGGGCGCCTCGCGCTGCAGGGGCCGGCTTACTTCCAGTCTCAGCGCACCGGCGACCTGATGGCGCTGGCGACCAACGACATCGACACCGTCGAGCAGGCCGCCGGCGAGGCCATGCTGGCGGGCTTCGACGGCAGCCAGACCCTGGTCCTCGTGCTGGCCATGATGACGCTGGGCATCGACTGGCGCCTGGGTCTTGCCGCCCTCGTGCCCTTCCCCTTGATGGGGCTGGCCTTCTGGTGGATCTCGGGTCATCTGCACCAGGCGGCGCAGGACTCGCTGGGCGCCTTCAGCGGCCTGAACCAGCAGGTGCAGGAAAGCCTGTCGGGTGTGCGCACCGTCCGGGCCCTGGGCCTGGTGGGGCGCAGCGAGGCGCAGTTCGGCGAACTGGCCGAGAAGGCCGCCGAAGCGAGTTTCCGTTCACAGCGCTGGGAGGCCGCCTACGAGCCCGCCGTCGGCATGACGCTGGGCGCGGCGACGGCCATCGCGCTGGCGGTGGGCGGCTGGCTGGTGGCGCGCGGCGAGATCAGCATCGGCCAGCTGACCGCCTTCACGATGTACCTCGGCCAGTTGATCTGGCCGATGTTCGCGGCCGGCTGGGTGCTGGCCTTGCTGGAGCGCGGCCGCGCGGCCTGGACGCGGCTGGCGCCGGTGCTGGATGCGCCGCTGACGCTGAAGGACGAGGGCAGGGCGGCCCTGCCCGCCGACACGAGCCTGCGCGCGGACGGCCTGACATTCAGCTTCCCCGGCGCCAAGCGGCCGGCGCTGGAAGGCGTGGACCTGAAGCTCGCGCCGGGCAAGACGCTGGGCATCGTCGGTGCGACGGGTGCCGGCAAGTCGACCTTGGTGCGCCTGCTGCTGCGCCAGGCCGAACCCGATGCGGGCCGGCTGATGCTGGGGGGTGTCGTTCTGCCCGAACTGCCGCTGGCCACACTGCGTGCCCATATCGCCTGGGTGCCTCAGGAGCCCTTCCTGTTCTCGGCTTCGGTGGCCGACAACATCGCGCTGGCCCGGCCTGGCGCCAGCCGCGAGGAGGTCGAGGCGGCGGCGCGCCTGGCCGCCGTGCATGACGACATCGCCCGCCTGCCCAACGGCTACGCCACCGAGGTCGGCGAGCGCGGCGTGACCTTGTCGGGTGGCCAGCGCCAGCGCGTCGCCATTGCGCGGGCCCTGCTGTCGGATGCCTCGCTGCTGGTGCTGGACGATGCGCTGTCGGCCGTCGACACCGGTACCGAGACGGCCATCCTCGACCACCTGCGCGAGCTGCGCGCTGCACGCGCCGACCGCAGCGTCATCGTCATCGCCCACCGCTTGTCGGCGGTCATGGATGCCGACGAGGTCATCGTGCTCAAGCAGGGCCATGTCATCGAACGCGGCACCCATGCCGAGCTGCTGGCCCTGGGCGGCTGGTACGCGGCGCAATGGCGCTATCAGCAGATTGAAGCGAGCCTGGATGCGGCCTGAACAACCCTGGAAGAGCGTCGGTCTGCTGCTGGATGCGGCCCGGCCGGAGAAGCCGCATCTGCTCCGCGGCGGCCTGTGGCTGGTCATCTCCGCCGCGCTGGAGGCCATCGGCCCCATCCTCGGCAAGCGCTATATCGACCACCACCTGCTGCCCGGCCGCTACGACATCGGCGAAATGGCCACGCTGCTGGGGCTGGTGCTGTTGGTGGGCTTCGCGGCCACATGGATACGCTATGCCCAGCTGTCGCGCATGGCCGGCGTGGCGCGGCGCTCGGTGCTGAGGCTGCGCGAGCGTGTCTATGCCCACGTGCTGGCCCTGCCCATGGCCTTCTTCGACAAGGCCATCACCGGCCAGCTCGTCAGCCGCGTCACCAACGACACCGAGGCGGTCAACCAGCTCTACCGCCAGGTGCTGTATGTGATGCTGGACTCGACCATCGTCGTCTTCGGCTCGCTGGTGGCCATGGCCTGGCTGGACTGGCGGCTGATGCTCATCGTCGCGACCCTGGTGCCGGCCATGGTGGTCATCATCCTGGGCTACCAGAAGCTGTCGGCGCCGGCCGTGGCGCGCACCCGCCAATTGCGCAGCGACATCAATGCCCAGATGGCCGAGAGCATGGCCGGCATGGCGGTGCTGCAGGCCAGCGGCGCGGCGGCGCGCTTCGGTGCGCGCTTCGAGACCACCAATGCCGAGCACCGCCTGTCGCGCATCGCCGAGCTCCGCGCCAACGCCTGGCTGCTGCGCCCGGCCCTGGACCTGATGAATGTGCTGCTGCTGGTCACCGTCATCTACAGCTTCGGCCGGCGCGAGCTGTCAGGGTTGGAGGTGGGCCTGCTATATGCCTTCCTCAGCTATATCGCCCGTGTCGTCGAGCCGCTGATCCAGATCACCATGCAGTTCGGCCAGCTGCAGCAGGCGATGGTGGCAGCGTCGCGCGTGCGCACGCTGCTGGAGGAAGACGAGCACCGCGGGCCGGCACAGGACGGGCGCGATATCGCCCAGGGCAGCATCCGCATCGAGGGGCTGAGCTTCGGCTACGACCCGGCGCGGCCGGTGCTGCATGGCGTGGATGTGGACATTCCGGCCGGCACGTTTGTCGGCATCGTCGGTCACACCGGCAGCGGCAAGAGCACGCTGCTGTCGCTGCTGCTGCGCTTCTACACCGCGCAGCAAGGTCGCATCACCGTGGACGGCCAGGCCCTGGCCAGCGTGCCCGACGCGGCCTTCCGCGACGCCGTGGGCCTGGTGCCGCAGGAGCCCTATCTGATGGCGGCCAGCGTGCGCGACAACATCGCCATGGGCCGCTCCGGCATCAGCGACGAGGACGTCGAGGACGCCGCCAGGGCGGCGCGAGCGCATGACTTCATCCTCGCCTTGCCTCAGGGCTATGAGACCAGGCTGGGTGAGGGCGGCGCCCGCGTGTCCACCGGGCAGAAGCAGTTGCTGGCGATGGCACGGGCTCTGGCCGGGGCGCCGCGCATCCTGTTCCTGGACGAGGCCACCAGCAATATCGACAGCGCCACCGAGCAGCTGGTCGGCCAGGCGCTGACGGCCCTGCATGGGCGTGTGACGGTGGTGGCCATCGCGCACCGGCTGTCCACCATCCGTGCGGCCGACCAGATCCTGGTGCTCAACCACGGGCATCTGCAGGAGCGCGGCCGCCACGAAGACCTGATGGCCCTCGAGGGTGGCCTGTACCGCCGCCTCGTCGAGCTGCAGACGCTGGAGGAGAGCGAGGGCGATTCCGAGGCCTCCTGACCTGGGTCAAGGCGGGACCTGCCGTGGCCACCTAGGCTGCGACCATGTCTGCTTCGAATTCACCCCAGGTGCTGATCAGCGGCGCCGGCCCGGCGGGTCTCGCGCTGGCCTGTGCCCTGCATGACCGTGGCCTCGCCGTCCAGGTGCTGGAACAGGCCGATGAAGCCGTGCTGGCTGCACCGTCGGATGACGGTCGCGAGATCGCGCTGACCCATCGTTCGCGCCGACTGCTGCAGGGCCTGGGCCTGTGGCAGCGCCTGCCCGACATTGCACCGTTGCGCAGCGCCAGCGTGCGCTCCAGCGGCTCGCGCACGGCCCTGCCTTTCGAGGCCGGGGGCCGGGAGCTGGGTTGGCTGGTGTCCAACCACCGCTTGCGCGCGGCGGCCTGGGCCGGCGTGCGCGAGCGCGGCGTGCCCGTGCTTTGTGGGCGTACGGTGGTGGGCTTCGAGACCGGGGCGGTCGAGGCACGCCTGCGCACCCGCTGTGGCGAGGTGCATGCAGCGCAGCTGGTGGTCGCCGCCGACAGCCGCTTCTCGACGCTGCGCCGCCTGGCCGGCATCGGCGCCCGCCATCGCGACTTCGGTCGCAGCGCGCTGCTGGTGCCGCTGGCCCATGAAGTCGACCACCAGGGCCTGGCCCAGGAGTGCTTTCTGCAGGGTCACACGCTGGCCCTGTTGCCGATGAATGGGCAGCGCAGCTCGGCGGTGTGGACCGTCGTCAATGCGGAACTGCCGCGCCTGGCGGCCATGGACGATGCCGCTCTGGCGGCCGCCATCCGGTCAGCCGCCGAGGGGCGGCTGGGCGAGATGCGAGTGGCCGGCGCCCGCCATGTCTACCCGCTGGTGGCGGTCTGGGCCGAGCGTTTCGTGGCGCCGCGCTTCGCGCTGATCGGCGATGCCGCCGTCGGCATGCATCCGGTGACGGCCCATGGCTACAACCTGGGCCTCTATGGCATCGAGGCCCTGGCCGGGCGGCTGGATGCGGCTCGCGATCCCGGCGGGCTCGGGCCCCTGCTGGCCTACGAGGCCGAGCACCGCCGCGAGGCCGGGCCGCTGTACGCCGGCACGAATGCGCTGGTGCGCTTCTTCACCGACGACCGCGCGCCGGTGCTGGCGCTGCGGCG